>CAZMBZ010000300.1:0-6169 GCA_964564285.1 uncultured Planctomycetaceae bacterium | reverse complement strand
CGAAGCATCCTGATGCTGTGGATCGCGCGGATGCAATCGGCCGAGCTTAAGGATCACAAGTCGGCTGCGAAAACACTGGCCGATGCCCTCGACTATCTGGAGGACACCGAGACAAAGATCGACTATCTCTGGATCGAAATCGTAAAGGCCCTTCCGCTGATGCTGCACAAAGCTGGCGACGTCCAGGGCGCCGTCGCCGCGTGGAAGCGGTCCGTCGACACGCGGGCAAAGTCGAGATACGGCAACGGCCAACTGGTGGACGTGGAACTCATCCACAAAGCCCTCTGTTCTCTGCCGGAGGAGGCCTCGCGGCCGGAAGTGCCATGGATTATTTCCCTCGCCGACAGCGACGAAGCAACCAAACTGGACCTCAATGACGCAAGGATTCTAGCTCGCCGGTACCAACCCGGCACGTACGACCACTACGCCCTGGCCCCGCCGCGCGGCAGGGAATTCGCCACGATCGAGTTCGCCTGCGACATCGAACAATTCAACGTCCGCTACGGCGGGCAGTTCAGTTGCTTTGTCATGGCGCACGATCCGCCGAACAAGAAGAGTGACCTCGGCAGCATCGGCTGGACGAACAGGGACAAGCCCGGCCGGGCGGTGGTCAAGGAGACGATCACCATCCCTCCCGGCGCCGGTCTGGCGCACATCAGGATCGGCACGAACAAGGAATTCAAGGTCCACAGCGTCTTGGTCAAGGCGACCTTCCGCCCGGTGACGAAGGACCCGGCCCCGATCCAGGCCGACGCGTGGATGCAGACAAAGCTGCACCCCGCCAACAGCCGGATTACGTGGGGCTCGATCACAATGCCGAACGAGCGAGCCTGCAGTGGCGTCCGCCCTGGCCGCCATATGTTGCGGCTGACGGCGCCCGGCCGGGATGAGATAATCGAAACACCGTACGAGGTCAAGCCGGGCCGACGATACGGCCTGGTCTTCAACCTCGACAGCCCGTTCCGGCGGCAGCAGTTGGACCTGGAACTCTCGGGCAGGCAAACAGTGAAGCCGCCGCGATTCAGCATCCAGCGCCTCGGCGATACAGGGCACATCGCGGTCTGGGGCCGCCAGGGCGGCAAGCTCATGGCCGCCCAGAGCAAGGACCTGATCCACTGGACGAAGCCTGAGCCGCTGCCATTTTGCTCCGTATTCGACAATATCGAGCCCGCAACGTTCAGGGCCCCGGACGGCACGATCTACGTAGCGTTCTTCTCCAACCGTCTGTCTCCGCAAACCACCAGTACGGCCGGCTATCACCTGTGGCTGACCAGCACGCGCGACGGGAAGATCTGGGCGCCTATCCGGCGGATTGAGATCGGCAAGATGGGTAGCTGGACCGGGTCGAGTGCGAGTATGGTCGCCGGCCCCAAAGGCAAGCAGTGGATATTCTGTCGCGACAGGGCGGGTTCGGGCGATACGCTCGACGACGTCAAGGGACTGACGCCCATTGACGTGAAGGGTCGCAAGATCAATGCAAAAGAGGTAGACCTCTGGAACGTTCACGTGGTCGTGGACGACCGCAAACAGTTCCGCATGGTCTGTGACGACTGCGAGGAAGCAATCTACCACCTCAGCTCGAATGATGGCCGGTCGTGGTCACAGCCTCAGCTGCTCGTGAAGACGAAGGACCGTGGGGCGGACCTTACCGACCAGCAGTTGATCCTGGCCGGCGGCAAGGAGTTCCTGCTGTACGGCGGGGCATATCTGCTTGAACTGGACCCCAAGGCCGACGCGGTCTTCGCCGGCGAGGGGATAATGGTATCGAGTTACCTCGCTCCGCTGGCCGGATCGAGGGTGTTCTGCAAGGGAGATGAGGTCTTCGTGATGACCGGGACAGAGACGACCTGGCTGCTGCGGGCGAAGCTAAAGGACATCCTGGCCGCCACGGCCGGCGATTAGCGCGACCTTGACCGATAGACCGCTCGACTGCAATCTTGCGGGAATTTAGTTGATGGAAGAATGGGGGGCAGGTGTAATCTTACGTGGTGAGGTTCCGGGCGGCCGCGACCGTATAATCACTTCGCGTAGTTATGGGTCAGGGAGCAATTCTATCAAGACTTTGGCCTCTTTGCCGGCATGGCGCCGGTGCAGATTCAGCGGGGCCGCTGGCTGGCGGATTGCTGGGACCTGGAGGGCTTTACGAGTTGGCCTCAAGTCGGCCAGCCGGTTCGGGTGGTGGAAAGCCTGGAGCGAACCACGGTTCGCCGGCAACTGGACGGGCAAAACGAGTCTGTTAAATCCCACTGGGCCTGGGTAACCACGTTGCCGGGCGCTCATGCCTCCACGCGGGCGGTGCTGGAACTGGGCCACCGTCGTTGGGCCATCGAGAACGAGGGGTTCAACGAATTGAGCACGCGGCAGCACGCCGATCATCTGTGCCACCACCATCCCCGCGCGATCGCGGGCGAATTGTATCATTACCGGGCCGGCTTGCCCCGCGCTCCTACGTGACTTGGCCGACATCCGGAGCCGATTCCAACCCCGCCGCGAATATGCCGCCACCGGGGTCGGTTCTATGCGCCGCCACAGGCCGGCGGACCCCGAGAACCGCCCTGCGAATCTGCTTAACGCTCAAAATACGTGCAAACCCCGTCCCGGGCAGACGAAACGCTTCGGCTTGCGGAATCGCTGTGCCGCATGGGTGTTCGTTGACATTGCCCGGCACCGGCTGTTAGAATCGCTGCCATCTTAACGGGATGGAGGTGAACGGTAGCCTGGTGGCGCCCCTGGTCTTCAAAACCAGTGTGGGGCTCAACAAAGTCCCGGGTGGGTTCGATTCCCATTCGCCTCCGTATGCGTCCAGCCCACAGACCCGAAGCCCCAGGATAGCAGTCCCAGGGCTTCGTGTCTTTGCGGATACGGGTGTCGGGTTCGGTCGGGGTTTTGTGCGTTTTCCTAACAGCAGCGCTGGGACCGGGACTTTCGGCTTTTCTCGCCCGCGCCGGGGATGGCCTGGGCAGCGTCGTCGTAGAACAGTTTGACTGGGGCGCCGCCCATGGCGACCGCCAGCCACATCGCCTCGTCCAATTGTTCCGGGGTGATCCCCATTTTCAGAGCAGCGTCGTGGTGGTATCCCAGGCAGGGCTCGCAGCGCGACATTATCACGAGGGCGTAGTTAATGAGTTCCTTGGTCTTGGCGTCGATAGCGCCGGCGGTGGCGCTTTTCCGCATTAAGGTCTGCCATATTTTGCCAGTCATGTCGGCTGTGGATTCGCCGTCGTCTGCGCCGTCGCCATCGCCTGCGTTGGCGGGCGCGATGTCTGGCTCATCGGCATCGTCGTCGTGGGGAAGCTTGTCGACGATCTCTTTGACCGGTGCGGTCGAGGCGTCCTGGCCTGCCTGTGTCACGACAATCTTGCCGTCGGACTCGCCGACGATCTTTCCGATCGTCGCGGCGAGAGTTCCGCGAGCCTCCAGGGCCGCGACCAGCTTGCCGTGCTTTTCGGCGGGCACGCAGATCAACAGCCCGCCGGAGGTCTGTGCGTCGTAGCCCAGCAGCACGCCGGTCTCGGGCACACCCTCGGCGGCGCTGAGGTCGTCGCCGACATACTCGGTGTTTCGCTCGATGGCGCCGGGTATTACCCCGTCGGCGAGGGCGGCGAGGGCACCATCGAGCGCGGGCAGGCGGTCGGTGAAAATCTGCGCCGTGACACCCGAGTGTCGGCAGAGGCTGATGAGATGGCCGAACAGGCCGAAGCCGGTTACGTCCGTGCAGGCTGATACGCCGACTTCGTTCATAGCCTCGGCGGCGGATCGGTTCAGCGTCGCCATCGACTCGGCCCGGACTCGGGCGTCGCCATCGGGTCGGCCTATCTGGCGGCAGAAGCCCAGCACGCCCACGCCCAGCGGCTTGGTCAGCACGAGCACGTCGCCCGTTTTTGCCGTTTCGTGCCCGACGGCCTGGGCGGCAGGGACCGTGCCGGTTATCGAGAAGCCGAGTTTGATCTCCTCGTCCTTGATGCTGTGCCCGCCGATCAGCGCGACGTTCGCCTCGGCGAAGATATCCATCGCGCCTCGTGTCATCTGGTAGATGATGTCCGCGTCGAGTGTTTCCGATGGGAACGCCAGTATGCTCAGAGCCGTGCGAGGCGTGCCGCCCATGGCGTAGACGTCTGACAGGCAGTTGGCTGCGCATATCCGTCCGAAGGTGTACGCGTCGTCCACGCAGGGGGTCATCACGTCGAGGGTCTGGACCAGGCACGTCTGGTCGTTGAGCTTGTAGATTCCCGCATCGTCGCCGGCGGGCATGCCTGAAATCACGGCTGGGTCTTCCACTGCGGGAAGCCTGCCCAGGACGGCTTCGAGGTCGCCTGGGGCTATCTTCGACGCGCAGCCGGCATTGTGGACGTGTTCGAGCAGCTTTACGTCGGATGCGGCGATGGGCTTGGGTTTCTCGCCGGCGCACGGGCAGATGCCGTCGTTCTTGAAAATGTCGCACGGGCATGGCCTGCGGGGGTCGCAGATGCAATGCCCGAGCTTCATCGAACGCTGCATTATGCGGCGTCGCTTCGCGAGATCTACTGTCGCCATTTCTTTCTCCCTCGCGCCTGCCCGCCTAACCATGCACACGCGGCGCGGGGGTCGGCGCGATCAATCTGCCTGAAGCTTACTGTCTGTCGGTACTATCTCGAACGGGCTGGTGTCGTAGTCCAGAGAAACGGTGTAGGTTCCACTAAGCGTTTGGGGCGCTCGCCATGAGCGCGAACATGTGAAGCCTCAACCATATTCCAGTGATGTCTCGTAGACTTTGGCGCCGGCGGCGTCCTTAACGGTCACCCGCGGCTTGGGAGGCCTCTTGCCTCCGTAAGTCTGAAGGTTGCCGATGGGTCGCCCTGCCGCGTCTGTCAGGGCCAGCCCCAGCATGTACTGACTGCCCCGCTTGACGACCTTGACGGTTCCTCTCAGGGGCGAGCCGATTGCCAGATCGTTGGTATTGTCGGCCTGTATCTTAACCTTCGACGTCGTCGCGGTCGGTCTCAGGCTTACCGCCAGTTGTGCCCGGTTGCCCTTGTCATCGGGGGCGGAGAATTCCTCGTAAGTTCGCATCACGTAATCCCCGGCCGGGACAGACACGGGTTCGGTTCCACCTTCCAGCGGCATTACGAACTTTTTGCCGATGAGCAGGCACGACCACTTGGGGTGGTTGATGCGGAGTTTTCCCGCCGTAATTGTCACCGGCTTGGCGGAAATCTGCTTACCGTCGTCGGAAACGGTCACGTCGTACCACTTGCCGCCGACCTCGACGGGCGAACCGTAGCAGGCCCGGCGGACGTCCTTGGCGAACGTGCCGTCACCTGTGTCGACGGCCACCGTATCGCCTGGCACGACGGCGATCGACCTTCCGAAGGTCCGTTTTTGCCAAGGTTTGCCGGCTTGGAGATCGTTGTCGCCGTCGATAATCCGCACGGGCAGTTCCTTGCCGTCGAAGTTGCACTTGCCCTGCATGGCCGTGCCGAAGGTCAGTATCATGTAGCGGTTTGGGCCGGACTTTACGTACTGGCCCTTAACGCAAATTGGCACGGTCGTCAGGCCGATGGTGGCCTGGACCTCGACCGGGCCGAACTCGCCCTGGTAGAGATTCCGGGCGGTGCGGGTGGTCTTGAGAGGGGTGCTGGGGACACCGGCGAACTGGCCCCTGCCGGAGAAGTCCAGGCGGATAGTGTCGGGTGCCTTGGCGGAGGTGGTGCTTGCGTCGATGGCTAGTTTGAAAGTCCAGCCCTTGCCGCTAATTGTGCCTACCCGAGCCTGGGAGCTGACCAGCCCCGAGCCCGCTTCGCCTGGCTTGAAGCCGCTGGTGCGAATGTACAACTGCCGGCTGGACAAGGCGGAGCCCGGCTCGCACGCCACGGGCGACAACTCGCCCGCCCAGCATGTCGCCGCCATCGCAAAGATGCACAAGGCCGCTATGTGTGCTTTCATCTTCAATCTCCCGGGTAGTTGTTAAAAGACTCTCGCCAGCCTTGCAGCAAGTCGGCCAGCTTTGCCCATCGCACCCCGCTCGGCTATCAAACAAAAAACCCAACGGCACTTTTCGCGACTATTGTACACGCAAAGCCCGCCTCGCTCCAAGCCTCGTCATGGAAAAGGATATCGAGCGGAGCAATGCGGACGGCCTCTTTGGGACCCCGCGAAACGCCCCTCGCCTGGCAGGCCAATGGGCGATGTC
>CAZMBZ010000299.1:0-6205 GCA_964564285.1 uncultured Planctomycetaceae bacterium | reverse complement strand
TTGGCAAGTACCCGTACCAGCAGCTAATCAGCCTGATGGTCAAGGCGAAGTACGCTGGCTGGGTGCTGCTGGAATGCCGCACCAGGCAGGCCGACCGGGTTGCCGCCATGATCGAGCAACGACAGGTCTTCGAGAAGATGATAGCCAAGGCTCATAAGTAGGAACGGTCGGCCCGCAGCGGTTGCGAGCCAAGTTCGTTTTGGGAGTTACGGATTCTTACGAAAGGGAAGACTATGAGATGCAAAGTCATCGCGGCAGTCCTCGGGGCCGGGCTCTTGTTTTCCGCCGCCGTGGTCGCGTGGGCGGCCATGCGGGTCGAGCCGGACAAGGAGAATGTCGTCGCCAGCCGGCTGGGAGGCAAATGGAAACTGAATGTTGAACTGACCGCCCGACTGCTTGACGCCAAGAGGGCCAAGAGCATGGCCGATGCCTTCTACGAGTTCTGCCCGGATCCGACCGTGGCCACGAAGATCCCGGAGAAGTACAACGATTTCCTAAAGGACAAGAGTTTGTACATGGCCGGGACGTTCAAGAGCCATCACAGCGACGGCCAGCAGCGGCCTTTCATACTCGTAAGCCACAAGGGCAATCCGCACTTGGTGTACTTCCGCCCCAAGGGCGACGATCAAATGGGCGATGCTGAGTCGTTCAACCTCGTGGTCGTGCCGGCTAAGGATAAGGCCAACGACCTGCTATTTATTGGCGGGGACTTCAACAACCAGCCCTTCGCTGCCTATGACCGAGTGCGCGAGACCAGGGAATAGGAGCATCGCCCCTCGTTAATTGGGATGGAAACCATTTGTTGGGTCTTCGAGAAGATGATAGCCAACGCGTAACGATGGAGATGACATGGATCGACGGACATTTCTGAAGGCGATGGGTGTGGCGTTCACGGCGGCAAAGACGGGTGGCGTTCTTTCGGCAGCGTCGAACGCGGTGCCCTCCCGCAAGCGTCCCAACGTGGTTTACGTATTCGGCGACCAGTGGCGGGCCCAGGCGACCGGCTACGCGGGCGACCCCAATGCGATAACGCCGAACCTGGACAAGCTGGCGGCGAAGAGCGTGAACATGACCACGACCGTCTCGTGCTGCCCGGTCTGCACGCCTTACCGCGCGAGTCTTATGACGGGCCAGTACCCGATCACCAACGGCCTGTTCCTCAACGACCTGTGCCTTTCCAAAGATGCGGTGTCGATAGCGGAGGTCTTTACCGCGGCAGGTTACGGGACGGGGTACATCGGAAAGTGGCACCTCGACGGACACGGGCGAAGCTCGTTCATCCCTCGCGAACGTCGCCAGGGCTTTGACTACTGGAAGGTTCTGGAGTGTACGCACAACTACAACCGCTCGGCCTATTATGGCGATTCCGACGAGAAGTTGTTCTGGGAAGGTTACGACGCGGCAGCCCAGACTCGCGACGCCCAGAAGTACATCACCTCCCACGCCCGGGACGACAAGCCATTCCTGCTGATGCTCTCGTGGGGTCCGCCGCACAATCCGTATGAGACGGCCCCGGCGGAGTCTCGCAGGCTCTTTGCCGACGCCGAAAAGATCAAGCTGCGCCCCAACGTGCCCGCCAAATCCATCCCGCGCGCACGGAAAGATATCCAGGGCTACTACGCCCACTGCGCCGCGCTCGATGTGTGCGTGGGCGACCTGCTGAAGACCATCGACGACGCCGGCATCGCCGACGAGACGATCTTCGTTTTCACCAGCGACCATGGCGACATGCTCGGCTCGCAGGGCGAGCAACGCAAACAAAGGCCCTGGGATGAGGCTATTCGCGTGCCCTTCCTGCTGCGCTACCCAGCGGCGTGCGGGCGGGGAGGCAAGGAAATCGACATGCCCTTTAACGCGCCGGACATCATGCCCACGCTGCTGGGCCTGGCGGGTGTGACGATTCCCAAGACGGTCGAGGGCACGGACTTTTCAGGCGTGTTTACCGGCGAAAAGGCGCCCGACAACGACGCGGCCTTGATCTGCTGCGTCGCACCGTTCGGCGAGTGGACCAGCCGGGCGGGTGGCAAGGAATACCGCGGCCTGCGGACGCGCCGCTACACCTACGTCCGCGACTTGAAGGGCCCCTGGCTGCTCTATGATAACAAGACCGATCCGTACCAGCAGACCAACCGGGCCAACAAGGACGAACACGCGGATTTGCAGAAGAAACTCGACGCCCAACTGAACAAGATGCTCGCCGCTCGGGGCGACAAATTCGTTACAGGCCAAGAGTACATCCGGCAGCGGGGCTACAAGACCTACAAAAACGGCACCGTGCCGTACAAGGGTTGAGCGAGGTCTCGATGTGGTGTCGCGCTTTCGGTCGTCTGCATCATGGCCGGGCCATGTCTTCGGTTGAAGTTCGCGCCGGTGCCTGTGGAAGCCGCTGGGCTGCATGCGGACATACACGGCCGACGCGTCGGGCGGCGGGGCCACCGTGTGGTACGAGGGCGACGGGTTGGGCAAGGGCACGTTCGGACACGGCTCAGCCACGTCCACAACGATCCGCATCGACCCCGAGACCGACCTCGTAACAGTAATAAACCGCAACGGCCGCGGCCGGAACTTCAACAAGTATCACCCGAAGTTCATCCAGGCTGTAACGGGGAATATCGCTCAGAAGCCAACGAGGTGAACGACGCCAGTTCCTGCCGCTTAGAGGCGGCATCGGCCGAAGACCGCTTGCATCTTCATACACGTAAGGGATAATCTACAAGCGTGGGCTTGGTGTCGCGGGCCAAGGGCTGTGTGGGAAATCCCTGGGCCAGTGGCGAAGACACGTTTTCAGGGAGTCCTTCTATGCACAGGCATATAGCATCCCTCATCCTCATCGCTCTCTTTGCATGTGCGGCGGCTGCCGCCGATTCGGCCAGAGATCTGGCGGGACGCGTTGTTGATGAGAAAGGGCAGCCGGTCGCCGGGGCAAAGGTCATCGCGATTGGCGGTCCTGCGGTCGGCGGGGAGGTCCGGGGGCCAGCCTCGACAGTGACCGGCGCGGATGGATCCTTCCGGTTCGGGAAGGAGAAGGTGCCGCGCGCTTTGGTGGTCGTAGCGTCGAAGGAAGGCAAGTGCATCGACTGGGCCATTTGGGCCTGGGCCGGTTTCGCCGATCCGGTTCTTCAACTGGGTCCGCCGACGATCATTGAAGGCGAGATCGTTGATGAGGCCGGCAAACCCGTGGTTGGCGCAGCCGTTGCCCTGCTGCTAGAGATGAAAGGGCCTCCGGCGAAGCGAATGTTCTTCCCTATTCGCGTCGAGCCTTTCCTGGCGAGGACCGACGAGAAAGGCCACTTCCGCTTTTCGTCGCTTCCCCAGCGGGTAACGGTTGCCTTTGACATCACGGCAGCAGGCAAGTCGCGGGCGCTGGCGAAGGGACTTACTCCCGGGCAGGAGGGTATACGCCTGGTCCTGCCTCCCGAGGGCCGGATTGAGGGCGCCGTGGTCGAGAAGGGAACAGGGAAACCACTTGCCGGCGTGAAGGTGCGCGCAGCCAGCTCTCTTACCAGCGGCAGTCACTTCGAGTACGCCAAGACTGACAAGGACGGGCATTTCAGCATGGCCGGCATGACCGCGGGCAAATATGAGATCGAGATCGTTGGCGATGGCGATGCATTGCCTGAGTGGCTCGGAACGCAGGAGAATCTGAAAGTTGATAACGGCAAGATCGCTTCAGCGAAGATCGTGGCCGCCCGCGGGGGTATTCTGGAAATCGTTGCAGTTGATGCCAACAGCGGCAAACCTATTGCTCCCCACGCGTTCGTCCAAGTATCCCCCGCGGAGGATTTGAGGATTTCCACGTCCGTCAGCATGGACCCGAACGGAGTGGCCAGGCTCTACCTGTCGCCCGGCAAGTATGTGATCCGGGAGTTCATGGCGACGGGCTACTCGTACAAGGAAGAAAAGGGCAAGTCGTTCTCTGTCGAGGTAGGGAAGACCGAGCGTGCCGTGGTCTCAGTCACGGCAATGCCACAGATCGTGCTTCCTGTTTATGATCCAGCCGGCAAGCCGGTGCCGGCCGCCGCAGGTCAGATAATGCCCATCTGGCAGCCCCCGAAAGACATAGTTGCCGACGCGAACGGACGTCTGGTTCTCGACACGGCGGACGTGGGCCCATGGTTCTGTTTCGTTCTGGTGCGACATCCCAAGCAGAACCTCGCAGCCGTGGTCGCCGTCGCCAAGGAAGAGAAGCCCCCCATGATTGTGCTCAGTACGCCAATCAAGGTCTCAGGGACCGTGAAGGACGCCAGGGGGCGTGCGCTGGTTAACGCCTTGGTCCAGGCACAAATCGACGCCTCGCACATGGGGCGATTCGGTGTCGTTGCGAAGGCTCGGACCGACAAAGATGGCCGCTATCAAATGGAAGTGCCAAGTATTTCGGCACAGTATGCGGTGTCCGCTCATGCACCGGGATTCAGTGTGGCCGAAGTCGTGCTCGATCAATCTGAGATCCCCGGAGGGCACGATCTGGTGCTCAAGGCCGCAAACCGGAAACTTCGAGGGCTCGTAATTGACACGAAGGGCAACCCAGTGCCGGGAGCCATCGTCACAGCAAGAGCAACCGCGACGCATGTTTATCCGGGCTCATCCATAACGGATTCTTCCGGACATTTTGCCCTTGAGGATTTGGATGACGAACCAGTCATCTACGTATACGCCAACGTGCCCGGGCGTGGTTGGACCGGGAATAGCACTATTAAGCCCGGCGACCAGGAACTGACGATAACTGCCGCACCGTAGCATTGGGGACTAGCGTCCGATGCCGAGAGAGCCTGGGCAGGGCTAAATCGGTACGCTGAACAGTTGTTCTTCTTTTCCCAAGGAGGCGGCATGAACGGGCAAGAGGTTCTTGACGGCAACAAGGCCGTCAAGGGCCACGAATGGCTGACTGTCCCACACATCCCCACCTCGCGGGCCTTCGGGCGTCAGTCCTTCAGTTCCATGATCTCGATTTTGCGGAACTGGGTGGGATGGCTCTCCGCCTGGATGGAAATCGTTCCGCTGTGGATGATCTTGCTCGCACCGGCCTTGAGCAGTGCCTTGGCGTCCCCGTCCCTGGGGTCCAGTTGGGGGTCGGTGTATTCCAGGACGGTCTTGCCCTCGACGATGTGCCGCACCCGGTTGCCCAGTACCTCGACCTCCAGGATGACCCACTGATCGCCGTCATATGTCTTGGCCGTGGACTTGATTACATGGGGGGTAATGAGCTTGCCGTCCATCACCACATTCGTGCCGGGCGTGCATAGGTTGCCCGTGGCGCGTTTGCCCTTGCCAAGGCCCCCGAGCAACTGCACCTCGATGGAAACGGGAAAGCTCTGAGTCTTGCGCATGGTCTCGGGCTTCTGGCCGAGAATCATCAGCCCGTTGTTGCGCGTGGCCCAGCCGGCTCCGCCGGCGACCTGGTCGCCGATGAAGCGGTACTCAACTCGCAGGCGATAGTTCTTGAACTCCTTCTTGTAAAAAAGGTGCCCGAACTTGCCGTTGAACTTCTTCCACTTGTCGTAGCTAACCGTCAGCAGCCCATCCTTGACGCCGAAGGTGTCCAGGTAGTTCTCCCCAAGGGCGTAACCGGCGAACTTGGGCATCCAGCCCGTGAGGTCCTTGCCGTTAAACAACTGGACCCACTGTTCCTTCTTCTTCTCGGCCGGCTTCTTGGCGGCGAGGGCGCTTGGCAGAACCAGGCCGCCAAGCAGGGCGATTGTCAGGCCAACCAAGATAGTGCGATTGAGTTTCATGGTGTCGATCTCCTTGCTGAACCGCTTCGTAAGTCGCGGCAAACCTTTGCCTTTGGCGGATAATCTGCCCGCATCGGTCGCGGGAACCGAAGGGGTATTATAGCGTTAAGGCAATGGGATGGGGCAATAGCTTCCTGTAAGGAGGCGATTTTCTTCCGAGGGATGAAGGCCAACGCTCCCAGTCCCGGCTGGCAGGCCCGGCGAGGTCGGCTTGGGGATGATCGCCAGGGATACTTCGCCGGTGGCGCAGAGTGTGAATGCGCCTGGGCTGGACGAATCAAGGGCTGATCGTCCTGCTGGAGGTCCGCCAAGCCAGGTTGGGCTAAGCGGCCTCAGGTAAGTCTTGTTGGGTTCCTGCTGGTCTCCGGTCCGCCTGCGTCGGTCTGCACCTGCCTGCCGGTAGGCGGGTCGACGATGCTACGGCATCGCCTGCTTCGGCCTCCTTGGCATACGAACCGGATCCTGCGCAGGAA
>CAZMBZ010000298.1:0-6259 GCA_964564285.1 uncultured Planctomycetaceae bacterium | reverse complement strand
CGCGCCGGCAAGCACATTCACGTCGGGGACCTGCCGAGGGTTCTCGAAGGCATGGAGTGCGAGCGGATCATCATCATCCACGTCACGCGCCGGACGAATATGGCCTCGGCCAGGAAGATTCTGCGGAAGACCCTGCCGAAGGATGTGCTCGAGCGCATCACCTTCCTGATGAGCTGGCGGCACATCGAGGAAGACTGAAGTTGTAATTTCTTTACCATCAAAGCTGAACTTTTGACGTATCATATATATTCAGAGACGCTCCCGCCGGCGTGGCTGGCGCGTTGGCCCAGACAACTATTTTGGGAAGTCTGCCATGTTTGAGAAGCTTGACAAGATTTTGCTGGCGAGCCTGGGGGCAATGTCCATGACCCGTGAGCGGGCCGAGAAGATCTTCGACGAGTACGTATCCCGAGGCCAGGCCGAGCGGGGCAACAAGAGCGGCTTCGTCAAGGAACTGATGGACCATGCCGACAAGGCTCGCAGGGATATGGAGAAGATGATTGGCGACCAGGTCCATGCCGCTATCAGCAAGTTGGACTTGGCGACCAAAGAGGACATCGAGCGCATCGAGAAGAAGATCGCCGAACACTCAGCCCAGCACGAGTCGAGCAAGAGCAAACGCTAGTGCCCCCGACGCCCGAGTTGCCGCTGGACAGCGCATGGCTTGCCAGCAGGCCTTGGGGCAGGCGCTACCCGCAGTAGCCCAGCCTAGCGCCGGGCGGGGCAATTGCTGTCTTGGAACCGGCGCGCAGAAACCAGGAGTGATCGTCCTTGCCGCACCGGAGATTCGGGCTGCACCGGACGGTGGATCACGTTCGGCGCTACCAACACATCATGGGCGTGCTCGTCAAGTACGGCATAGCCGACGTCGGCGGCTCGTTCAGCCAGCGAGTCCGGGCGGTGCTGCACAGGGGTATCAAGGCGAAGGCGCCGGATGCCCGCGCCCGCTCCAGGCCGGAGCGAATTCGCCTGGCGATGGAGGAGCTTGGCCCGACATTCATCAAGCTCGGACAGCTCCTCTCGACCCGTCCGGACCTGCTCTCGCCCGAATACATTGAACAGTTCGAAATGCTTCAGGACCGCGCGCCGCTGGTGGCCATGGCGCTGATCCGCGTCGAGGTCGAAAGCCAACTCGGCGGCAAAATCGAGGACATCTTCAGCAGTTTCGACCAGCAACCCCTTGCCGCCGGGAGCATCGCCCAGGTGCATCGAGCCGTTACCCGCGATGGCAGGCAGGCGGTGGTCAAGGTCCGCAGGCCCGGCATAGTCAAGACACTCCAGACCGAGTGCGAGATGCTCGAAGGCCTCGCGGGGCTGATAAAGACGGCCTTCTTCGGCGACGACTTGCTGGACCCGCGGAGGATGGTGCAGGAGTTTACCGAGGCGGTGATGCGCGAGGTGGACCTGTCGGCAGAGCGGAGAAACCAGGAGCGATTCTTCGCCAACTTCGCCGCCGTTGAGGGGGTTCGCATTCCCGCGGTCTTCCGCGAATACTGCTCCGAGGGCGTGCTGACGATGGAGTATGTCGGGGGAATCAAGCCGAGCAACCTCGCCGCCCTGGACGCTGGCGGCTACGACCGCAAGCTGCTGGCGCGGCGCGGGGCGGACTTCGTCTTTCGCCAGATATTCGACATAGGCTTTTTCCACGCGGACCCGCACCCGGGGAATTTCTTCATGCTGCCGGGCGATGTCGTCGCCGCGATGGATTTCGGCCAGGTCGCGCGACTGAGCGCTGGTGACCGTCAGATGCTCCAGGACCTGGTGCTATGCGTGGTGGATGGCAATGCGGTGCGACTCGTCCGCACGCTTCATCGCCACGAGTTGCTCGGCGAGGACACTGAGCGGGCTGAGCTCACGCGAGATACCGAGGAACTGCTCGATTGCTACTGGAACCTGCCGATTTCGGATATCCCGTTCAGGCAGGTGCTCACCGAGATATTCGAGCTTATCCGCAAGCACCGTATCAGCCCGCCGGCGGAGTTCACGCTGATGCTCAAGAGCCTCATGACGATCGAGTCGTTCGCCAAGAGCCTGGACCCGGATTTCGAGATCGTCGAGCACCTCAAGCCCTACGCGGCGAGATTTCGGCGTCAGCGTCTGGACCCGCGGCGTCTGCTTCGCGATGCCCAGGGCTCGCTGGCGGAGTTGCACGAGCTGGCCAATCGAATGCCCGAGGACCTCAACGCCATTTTGGCCAAGATGCGCCACGGTCAGATCCAGATGCGTGTCCACCACGAGCACCTCGAGAACCTAGTGCATACGCTCGACAAGAGCTCCAATCGCATAAGCTTCGCGCTGATAATCGCGGCGCTGCTGGTGGGTTCCAGCCTGCTCGTGCCGCAGCAGGGCAACCTCTTGGGCCTGCTGCACATGCAGACGGTGGGCGTGCTGGGTTTCAGCGTCGCGGCGATAATGGGCTTCTGGCTGCTGCTGTCGATCATGAAGAGCAGGAAACTCTAAGCGTCTATTTATCGGCGTTCCGGGCGATCGATTTGCTGGTGATCAGGCCTATGCCTCTGCCCTTGTTGCCGACCGCATTGTAGAACATGTAGTATGTTTCGTTCCGGGGATTCCAGATGAGAGATATCTTGTGGGCGTATTTCTTGTCCAGGCCCGATGGGTTGCCACCGCTCTTGTACAACGGTTCGGGATCAACCGTCCAATGGTATAGGTCGCGCGAGAACGCCGCCATGATGTGCGCGCCGCCGCGACCGACGCCGAAGAAAAACATTACCCAGTGGTCCTTGTCCCGGAACGCCTTTCCATCGGAAGAGAACTTCTGATTGTAACTGCCTCTGGGGCCATTGGGGATCACGGGATTTTGAGGGTGACGCTTCCAGTGAAGGATGTCCGTGGAAGTGGCGAGCCCGAGTTGCTCAGTACCACCATTGGCGGCATTGTAGAAATTGAAGTAGCGTCCCTTGTGTTCCAGCAACCATGGCTGGTAGATGCAGTCCTTTTCCCATTTGCCGCAATCGGGTTGATGCACCGAAAGAATGGGTTCCTTTTTCGCTCTCCGCCACGTCAGGCCGTCTTCGCTTGACGCGACCCCCTCGTAGCCAGGCCGCAGCTCGTAACCGCCCTGGCGGGGATACGCTCCGTAAAGGGAAAAGTACCTGCCTTCGTGCTTCTTCAGTTCCCGTCTGGCCTTGATATCGTAGTCGCCATACAGGAACGCGCCCAGGACGACCCCGCCGTAATCGAATGAGCCCTCGGGTCCGTAGCCCATGGCGAGACGAATGTTCGTCCACTTAACAAGATCGTCGCTCTCGGCCACGAAGGATTGATAACCCTTGCCGTCAAAGCCTATGAAAGTCATGTACCATTTCTTGTCGCCCGGCAGTTGGTACACCGTGGGAACGTCCGTTGCGCGGATATCATCAAACCCTTTGATCGCCGGCTTGGGATCAATCACATGGTCAGGATAGTAATGCCAGCCGCGATAGGGCGCAGACCACCGCTTAACGGTTTCGGTGTCAATGACCGAAGAATGCTCGCCACCCTGCTTTGGCGTCTCAGGGGCCGAAGCAACCGTGGACGGGTCGGCTTTGGGTTGTGCATTTTCTGTTCCGGCCGCAAAAAGTGCCGAGGCCATGAGGACGATGAGGATCACGACTGGGAGCGTGTGATACATGAGTACTCCTGCGTTTGGTGATTGAGTGAACACAGCCAAGCTGAAAGTCTCCGGCTGGGCTCGCGCCCACGATTGTCGTGTGCATTCCTGGCGGACACCTTATCGGTCTGGGCGCAATGCATCGGCGAGCCTCAGGCTGAGCACGGCCAAGCTGGCGGCCAGGTCGGTTGTTTCGATGGCCACACTTGGTGGGACGTTAAGCCGGACGGGCGCGAAGTTCCATATCGCCCTTATTCCCGCCAGGACGAGCACGTCAGCGACATCCTGGGCCAGTTCGCCGGGAACGGCGATAATGCCCATGTGGGCGTGGGTTTGCTGGGCGATCGACACGACGCTGTCGAAGTGGTGGACTTGCCTGCCGGAGAGCTTGCGGCCTACCTTGTGGTCGTCGACGTCAAAGACCGCCACGATGTTCAGCCCGTATCGTTCGAAGCCCGCGTAGCCCGCCAGTGCGGCCCCGAGATGGCCCGCGCCGATGAGCAGGGCGTCGGTCGTGTTGTCCCATCCGAGGTACTGCTCGATCGCGTGTATGAGTTCGGTGGTGCGGAAGCCAACTCCCGGCCGGTCCTTGACGCCCGTGACGGCAAGGTCGTGGTGTACCTGGGAGGGCTCGATGTTCAGTGCCGCGGCAATTCGATTGTCGGTGAGGTGCTCCAGCTCGACGGCCTCGGCGTCGCGGAGGAACCGCAGGTATCGAGGCAGCCAGCGAGTGGCGGCAAGGCAGGCGTCGGGCTCGGCATCATTGACTTGTCTGTACGAGTCGTTCTGGTGCTCCATGGACGCGTCTCCTCACGGGGCGCTCGGCGCGAGCGTCCTGAACGTGCATATCTTATCCTCGCCGCCGTCTGGCAAGCCAGAGTTTGCCGCCCGGAAAACCAGGAAAAACAAGACACCAGTTGACTTGCAGACGTGCGCCGAGTGAGAATCTTCCAAAACAATGAACTCGGGGCAAGGCGTGGATAAGCAGCAACGGCAATTGATCGAAGGGGCTCTTACGGGCGACGCAGCCGCGTGCGGCGCGTTGTACGAGGCCAACGCGCGTTGGATAAAGGTTTACTTTCTTCGCAGCGGGTTTGCCCAGGCCGACGCTGATGATCTGGTTCAGGAGACGTTCATCCGGGCATTTCGCTCGCTGGGAACCTTCGATACCACGCGAGGGACGTTTCGGTCCTGGGTCGCGGCGATAGCGCGCAACGTCACACGCAAGCGATGGTCCGCTCGAAAGAGGCCAGAGGATTTCGATCCGGAACTGGCTGAGGACGTCCTGGCCGATACGGATAATCCCGGCTCATCGGCCGAGCTGCGAGAGGAAATCGACGCCGTCCGCCACTGCGTGGAGTTTCTGTCGGCTGACCTGCGGTTTGTGATCAGCTTGCGTTATGTTGATGGCATGACGACGAGAGGTATCGCGGCCGAGACGGGCCTGGCCGAGGCGACCGTTCGCCTGCGAATAGAAGAAGCCCGCCGCCGAATCGAGAAGTGCCTCCGCGCCAAAGGCGTGAAGGAATAGCCCCTGTCGCCCGATTGCACTGCGCAGCCGGGCCGCGGATGGGATACGGTATTATGGCAGCCGAAAACTGGGAATATTTTGAGTGGCGTGTTTTGTGGAGTCCCGACGGGCCGACGCATTCACGTTGAGGCCTGTTCGTTTCGGCGAGCAGGGGCCTGAACTTGATGTGCATCTGGTTCAGGAGTCGTCGCTTTTGAACGGAAGCCTGAAACTGAAGCAGAGAAGATGACCGACAAGCCGAAAAACCAGCCCGATCGCCTGGAGCGGATGCTCCGGCAGTGGGGAGCGGACGAGGCAGGGCGAACCACTGTTACGCCGGCAATGCCTGCGTTTGACGGGGCTGGCCTGTCGAAGTCCAGGATGCGGACTGTCCTGCGATGGGCGCCTCTGGCGGCGGCGGCAATACTGCTGGCTGCGTCGTGTGTGGTTCTGTACGTGGGTTCCCTTCCCGGGCGGGTGCGGGAGCCTGCGGTTGTGGATGGGGCGTCCAAGGTGCCGCCTGCCACGGCGTCTACGGTGCCGTCGTCCAGGCCGGCTGACGATGATCGAATCCTCGAACTTGAGAAGCAGGCCGCGGACCTGCGCGGACAAATCGCGACCGCAAGCACCAGGATTGCTGAGCTGACGGGCGTTGCAGCCGACGCGGGAAAGCTGCGGACTCAACTCGACGAGTTGCGCAAACAGTACGAAACGGGGTTGGCGAAGTGGACCGCGGCGTTAGATGTCCAGCGGAAAGAAGCTCTGGCTGAGGTCGGGAAGCAGGCAGGGCGGATCAAGGCGGCCGAGCTCAAGATAGCCGAGTTGGAGACCGCTCGTCGCGTACTCAAGACGGCCGCCGACGAGGGCGACCTGGCCAAAGAGCAGGTGTCTGATCTTCGCAAGCGACTGGTCGCGGCCGGCGACGAATTGACCCGTCGGCGAAAGACTGTCGAGGCCGTCGAGGTGAAACTTGCCAAGGCCAATGGGGAATCTCAGCGAATGGCGGTTCGCCAGCAGGAGATCATCGATGCATTCCAGCGGACTTATCTCGCCTCCGTCGCGCCGGGGCAGAGTGGTATCGAGGCTCGCAAGACCGCCATCCGCGCAAGGCAGATGCTGGATCGCTTGGCCAAGCT
>CAZMBZ010000297.1:0-6290 GCA_964564285.1 uncultured Planctomycetaceae bacterium | reverse complement strand
CAGAAATACTCGGCAATGCTAAGGCATTGCCTGCGTTTTCTTCCTTGATGCTCGATATTCTTGCTCGCTCTCGCTGGCGGACCCATTTCTAAACGCACTGCTAGCTCCAAGGGTCCCAGGCCCAATGGCGGCGCAGGCCGCCGGATGGCTCATCAAAAGTTATTTTTGAATTATTTCCCCGATATGCTTGACATGCCCCGGCAACGTGCTATTATAAAGAGTACTGGCGTTTAATAGTGAGGCTCCTCGGGCAATACTCCCTCCTTTGCCCGAGTTTGTTGTAAGCGATGTCAGGCTCCCCTCCCCTGACGTCGCTTTTTTATGCGCCCTCCTCACGCAAGTCCAGGGAGGTATCCCAAAACTTCCGGCGGAACCAGTCTGGAGATGTCGCCGCCTGCCTGGGCAATCTGCCGGACCAGCCGGGAGGAAATAAACGCGTATTGCGGGGCCGGCAGTAAAAAGACAGTTTCGACTCCGGAAACCTGGTGGTTTGTGTGGGCGATGGCTGTTTCCATGTGCAAGTCGGCGGCGTCACGGATGCCCCTTAAGAGCACTCCTGCACCGCACTTGCGAGCGAAATCAACCGTCAGCCCCGTGTAGCTATCGACGCGGACGCTGGGTAGATCGCCTACGATCTTGCGGACGATCTCCATTCGCTGGGGAGACGTTAGCATGGAGGACTTCTCTGGGTTCTCTCCGATGCCGATGATCAACTGCTCGTAAAGCGTTGACCCGCGACGTATCAGGTCGAGATGGCCTAGTGTGATAGGGTCGAACGTGCCAGGGAATACCGCGACTTGGTTGCTTGTCTGACTCATGCTCTCGCTCCGCGCTGCTGGCAGGCGACGAGCCCGCCTCGATTGGATTGGGCGCCATTATAGAGCAGGCTTGGCGAATCGTGCAAGCAGTCGCTCAGTGGCGTCGGCAGGGGGGCGGCGATGAGACAAAAACAGCCCCCGGCCGCCGGGGCTGGAGGCTGACTGTCGCCAATTGCGAAAGAAACTTACAATCCGAGTTGATCGTTCCACATGCTCAGGCCGCTGGGACGATCAATCAGCCAGAACATGTCGAAGTCTTCGACCATCTGGCGTAACTGAACGTCTCCCTGGAGCTGCAGACGTTGACTGTGCTGGGTCGGGTTTTCCGATACCGTGCAGCCCACCAACACGCTGCTGAGAAGGATCATGGCTATCAGCAACTTCTTCATCGTCTTATCTCTCCCAGAGAGCCACCGAATCTGCCCGGCTTTGCCAAATTCATTCGAGCCGGTTCAAGGACATGCTATGTATCGCCCCCGCTGATGTCAACGCAAAAAACTCGCTCTGCGAAAGTGATTTATTCACGACCCTCTCGAAGCCAGTTCGGCGAGGGCGGCAGTCAGTTCGGCGTAGATGTACGGCAGGCTGTGGGCGGCGTGCAGGCGTTTGATCTTATCGTGGAATTCTTCGTAGACGACGTTGCTCCATTCGGCGGTGGCTGGGTCGCAAAAAAACAGGCGGCAGCCCAGTGCCCTGCTGTCGCGCGCGAGGCAGCGGTCGCCGTCCTGATATGGGCACAGGGCAGCGGGTTTCGTCCGTAATCCACTTGCGTCTTGTGGCAGGACCGCCTCAGGCGGGGGCTGGCGTATCAGGTAGGCCAATTCGCCGGCGGTGACGTAAAGTTTGTGGCCGAACTCCTCGAATCGGCAGCACTTGCCACAGGCTCGGCATGTCCAGTGGCGATCGTCGGCGGCACGGTCGGCTTGGCGCAGGATTTCCCCGAGTTCGGTCAGGAAGGCGGTGTCGGCGGCGCAACGTGCGACGGCGTCGGCGAGGCTGGTGATGCGGGGTTGGTCGCGGTGGTCATTCATCGGTCGCGAGGCGCCGGGCCTCGATCTCATTGAAGGTCACCACCTTGCCTCGGTTGATTCCAGGGCATCGCTGTCCGGCCGCGGCCCAGTTTTCCGGCCGGGCCAGGTTTTGCGCCCAGTACGGCCAGGTGCGGCACTGCAAAGGCCTGACCGAATATATTTTGCACTTTCTTTGGCCCAGGCCGTCAGCTTCGAGGAAGACGCAATCGTGGGAAGGTTTTTTCTCCCGGAGGCTCAGCCGATCGTTGACGCGGCGCACGTACCTGTTTCGCATCTCGGTTTCGGTGATGTCCAGGCATTCGGCGATGGCGACGACTTCCTTGTCGGTCAGCCAGACGTAGCCTTCCTCTGGTCCGGCGCAGCACCGGCCACAGCCGATGCACTCAAATGCCAGGCCGGACAGATACCATGGGGTTTTGTGATCGAAAAAACTCATACTCTCCCTTATCTGCCTGCCTCGCTGAGGCGTCGGTAGTATTGTTCCAGCACGTCGCGGTATTCGGCGGGCAGATTGCCCTTCATCGCGTCGGCGATGTCGTCGCGGATGTACTTGGGCATCTCGGCTGAGGTGTCCTGGGCGACGTCGATCTGGCCTATGCGAAGTTTGCTCTGGGTCAGGGCCGAAAGGGTCTGCTTCCTGGCGCGAAGGACGTTCTGGTATCTTCCCTTTTCGAGGTCGTGCTGGACCCGGCTCATCAGCGTGATGGCCTGGAGGAACTTGAACCCCGCGTAGTCGTTAACTTGGAACTGCCCTCGCAGCCGCTCGGCCTTGTTGACGATGGCGGCCTGCTTTTGTGCCAGTCTTGGCAGGGCTTTTTTGATCTCGGGCGGAACTGGTCCTTCAAGGCCTTCTTCGCCGCTGCCGGATATTTTTCCGCCGCCGGTTGCTCCGCCGGGTGCCTCGGTCGATTTGTCGTCGATCTGGCCTTTTTGGAATGGCTCGGGTGTTATGCGGGTTGGCGTGCGGCGACCACCCTTGTTTTCGGCGGAGTCCCCGACAAATTCGCCGCTGCTCTTGCCCGATCGCCCCTGGCCTGATCGGCCCTGGAGCTCATTATTGTTGGGAAGCTGGTTGCCCGTAACGCCCTGTGCGCCCATGTTGGAGATTGGCCCGTCCATGGCGTCCCATCCAATGCCGTCGGATCCGCTGAACGCTGCCCGGGCGCTGAGGTCCTCCATGTCGTCGAAGAGATCCTCTTCCTCCTCCAGCAGGTCGCCGATGAGGTCCTCCATCTCCGTGGGCAACTCCGGCGCCTCGATCTTGCCCTGGTCGTCAGGCATGGACTCCATCGCCCACTTGATCCGGTCGGGCTCGTCGGGCAGCCATTTCTCGATGTTGTCCATGATCTCCTCGCCGCCGCCGAGTGCGCCTTCCTCGGCCGCAGTGGCGATCTCGATGGCCTTCTTCGAGAGAGCATCCTTGGCCATCGTTATGTCGCTCTTTACGGCCAGGAGCTCCTTGAGAGTCGATGGGTTGGCGAAGTCCTGCTCGACCAGTCGGGAGAAGTCCGCGAACGTTTCGTTCATGAACTTTTCCCATTTGTCCTCGACCGCGGTGAGGTCCTGGAGCAGTTTTTCATCCTCGGCCGTCAGGTTATCGACTGGCTTCTTATTAAGTCGCTCGCTGGCGGCGATGACCTTCTTCTGGTCTGCGAGGAACTCCGCGAGTTTGGCGTCGAGGGCTTTGAGCTTGGCCAGCGTGTCAGGTGGCAGGTCGCCGGCCTTGGGGCCTTTTTCCTTTTCCTTGTCGCGGTTGTTGAGCGATGGCATGATCGCGAGCAGCATCTGGAGCGTGTCGATTATCTTGTCCTGCGTCGCAATGAGCGACTGGCAGGGCTTGTCTCGTTCGTCGAGCGCGGCCAGTTTGCTCAGCACGTCGGCCTGGTCAGCGGCCAGGCGGGCTTCGTTATTGGCCAGCATCGCCGTTGCCTGCTGGACGGTAGCCATTTCCTTGGGGAACGGGAACTTCTCTGCCAGGTCCAGCAGGTCCTGGCGAATCTTCTTCTGGGCGGTTAGCACGCCTTGGGCTGTGGCGAGCAAGGCCGACAGTTCCCTGTGATGTTTCCAGCATATGCCCGTATCGACGTGGGTGGTCTCCTGGCATTTGAGTATCGCCAGCAGGCGGGTACGCAGTTGGTCGTAGAGCCTGGCTCTCTCGGCCGCGACTTCGGCGGCGTCCTGGACGGTCACCTTGAACCGCCCCGAGGCCGTGGTCTGCGGGCCCGCGATTTTGGGCAGGTTGCGGTTGTCTGTTACGGTCGCATAGTAGACGATCACATCGCCCTTGACCGTACCAGCGGGCATTTCCAGGGCGTATGGCAGGTCGGCCTTGGTCTTGCCCTTGACGGTGGCGTAGGCGTGGACCTCCGTTGGCTCGGTGCCTTGCTTGCCGGCGAAGAATGTTGCGTCGGCCAGGCCGTACTTATCGAAGACCCGGATGAGCGTATCGAGCCTGGCCCCGGGCGCCAGGTTGGTGTCGCGGTTTGGGGTGATGAACTCGATTTTCGGAGGCGCATCCGGCAGGGCGTTAATGCGGAAGTAGCCCCGCAGTTCCGACGGTCCGGCCGGGGCGAAACCGTTGGCTCCGTCGGCCTCGGGGTCCGGCAACTGCTGGCGGGTGTCCTCTATGACCACGCGGTAGGCGCCGCTTTTCAGCACGTCGAGGTTGGTCGCGAAGCACAGGTGGTCCGGCCCGGGTGTCATGGGGATTCGTCCGGCTTCCTGGCGCTCGAGCACAACGCTCTTGACAGGAGAGTGAGTCCGCAGCGTTACGGTTACGCGCGTGCCGACAGGCGCTTCGATGGCACCTGGGGCGTTCCGCACGGTAGCGGATTTCAGCCCCGTATAGGATGGGTACTCGTAATGGAGGTCGAGGCCATCGATCTTGACTCGCTGGAGCACGTTGACCTTGTAGTACGGCTTGTCCGTCGGCCAGCGTGATTGGCCTATCTTCACGGCGAACTCGAAGGATTGCTCAAACTTCCTTGCGCCCAGCACGAACGTGGTGCAATCCTCCGAGGCCGTCAGAGCTCTGGTGGCGGCGGGATTCTTGAAGATCACCTCCCCGTGGTAGGGGTTGTGGTCTGGGTTGTTGATGGCGGCGACGAGGCTGATCGGCTCGCCGACGAAGCACGTCGATCCATCGGCGGGGGAAATGCTCAATAGCTCGATCTGGTTGACGCGTTGGACGTACCTGGTGGGGACGATCGCGCCCATAAGACCGCGCTTCATCGGCCCCGGCTGGAGCACTGCGAAGCCAACCACCGCGCATGTTCCGATGAAGGCGGCGATGGCCGACAGGGCCAGGGGTCTGCGGGAGATGCTCTTTCGCACGTCGATGCGCTGCGCTTTCAGTGCGGCTTCGTGGATGGCTAGTTGGACCAACTCGGGGCTGGTCTGGCTTTCGTCGTCGGACAGAAGGACGGTGTTGATGAGGTCGTTGCGAAGCTCCGGTATGCTGGATTCGATGAATCGGGCGGTTTGGGCGGGGTTCATCCGCCAGACAGCCGCCCGCAGCACGAACCAGCCCGCCGCCGCCAGCAGGGCCGTCCCCGCGAGAATCAGCACCGCCCATCGCAGCATGGCCGGGGGCTGATCTGCCCAATAGCCAAGCGATATCGCCGCGCCCAGGATGCACGCCATCGCGACCGTCATGGCTGCGAGCAGCCCGGCCGCCATGCGAAGCATCCACCGCCGCGCCCGAACATCCTCCAATTGCCGGAAGACATCCTCAGTGCCCGTATACTGCGGTAGCGTTGTCATAGGCTGAACCTTCCGCTCGGATTAGCCCCGCGCGAACCCGTCCGCGCACACGAAATCCATTAGCTGTCAACTTACCTGTATTCTAACCTTTCATCGGCCAATCCGCATGAGACAATGGCCTGCGAGGCCTGCTTTTTTGCGGGCCTCCGTGGGCGGCAAGAATTCCAAGGGCGTGACGTTCGAGGGCAACAAGGGTTGGATGTACGTCGGTCGCGGCTTCGTGGACGCCTCGGACAAGAGCCTTCCAAGCAAGATGTTCGGCCCGCACAATTGTTGATACATCACGGGCATTGTGGTATCTTGCGGGCAGTCTGTTAGGGTGTTATTCCTCTCTGTATCGTGGGTCGGTTCTGCTTGCGGGGTCGGCGAAAGGGCGTTCTATGAAGAAAGTGATTTGCCTCATAGCGATAATGGTATTGATAACTGTCGCCGTCTTCTACGCCGTCATGCCGCCCCATGTCGACCAGTATCTGTGCTTCAAGCTTGCCGATGGTACTGTCATTACGGGGCTAATCGACACGAAGGTTATCACTATTCAGGAGCCCAACGGCAATGTTCAGGATATCCCCGTGGAAGATTTGGGTAAATTGATGGTGGGGTTCAGCGACAAGCCTGAGCTTGTCAAACGGGTCGATGCACTGGTTGCCGCGTTGGACTCGGCCGAGACGCGCCAAGACGC
>CAZMBZ010000296.1:0-6313 GCA_964564285.1 uncultured Planctomycetaceae bacterium | reverse complement strand
CCGTTCGTCTTCACCCAGCCAGGCGCGCCCGTTTACGTCGACATCGACGGCGGGGCGTTGAACCTTCTGGGCACGTGGGACTTCGCCACGCTGACTGACGATCCGAACTGGGATTTCCGCTCGTCCGGTCTGGAAGCCACCGCGGACAATCTGGACTTTGAGACGGTTACGCTTTTCGAGACCGACTACACGCGGATCACAGCAATTACGGATTTTGTTCTCACCGGCGACGCCAACGGCGACGAGGTGGTGGACTCGGCCGACTACATCATGGTCAAGACGCACTTCGGCGGTGCGCCCGCGGCCGGCACTGCGGGGTCCGGAGGCGACTTTAACGGCAACGGGACGGTGGACTGGGAAGACCTTCAGGAGTTGATGAGCGGCTTGAACAGCGGCACGAGCGAAACCCAGACCATTCCCGAGCCGGCCACCCTCTTTGTCATGCTGGCCGTAGGCCTTCCTGCTTTGTTGAAGCGCAGGCGACACGTCAGGTCGTAGCTTAAGCGGAGACCGAAGGTCCTGAGCGCCGCCGCGGGGCCTGATTCTGCAAAGACGTAGACAATCCATGTAAGCAAACGGGCGAGATGCCCGCGCGGGTAAACGTGTCTGGAACCTGCTCCGAGAGATGCCTCTCTCTCTACTTGACACGCCAATGGTCCCGTGCGGCTCTCGCCGTCTTATTGGGTGGGTGATGGTGGGTGGCCGGTCGGCGACTCCGTTTGGGTGTTTCGTTTCTGCTTCATGCCAGTTACAATCGCGCGGGAACTCGGGGCAGTGTTCGGGGTTGATGGTTTTATTGGTTTATTGGCATGTGGGAACGTTTTTTGAAAGCAGGAGATATATGATGAAGCAAGTTACCAAGCGGCGTACTTTTCTTAAGCAGGCGGCCGTGGCGGGCGCCGGGGTGATGGTGCTGCGGTCGGGCCTTCTGGCGGCGGGCAAGAGCCCCAGCGACAAGTTGAACATTGCCGTCATCGGTTGCGGCGGTCGCGGCAAGGCGGATATGAACGGCGTTCGTAGCGAGAACATCGTTGCGTTGTGCGACGTCAACAGTAAGAACCTCGCCAAGGCGGTCGAGAAGTACCCCCGGGCCAAGACGTACGTCGACTGGCGAAAATGTCTGGAGCAGAAGGATATCGACGCGGTCGTCTGCGCGTCGACGGATCACACGCACGCATTCGTCAACGTATGGGCGATGAATCGCGGCTATCACGTTTACAGCGAGAAGCCCCTGGCCAACAGCGTCGAAGAGGCGCGGATGGTTCGCAAGAAGTACCTGGAGAAGAAGGGCAAGATCGCCACGCAGATGGGCACGCAGATTCACGCGTCGGAAAACTACCGGCGGATCGTCGAGCTCATTCGCGGCGGGGCGGTCGGCAAGGTCAAGGACTGCCACGTCTGGTGCAGTCGCGTTCCCAAGGGAGGCGATTACCTGCCCAAGGCTGGACCCGCGCCGGACCACATCAACTGGGATCTATGGGTCGGCCCGTCGAAGATGCACCCGTACAACCCGGGCTACTTCCCCGGAGGCTGTCTCGGATGGAACCGCTTCTGGGACTTCGGCAGCGGGCAGATCGGCGACATGGGCAGTCACATGATGGACATGGCATACTGGCCGCTGGGTTTGAAGGATCCGACGAGCTGCAAGGCCGAGGGGTCCGAGCAGAGCAGCGATACCGTGCCGACCTGGCTGAAGGTAGAGTGGGAGCACCCCGCCAACGAATGGCGTGATGCGATCAAGGTCTACTGGTACGATGGCGGAAAGAAGCCTGGTTTCCCGATGAAGATCATCGACCGCGAAGCAGCGTTCAAGGGCATGCTGGTTCGAGGCAGCAAGGGCTGGCTGCTGGCAGACTACAGCTACTGGATTCTCCGCAACAGCGGCGACATGACGGATTACACCCCGCCGAAAAAGGAAGACCTCATCCCGCCATCGCCGGGCCATCACCAGGAATGGATCACCGGCTGCAAGACTGGCAAGGAGACCCTGTGCAACTTCGATTATGCGGGCTCGCTGGTCGAGGCTAACATGCTGGCCCTGGCGGCCTACCGCGTGGGCAAGCCGCTCGAGTGGGATTCCAAGAACATGAAGGCCACCAACTGCCCCGAGGTCGAACCGTTCCTGAGAAAGACCTACCGCAAAGGATGGGTCCTGGACGGCTGAGAAAGCTAACTACCACTGAGGCACAGAGCCTCAGAGACTGGAAGACGAAACGGCGGAAGGAGATTGCGCATGGTCTCCATTCGCCGTTTCGTTTTTGTTTTTACTCTCTGAGCTTCTGCGTTTCAGTGCTTAATCTGCGGGCGACCACTTGCCCGCGATAATCAGGCCCAGTCGTGGCACCGTCGAAAACGTGTTACCAAGCCGTCGGTGCCGGGGAAAGCTGCTGTCTTTCCGCACGGCCGGCCTTGACGGACGGGCTGCGGGCGGTTAGACAGTGCTGTTGTGAGGTCGATGGCATGGCAATCATAGCATCAGTAGGTCAACAGACGCTGCGGCGCCTGGGTGGATTCGGAGACTTCTGCCGGTTTAGCTGGCAGAGCATCGCTTGGACTTCGCGAAGCATAGCCAACTGGCGGACTCTGCGCCTCTTGCTGCCGCAACTCTACATCATCGGCACCGAGTCCGTGCCGGTCGTGATGGTCGTGGGTATCTTCGTCGGCATGGTGCTTGCGGTGCAGATGATCGCGCAGTTCGCTTCCGTCGGGCTCATCGCGCAGATGGGTACCATCATTAACCTGTCGGTCCTTCGAGAGCTCGGACCCGTGCTGACCGGGGTAATACTGGCCGGCAGGGTAGGCGGGGGTCTGACGGCGGAGCTTGGCACGATGCGAGTGACCGAGCAAATCGACGCCCTCCGCGCAATGGGCAGCGACCCCATACGAGTGCTTGTCGTGCCGCGCTTCCTCGCCTGCGTGCTGCTGATACCGGTGCTGGTCATGTACGCCGACTTCATGGGCATACTCGGTGGCTACGCCATGAGCGTCTACGTCTATGGCGTTAGCGGGACCGAGTTCTGGCGCGATGCAGCCAGGACCGTCGATTACTTCGACATCCTTTACGGCCCGATCAAGAGCATATTCTTCGGTATGGCCATCAGCCTGATCAGTTGCTACAAGGGCTTTCGCTGTGCCGCGGGCGCCGAGGGCGTCGGCAGGGCGTGTACGGAGGCCTTTGTCGCGGCGACCATGGCTGTGCTGGCCATCGATTTTTTCTCCGGCATAGCGCTCAATCTTCTGTATGAATTCTTCTTCGGCCTGAGAAGCCTGTGACGTACTGGCGGCGAGACCAAACCGGGCATCCCGGCCAACAGGACCCCACATGAGTAACCCCATACTTAGCTGGCTGGCAAACTGGGCGCATAACTGGCGAAAGAGACATCGCAATCCCATCAGCTTTGTGCTGCACATGCTTGGGATACCCGCCTGCTTCGTGGCTGCGCCGATTCTCCTTGTCTGTCGACAATGGCTGCTTGCGTTGGGGATGTTCGTGGGTGGGTACGCTCTGCAATTCCTCGGGCACCTGATCGAAGGTAATCGTTCCGGCGAAGAGATGCTCCTGCGGCGGTTTCTCGGGCGGAAGTAACCTTCGGATTACCAATTCACTTCTCGAAGTAGACCCATGTCCTGCCCACGCGGGCCACGATCCAACGGTTTTCTCAACCGTATCGCAAGGTAACGATTGGGGCAATTCTCAAACGTCAAACAAGAAGGCCAGTCGCAAAGTCTTTTTTGATAGGTCTTTATGGCGATGGTCTTCCCTGTGAGCAAAGACGGAAGCCGAGCTAGGCGTGGGCATGGATAAAATAGGTCCAAAAAAGTTTTATTTTTCAGTTGTCATCTAGTACTATCGCGGTACTATTAGGTCGATAAGAAAACAGAGCCCGATAGGGGCTCTTAAAAACGGGCATAAATACGATAATGTGGGTCCAGGAACGGTCGTTTTCCACCTTTTGCTCTGATTCGTTGATGCGAAAGGAAACTTCGAAAGGATTGTCATCCATGAAAGCTACACATCAACTTACAAAAACAGAACTTAACCAGGTCCCCTCGAAAGCTGTGGAATTGGGCACTCCCGCTGGCCTGAGCGAATCAGAGCGACGAACATACGCAAGAATTCCCGCCAAGGTCGATTACGTCCCGAGCGACATGTTCGACCAGCGGGGCGCGGAGAAAGAGTTTTTCGGCCCGAATGCCGACGGTATCGAGATTCCGGTCTGGACGAGTTTCCCCGAGGTGGTCGAGGACGTCAAACCCGTTCGCAAGGGAAGGCGCAGCAGGCTTAGCGCCAAGGAAGAGGCGAAGTTGTTCCTGCGTTACAACTACACTCGCTATCGCCTGACGGGCTTGGTGACCAAGCAGTTGGAGCGAGCCACGCTCGGTAGGGCCAAGAAAATGATCGTCTGGTACGAACGGGCCATGGAAACCCGCGCCGACCTGGTCCGGGCGAACCTTGCCCTCGTGTTGGCGATGGCAAAGAGGACGCGGATACCCAACGTCGACTTCAGCGAGGTCGTAAGCGAGGGCAACATGGCCCTGCTGCGGGCCGTCGAGAAGTTCGACGCCGAGCGTGGATTCAAGTTCTCAACCTACGCCTGCCGGGCGATCCTCAAGAGTTTCAATCGCATGGCCACAAAGACCGGCCAGTACCACCAGCGATTCCCGGCCGAGTACGACCCGGCCATGGAAAAAAGCGATTACGACACCAAGCGTCACGAGTTCCAGCAGGCCGACACCATCGAGACCGTCCGCGACGTACTGATGCTCAATCGCGCCAAGTTGACAGATGTCGAGCGGACGGTCGTGATGGAGCGGTTCGCGATGAACCCGGCCCAGCGCCGCATGACGCTGGCCGAGGTCGGCAAGATGGTCGGGCTGACCAACGAGCGGGTTCGTCAGATCCAGGGCTGCGCCCTAAGCAAACTGCGGCGGGTGATGAGCGATGATTTCGCCGGCTCGCAGGTCGCGTAGCCGCCTACAATGAATTGACGGAAGAGAGAGATGAAGTAACAAGCTCAAGGCTATCGGACATGATGGAGTTGGAAGCGACAGCACGGTAATGCAGCAGTGACAGTGAGAGATTTGCCCTTCGCTATGTAAGGTTCCTCCAGGGCCGCCCGACAAAGCTCATCAGTCGGGCGGCCTTTCTTTTCTCAACTTTTCAGGCGGTCAGTCGACGCCCTCATGATTGACTTACCGCTTCCTCGGCCTGTAGAGTGTTGGAAGAATAGGGAGGCCACATTATGAAGACGCACTGTTTGCTCTTCGCCGTGTGTCTGGCAGTCGTCGGGTGTAACGAGCCGGGGCCGATCGGCAGGGCCGAGGTCCTTTTACCTGGGCGGGCCATGCGCCTGGCGTATCGTTGTGAGATGCGGATGAGCAGGGCGTCAGGATCAGTCGAAGAGGAACGCCACGCAATCTGGCCGGACACGGCCACTCAGCCCTACATCGTCATCAAGATCCTACGTTCTGAGACCCGGAGCAAGTCGGTCGAGTGGAGCGATGGGGAATTGTCCCTGCGCGTCGCGGCCATGCCCGGCTCGGATAATGTGCGGGCGACGATGGCGGTGCAGCGGTTGCAAATGGGCGCGACCTGCCTGGAGCAGGGCGAGGAAAAGAAAGAGCAATGGGTTGAGTTTAAACAGGGACCCACGACCGCGCCGGCATCGCCGGTAGAGGAGGTATTAGAGCCGCTGCGCGATGCGGAGTTCATCGCCGTCGTCGACCAGGCTGGCCGGGTTGTGTCCGTTGATGCCACGGGCAAATACTGGCAGGACCTTAAGAAGGAATTCGCCAAGGATATCGAGGAAGGCTCATTGCAGATTCCGGACGATTTGGCGATCCAGCTATACGCACCCGGGGTCATTTCCTCGCTGGCTGATGCGATGGCATACCTTCCGCCGATGGGCTTTGAGCCCGGCGAGTCCTGGCAGGTCCTGCGAGAGAACGTCGTACCACATCAGACCTTCGGGTTCGTTATGCTCATGCAAGGCGTCAGTATTTGGCGGGAAAAATCCATATGTACTCTGAAGGCCGTGCGAACGGGCATCCGGGGCAAGATCGCCGTCATCGCCGTTCGTGGAAAGCGCATTCTGAAACTCCCCAAGCGAGACGAGCCGGATGGGGTCAAGTTCCTTGAGCTTACGGGCGAGTTGAGGGTCAACCTGACCACCGGAGCGGTCGAGAAGTTGCGGCTCGAAAGCATCCCGATGTGGTTCGCCCCTGAAGAAGATGAATCGCAGCACGTCAAGCTTGTTTACGTGGTGACGCTTAAGCCGACGTGATTCAATCTGGCAGCCGCGATGTTCTCAGC
>CAZMBZ010000295.1:0-6365 GCA_964564285.1 uncultured Planctomycetaceae bacterium | reverse complement strand
GGCGGGTCGAACGGGTCGTGCGGGCCTACGAAGCTGACGAAGTAGTGCCAGGGAAAATCGTCGGGGATGTCGCGGATCCACTCGGCGGCCTTTCGGCCGATGTAGCAGTCTTCCCAATCCTCGGTCTCCAGAACGGAGTCCCACCGGCCCTCGTATGCCCAGCCGACGGCCTCGCGGGCATCGTAGTCTTCGCAGAACTTTTTGAGCAGGCCCTTTTGCTGGAGGTAGAAGTTGTACGGGCCGAGCGGGCCTTTGGGGTGCGTGAAGCCACGCCCAGCGTGCATCTTTCCCTCGCACTCGCAGGGGTGGGTGAAGCCCCAGCCAAAGTTGCAGGGGCGATCTCCGAATCGACCGTTGTAGGGGTCGGGCTTGGCAAGGTCCAGTTTGCCGACGCAGCCGACGCGGAAGCCTTCATCCCGCAGGCGCTGGTAGTAGGTCCGGGTCGAGCGGGGCAGGTACGCGTCGTTCCCCATCGCGCCGATCCGGCTGGGATGCAGGCCGGAGGCAAGGGCGATGCGGGCCGGGGCGCAGACGGGGCAGTTAGTGAAGCACCGCCGCATCAGCACGCCGCGAGCCGCAAGCCGGTCGAGGTTCGGCGTGCGGATAAACTCGTTGCCGGCTGCGCCGATGCAGTCCGCCCGATGCTGGTCCGTCATGATGAGCAATACGTTCGGTCGGTCTGGAAACTGGGGCAAGATTGTCTCCTTTGATGCAGATGTCCTTCACACTTGCGAGTGCCACAATAGCGTTGGCTGTCGCCAAGTGCCTAGAGCCGACGGCGCCAGGCAAGTGTGCGACATGTGTCTGAGAACTATAGCAGTAAGCGATATTGGGGTTGCGAACCAATCCCGCACTCGCGTTGCACACGCCGCGGAACGGCCTTTTTATGGAGTGCGCGTGGCGGAATCCCGAAAGGATGGAGACACCGCGCACCATAATTGCGGCACTGCACTGTATATGTTCGGCAGATACGACTCTTTATCCAAGACATCCGCTTCCCGCGGATCCGATATGGTCATCTGGAACCTGCACGTTCACTCTTTTCCTACCACATCCGCTTTTTTCAGGCCTTCAATTGAGATATCCATCTGCCCGATTACATGATAGTCCTCTGTCGCTTTGTCCTTTTCGTACCCGACCAGGTTGTAAACAGCCAGCGTGTTGACGCCCTTGTTCAAATGCTTTCTTGCCACATTTGCCAGCATTACCTTCTTATACTCGGGGTAATGGGCAGTCCAGGGATACGAATTGATCTTGTGTCCATTCAGGTAGATTTGATATCCCTGAGCCGACAATATGCTGAGGCGATAATAATCATAGTCGACATCGGTCACATCAAAGGTCGTACGCATCAGGATGAACTCTCCATCACCCCAGTCGGAGTTGTTCTTAAAGCTATGGTCCGGGGTGGCCGTCCACATTCTACCGTGCCCGTGCGCCTTGAACTCACCAATACCGATCGGAGCGGTTCCGCTTTTCCACTTGCTGTCATCGAACTTGGGCATATACCACTTGTCCATGCCTGATGGCAGCGTGGCATCCCTAAAGCGCTCAAACAGTCGCGGATGTTTCTTGTCCTTTGCCGTCAACGGATCGAATGAATAATATCGCCAGATGCGTTCCGCTGGCTTGGGGGATCCAATGGTCTCCCAGCCGGCAATGTTTGTCTTCAGCTTCGTCAGATCCACAATCGTATCGATCAATTTACTTTCGGTCTTCTTGTCGACCCCATCCAGTCGTTTGATCAACTCCGGACGGAAGGCATTGTAGAGAATGTCGGCCAATTGCTTCTTCTGACGCCCGTCGAGTGTTTGAAGCGCGGGGTACAATCCAATGAATCGGTCGTTTATATGTCCGTCTTTGGCTGTCACGATCTGTATTAGATTGCCGGTTTCAAACGTCTTCAATCGGCCGCCCTGGGTGAGTGCCTTCGCGAGGTCCGCCGCGGCTTCCGGCGCATATTTACTGCATGCCAAGGCTGCCTGAATGACGTTGTACGTTCCTTCTTGAGAACGTCGGTTCTTGCCCACATCGGGGAGAACCTTGCTCTCGAGGGTAGCTCGCACGAGGCCGGCAACGATCAACTTGCCCGCCGGGCTGCTGTTGGTTTTCTGCACCAATGCATCCGTGAGCGTCTTCCTCATGTTTATGTTTGGATTCGCGTAATACTCCTTTACGTACATATCTATGAGCGTCGGCAGGTACTCGATAAACAGATCGTCATCCTTTTGCAGACCCATCAATGCCATGAACGCCGATTCGCGCAGCCACCACTCCTCGTGGGTTGTCCATGGCAGGATCTTGGGTATATTTCGCTTGATCGCGTCTACCGGTGCATTGTGCAGCGCGGACAGCGCCGCATCCGTCACAAACCACGCCTCTTTGGGGTCCGCGAGGATCTTTGTAATTTCCTGGATCATACCGGGCGTATACTCTTTGGCCTTGAGTGCGTTGCGTCCCCATACAAGCGACCCGCACCACATCCGGTTGTCGATAATGGCATCCAAGCCGGCCCGGCGCAGACGCGGGTCCGGATCGCGCAACAGCTTTTCCAATTCGCCAAAGTGCTTGTTCATACGCAGGGCTTTGGCGGCACCCAGGCGAACTGAATATCGTGCATGGCGCACATTCTTTAGCATTGTGTTAAGCGCAAGCTTCGATACGTCCTTTGCTCGAAGCCCGACAGGCAATTGGTGGAAAGGAATATGAATCTCTTCAGCTTTTCCGTACTTGTAGAAATCTGGATTGTGTTTGGAAGTGAGAAAAGCCCGATCCGCCTTGGTTCCCCACAGATGCGAGGGCAGTGTAAAGTCCTTGGCATACTTTGAACGCGGAGCGCCGGTTATGCGCAGGGTCTTCAATGGCGCAGTGTAGGCCAGGGCAATCGAAATACCTGCATCAGTGGGATTCAGGGAAGGATGGCCTGGAGGATAGGAAAAAGCCCCTGACGCCTGCCGGTGCAGATCATAAGACCAGCGAAATCGTTGTTGCGTCTTATAGTACAGACCCGGATCGTATTTGAGCATGTATGCGCTGGCCAGGCTGTGCCAGATGACCTCCCAGTTATACGACCTCGATGGCCAACTGGTGAGTGCGGACATGGACAGGTATTCCTTGGCGTCCTTGTAGATGGAGACATCACCCTTCGCGCCCGAGGCGATCTGCATTGCTGCGGCGGTTGCGCCGTCTCTGCCGGCAGAGCGAAAAGCAAACCAGTTGCGGGTGTCTGTAACAGGGATCGCACCGTGGCCTGCAAAATGGTACCAGAACGTCAATGCGCCAAGCAGTGTCTTCTCGTCGACGTTGACGCCGCACTCCTTTCCCATCAGCAGCGTGACGAGCACCTGGTTGCCGGCGGCATTCATCAGGCCGCCCGCGCCCTCATATGAGGGGTTAATGCCCTGACCCCAATGCGTCCAGCCCTTGCCCCAGTACTGGCGATCCCTGGCGTCATCGCAATAGTGTTGCAGGATCGGCAGCACGGACTTATCACCTGTGCGCAGGTAATATTCCGCGCAAGCGATTCCATTGTAACCGTTGTCCCAGGTCATATCGCCAATGCCCTTAACATCATCATCCCAGGTTTCCTTGGCCCACCCATCGGGACTCTTCAAGAACTGAGAGAAGTACTCCTTAACGCGTGGTACGTATGCATCATCACCGGTCGATAGCAGGAAAAGACACGCCAGGGCATTAAAGAACTTGTGTCCTTTCAATCGATCCTTGGCCGAATAGAACTCGGCAGCCTGCTTGATGATCTTATTGGATTTTGAACACTTCAGCGGGAAGGTCTTGCTGTAGGTGCCCAGGACGGGGATCTTGATGGTGACCTTCTTGGCCTGGCCGTCTTTCGCCGACTTTATGTCAAAGGTCAACACACCATTGGCGGCCTCGGCCTTGGTCAGCGCCGTACCAAGCACTACAAATGGATTCTTACCCTTAAGCGATACGCCGTTGACACCTGTAATGACGTCGCCTTTGGCAAACTTGCCATCGGCCGGCGTGTTGGTCTGTGTACCTTCGACGGTAACCGTTACACCTTTATAGATACGCGCCTCGATGCCGGTAGCCCCTATCGGCCCCAATTCGCACTCGCCGGCAGGATTGGGACGTGTACCATATACCTGCGGCTGGGTATAATATTCAGATGGAGCTTGGGCGGCGGCGATTGCAGGGAAAAGCGCCATGCTTTGCAGCAAGAGCGCCAACACCCACAAACCCACTATCTCGCCTTTACGGTTGTTCTGCCGAGTAGACATATCCTGCTCCTTTCCAAGAGTCATCTTCTGTCATAATCTTTGCGGCACCGTTCTTTTGCAGCGGATACTTGATTCCCGTCGATCGCTTTGACAAGTCTATCGCCGATCGCCACATCAGCAAGCATGTTTTCTGCCCGGTTGCGGAGACGTCAGGCCATCTCAAGGCCATGGTGAGAAGCCTCCCGTTTTTCCTGCTGGAGGCTCGGGGATATGCCGCCGACTTCATACCATGTGCTCGCCATCCTGGCGGGTGCGGCTGGGGAGAGCGTGCCGTCAGCCGGTGGCGCGGAGGCATATGCGGGGGCGGGGGGGGCGCGGGAGCTATTTAGCTTTTATGTCGAAAGGTTGTGTCGAATGGGTTTTCGCGGGTTTGCGGGCGGGGCCTTGATGGGTGTTTTGCTTCGTGGTTCAACTCAGGAATTGCGCCAGACGTTCGAGTACTTCGCCGACGACGACCTCGGGGCTGGATGCGCCGGCGAGAACTCCGATAGTCAGTGGGCGGCGAGTTGGCAGCCAGTCGGCTACGATGCCCGGTCCGGCGGCGGGGTCGAAGGTCTCGATCTCGCTGTCGCTGTGGATGGCGTCGGCGGTCTCGATAAACCATGCCGGAGCCAGGTGCCGAGCGAGCTCATAAAGGTGGCGCGTGTTGGATGAGCCAAACCCGCCAACGACCACGACGAGGTCGCAGCCTTGGCGGCAGAGTTGCACGGCCGCGGTCTGACGTGCCTGGGTTGCGCGGCAGACGGTTGGTTGAAAAAGCAGTCGGCTGTCGGCGTCGTCGGGTCCGAAGCGTTCGACGAACGCCTGCCGGACCAGTTCGCGAACGGCGATGGTGTCTTCGTAAAGCATGGTGGTCTGGCTGACCTGTGCCAGTCTGGTGAAAGGTTCGATGCCGGAAGCATTTGTGGCGTGGTGGCCAAAGATTCCGGCAAAGTCCGCCGGGTCGCACCGTCCTGTGATAAGGTCGCAAAATTCGCGCGTTTGGTCGAGGTTGCCGGCGACTACATACCGCCCGCCGGATGCATCGAGGCGGCTCTTGGTGACGACGGTCTCATCATGGTCGGCCCGGCCGAAGATGAGTACTCCATAGCCTTCGGCTGATGCACGATCCGTCCATGACCACAGTCTTCTCACGTCGCCGCAGGAGGTATCGACTATCGAACAGCCGATGGCATGTAGTTGCTGCTCGACGGGCAGCTTGACGCCGAAGGCCGGGATGACCGCGCAGTCGTCGGCGGTTATGTGTTGGGCGGAGGTCTCGATTTGCTCGCGGGCGAGAATCCGCACGCCAAGGTTTTCGAAGTAATCGTTGACCCATGGATTATGGATGATCTGCCCGAGCAGCAGCAATCGCTTTCCTTGGGCGGCGTGCTGAGCGACGGCCTTTTGGAGCATGGTCAGAGCCCGCTTGACGCCTCGGCAGAATCCGAACACTTCCGGCAGTCGGATCTCGCCGCGGGGGAGTTTCAAGACGTTGCCCGCCTCGCGGACGCGGTCGACGACGGGGCTGGAGAACGGATCCCCGCCAGGCTCCGGTGAGCAATGCGGGCCTTGGTGTGGTGAGTTACTGGTCATCCTCGCCATGATACGCCAGCGGGGGGCGTATGGGCAAGGCGGTCGCGATCAGTCCTTGGTTTTGCCGGTCTTCCTGGTATGCGAGGGTCGCGGTCGGTCGCTCTTTTCACCGGACTTTCTGTAACGTTTGACGCCGCGTTTGAACCTTTCAAGTGTTTCCTTGATAACGGTTTCGCGGTCGTTGGCCCGCCGGGCGAGTTCGGCTTTGAGGTTGCGAATTTGTTCTTCGAGATTGGCCAGTCGTTGGCCTCTGACGAGTTGCTCGGCCTCGAACTGCTTGCGGGCCTGGGCCACCATTCTGCTTTCGACATCCTGCTTCTTATCCGCGGTCTTGGCGGAGTTGTATTCTCGGGCGAGCCGCCACAATGTCACGTGCGTTTGCTGGAGCGTCTCATATGCCCGGGCGACCGGCTCGGGCAGCTTGCGCATCTTGACGATGAACGGATAGATTCTGCCGAGCGTCCGCCGATATCGCGCCGGGTCCTTTTTTTGCTGGGCGAGGACCTCTTTGTATATCTCCGGGCGACGCGA
>CAZMBZ010000294.1:0-6369 GCA_964564285.1 uncultured Planctomycetaceae bacterium | reverse complement strand
GTCAGCGAGAAGTACTTCATCGGCGTCTATCGGAACGAAGGAATCAACCGTCGCTCGCAGGGACCATATCCCGGCAGAGGGCGGTATAAGGCGTTAAGCTGGGGTGGGAAGGCGGGGCTCATTCAGCATTTCAAGAGTCGCAGGATTCCGCCGGAAGTTAAGGATGTTCCACTGGAAACGCTCGACTGGGGCCAAGTGTGGGCCATGCAGGCGTTCATGCGACACGTATTGCCCGATGACCTGCCTCTGCCGGAAGATGGGTATTGGGTTTGGCAGAATGGCTGGTGGGCCGGGATCTGGAACATCAAATCTGAGATCCTTGATCAGCTCAAGCAGGCTGGTATCCACGACGTCATGACTGCCCACACTTGGTATGGGCGGGGCAACCACCCTATCAGCCCTCCTTACATCGATCAGATGCGTACGAAACCAATGGGCTTTCCCACCGATAGCGGGATTGCCGGCATGCCCGGTCCTGCCGGTCCCGCAGCCGGGCTGCATGCCAACCATGCCGAGATCAAGCTCGATAAGTTTTCTCCCGGGAAATTCACGCAGGATTTCCGTGCACCACCTGCCATGGAAGCACTCTATGAATATGGGCGGAAGATCGGTGTCCATGTTTCCAGCTTCTCGCTGCCCTGTATCTACTTCAAGAATCACCCCGAATGGGCGTCTATCGACGAAGATGGCAAGGTCAGCGAGTACCTCTTTGGCCGCAAGGTATCATGCCCCGCGTGCGATCCTTACATGGACCACGTGCTGAAAGTCCTCGACCATGTATTCACCAAGTACAAACCGCGCTGGTGGGGCTTTGACGGACGGTGGCTGAGCTACTGGGAGGTCCCCTATTACAGACCCGGGTCCAAGGGTTTGGGTTTCGATACTTGCCACGCCAGGAACCACGGTCATCTGCCTGGCGACAATCTCTACAAAGAATGGAAAAACATACAACACCTCGTTCGCGAGTTGCGGCGTCGATACCCCAAGGTGTGTCTTGAGCAATACCTGGGCCTCAAGCGCGGCGGCCCGTGGGCCTTGCGCTACTTCAACGCAGATGATAACTACTACGAGACCAACGGCGCGCTCATGAACCGGTTCCAGGTTTGGCATAATCAAAATGACCGCTTTCGTCCCCCGTACAAGAACTACGCCGCCGTCTTCGGCAAGACCGCCAAGGACTTCCGGGCCAACCTTCTCAGCACCATCAGCGCCACCAGCTACTGCCAGATCGGCCCCGGATTCGCGGGCCTCGCTCTTGAGGAGAACCGTAGATTTCTCAAGAAGTGGCGCGCCTGGGCCAGCCGGAACCACGCCTACCTGAAGGTCAAGCGGGACATGTTCGACTGCCCCAGCGACTCGCCGGTGGACGGCAGCGCACACATCATCAAGGATCGCGGATATTTGTTTCTATTTCCTGTTGGTTCGCAAGCTATCCGTGCCTCGATTCCGATCAACCGCTGGCTTCAATTAGATGAGAACCCCAAGGCCTTGTATCAAGTCAAGGAGGTCTTTCCTCGCGAGGGCACCGATCTGGGTATCTACAAATACGGGGAAGAGTTCCTCTACGATATGCCCAAGGATTCGCCGGTCATTCTCGCGCTCGAGCCGGCTGCAAAAGATAGCGAATCCCGGCATCCGACACTGAAGAGTCAGCAAGATCAAGTGTTCGTTGTACCGGCTTTTCGTCGCGCTTGGCCAAAAAACTGAATGAACAAAGGGTTTTCTTTTCGCGGGCCTTGCCTGGGGCGGGTCGGTCGCGTATGATGTGTTCGCCGTGCTAGGTGGGGCGCTAGCGGTGCCCTGAGGCCTTCGGGCGGACCCGCAATCCGCTATAGCGGGACCGAATTCCCTTCCGAGGGTCGTCGTAGTAGGTCTACTTGCCTGGCGGGTAGTGTTGATAGTTGGACCCTTAGCAGCGTAGCGCCGTGAACCTGGTCAGGCCTTGACGGGAGCAGCCATAAGCGAGCCTGCGACGCGTGCATAGGATCATCTGACTTGAGCTGCCTTGCCAAGTGAGCCCCGTTATGGCGATTCGACGTTGGGTGCACGGCATTTTTTATGCGCTCACGGGGTTCGGGAAAGCAGCGGCTGGGCGATTTTCCGGCTGACGCGGCAGGCCGGTGCTGGCCGGACTTTCCTGGCCTGGACCCCTGTCCCGTCTGCGCCGGCCGATTGTGGCTGGCCACGGCCAGCCGCGTCCTACGGGGTCTCTGGCTGCCGGGCGCTGGCATTTCGCATTCGGCTTGCTTCGCGGGCTGTCGTGCGGTTCAATAGCATCCATGTCTGGTTACCTTGTACTCGCGAGGAAATATCGGTCCAACACCTTCGACGAAGTCGTGGGGCAGGATGCGATCTGCAAAACGCTGGTCAATGCCATAAAGACTGGCCGGGTGCATCATGCCTACCTGTTCACCGGCACGCGAGGGGTGGGTAAGACGACAACCGCACGCATCCTCGCCAAGGCGCTCAACTGCCTGGCGTTCGATGAGCCGACGGCTAAGCCGTGCGGCAAGTGCGATGCCTGCGTTGCCATCGCCCGAGGCGACGATATGGACGTGATCGAGATCGACGGTGCCAGCAATCGCGGCATAGACGAGATTCGCGAACTCCGCGCCAACGCCATATTCCGTCCCGCCCGCAGCCGACACAAGATATACTACATCGACGAAGTCCACATGCTCACCAAGGAGGCCTTCAACGCTCTCCTCAAGACGCTCGAAGAGCCGCCCGATCACGTGAAGTTCATCTTCGCGACGACCGAGGTCGAGAAGGTCCCCGCCACAATCGTATCGCGATGCCAGCGGTTCGACTTCCGCAACATCCCCACGCGAGAAATCGCCGCGCACCTCAAGACGATCTGCCAGGCCGAGAAGGTCCAGGCCGACGAGGACGCTCTTTTCCGCATCGCAAGGGCGGCCGCGGGATCCATGCGCGATGGGCTCAGCTTGCTGGACCAGCTTCTCGCGGCCGGGCCTGCGGTTGCCGACGCCGACGTGGTTCGCGTACTCGGCACACCGCCGGATGAGCGGATGCTGGCGATGGCGACGGCCGTGGCGGATGGTTCGGCGGCGGCGGCACTTGGCGAGTTGAACGCCGTGCTGGCCACTGGCGTGTCGTTATCGACTGCTGCTGCGGCACTTGGCGATGTGTTCCGCAACCTGATGATAGCGTCGGCCTGCGGCCCCGACAGTGAATTGATCGAGATGCCCGAGCAGCAGCGGAAGGTGATCGGCGAGTTGTCCAAGCGGTTCAGCATGCCATCACTGGTCCAGGCCGTCGGGATATGTCAGAGCGTCCTGCGATCCATTCGCGGATCGAGCGTTGCCCGGGCGCTTGTCGAGGCAGCATTGGTTCGCCTGGCGGATGCCGAAAAATTCGTTGACCCATCCAGCCTGATCGATCGACTTGAATCTATCGCCACGGGCAGGCCCATGATGGGCGAAAAAAAAAAATCCATAGGACTTCCACCGGCCCCGGCAGCTAGACCCGCCGCCTGCGGAAGCTATTCCCCCAGTCGCCCGGCCAACACCCAGCCAGCACCCATTGCGGCCCCGGCTTCGCCAGTGACGAATGCACCTGCGACCACGACGCCAAATGACTCCCCCGAGCCAGCCCAGCCCGTCAGCCCGGCGGCGCTGAATCTCAGCACGGCAGAGCGAAACGAACTTGCCAACGATCCCGCGGTAAAGGCTGTCATCGACGCTTTCGGCGGGAGCGTTGTTCATTACGAGGTGGGCCAGCCCGTGTTGTTTTCCCCGCCGCCGGAGTCTACGGCAGAGGCCGGCGCGACGGACGAAAAGGACATTCCAGACGACGAAGAAAACGACTGAGGCGGGGTGTGACTGACCATGGAACGCGAGGTCGTTTTTCAGGTTACCGATGAAGTGCTAGGCCGTGTGATGCGGGTGCCGCTGGCGCGCGCGGTGGCACGTCGTTCAGCCATCAATACGGGCGTGGTTGTCGTGGTTACCGCACTGTTTTGCTATCGCAAAGGGCTCGGCCCGGTTGGCGTGGTTGCCTGTTCGCTGGCGGCTGTGGGAATCATGTGCCTGCTGGCGCGGATTGATTACGGCCGGCTCCGCAAGTCGGCAATGGCCCCTTACGCCAAGCTGCCGGATCGCGGTCTGACGTACCGTTTCACCGACGATTCGCTCGAAATCGGCACGGTAGAGAGCTATTCCATCTGCCGCTGGAAGCACGTTCGTCGCGTTCGCCGCAACCGTCATGGCTGGACGTTCTACGTGGGCCCCAACCGGTTCCTCACCGTGCCGATCGAGGTGCTCGACGAAGAACTCCGCGATTTCATCGAGAGCCGAATGGCAGGCCAGGGGGCGAAGGTGCGGTAAGGACCGGTTTGGCAGTCGGATGTGGGTTAGGTGAAGGCAGTCGGCCAGGCACTTTCCGAGCAGTTGTGGTGAGGTCTGGCCGTCGTGGCCAGCAAGGTTCGGGAGCAATCTGAATGGATATTGAAGAGTTTCGCATACACGCACACACGTTTTCTGACTGGATGGCGGACTATCTTGCATCAGTAGAGCAGTATCCCGTCCGTTCGCAGGTCAAACCGGGAGAGATTTCCGCCCATATTCCCGTCGAGTGCCCCGTGCAAGGGGAACCGATGGAGGCAATATTCGCCGATTTCAAAGAAAAGATTCTTCCGGGTGTTACGCATTGGCAACATCCGCGATTTTTCGCCTACTTCAGCGCCAATTCCAGCCCGCCGTCCGTGTTGGCGGAGATGCTCACGGCCACGCTTGCGGCCCAGTGCATGCTTTGGGAGACATCGCCCGCCGCCACTGAACTTGAAGAGCGAATGATGGTCTGGCTTCGCGACTTACTCGGCCTGCCGTCAGAGTTCATCGGTTCTATCCAGGACTCGGCCTCCGCGTCGACTTTGTGCGGCATAATCGCCGCTTGTGAAAAAGCCACATCCGGCAAGGCCTCGCGCGAGGGACTCGCCGGAGGCCCGCCGCTGATTGTCTACGCATCCGAAGAGGCCCATTCTTCGGTTGAAAAGGGCGCTCGGATCGCGGGTATCGGCTCGAAGAACGTTCGGAAGATCCCTGTCCGGAATGATCATGGCATGGACCCGGAGGCGCTGGCCGGGGCAATCGCCGAGGACCGTGCCGCGGGACGAATCCCCGCATGTATTGTCGCCTGCTTTGGCGCAACCGGGTTAGGTTCCGTGGATCCGCTCGCTGAGATTGGACGCATTGCGCGGGCCGAAGACATTCACCTGCATGTCGACGCCGCCTGGGCCGGCAGCGCGCTGATTCTGCCGGAAGTCCGTGCGACGCTGGCCGGGCTCGAATATGTCGATAGCTTTGTCTTCAATCCACACAAATGGTTGTTCACGAATTTCGATTGTTCGGCGTTTTACATGCGTGATCCATCCCGCCTGGCCAGCGCCTTGTCCCTGACGCCGACATATCTCGAATCGGATACCGACGAGGGAACCCCGGAATATCGCGACTGGAGCATAGCGCTTGGACGACGTTTCCGAGCCTTGAAGCTATGGTTCGTCATGCGTTCTTACGGGGCTGAAGAAATGCGAAAGATGGTTCGTGCTCACATTCAGTGGACACAGCACCTTGCCGGACTAATCAGCGACACGCAACACTTCGAAATCGCCACCGAGCCACGATTCGCGCTTCTGACTTTCCGATTCACTCCCGAATGGGCCTCCAGCGATGATGAAATCGATGCCGTCAACGAAGAACTGCTGCGCCGCATCAACGACAGCGGACGTCTGTATCTGACCAAGACACGGGCAAATGGTCGCATCGTCATCCGGTTCGTGATCGGTCAGACCTACACGAAGTTGCGCCACGTCGAAGAAGGATGGGCATGCATCCAGGAACTGGCGCGGCAGATCCCAAACCCAGGCCATGATGCTTCAAGCTTAAGGTGAATATCGGAAGCCTCCATCCGGTGGCATGTTCCATCGACGCCTGTGGGTTTACTCTGGTCTTGTCGGGCAAGGATCGCACCTGGAACATGCTGCCGGCAACAGCATCCGGAAGCATAAGCATGGCAGCCACTTCCAAGGACTTTGCGACCATGCCACCAGCCCTGCCGTACGGTTCTGCAAGCTGGATCAAGGCCCTAAGCCGGAAACTGAAGCTCGACCTGACAATCCGTCCCCGAGGCCGACCGAAGAAACAACCGCCCCACGCGGCAGGTACGCGATGGACACGTAAGGCTAGTAATAAAAAGGATATAAAATAGTTCTGACCCGTTTTCTGTTCTCTTTCACTTACCTACCGGCAGGCAGGTTCCTTATCCCAAGCCGGTTTATCCCGGCGCTTTCGCTGACCCCAATGCTGGCGCATGACTACTGACCGGGTAACGTCCTCACGAGGCGGAAGCCCA
>CAZMBZ010000293.1:0-6409 GCA_964564285.1 uncultured Planctomycetaceae bacterium | reverse complement strand
GGACACTTCGTCAGATGACGAAGTGTAGATTCTTGTCCTGGCGGAAGTGGGCTGGGGCAGGTGGGAATTTTTGTGTCTGGCGTGGTGCGCAAATGGTGTTTTCGTGTGCGTGGCGTGGTGAAAAGGCTCATTTTCGTGTGCGTGACGCGGCGAAAAAGCTCGTTTTCCTGTGCCGAACGTGACCAAAAAACGCGTTTTCCTGTGCCTCACGTGGTGCGGAAGTGGGGTTTTCGCGGGGGCAACGCTGGGCTGGCGTGGCGCGCAAGTGTAGCTAACATTGGATTTTGCGTAGTATTTGCGGGGTGTTTGGGAGCCTGGCGTGTGCCTGGCGCGGGGCTGGGAGCTTGTTTTGATGGGTTGGTGCGGGCAACATCTAACAGCAAGCATGCCAGCAAGGGATGTCGCCGAGTAGATACTATGAATAAGTGGCCCATCCAAAGCGTTTGTGCTAGCCATTGTGCGTACTTTGGCTCCATGGCAGGACACTGGACACCTACTACGTGCCTCCGGCCTGCTAACTATCACCTGCCTACCTACTGCCTTCCCCTCACAGCAGTCCGAATTTCTTCATCTTCTTGTAGAGCGTCGTGCGGTTGATGCCCAGGTCGTCGGCGGTGGCCTGGCGGTTACCATCATGGCTTTGCAGGCAGGTTAGGATTACCTGTTTTTCCGGGCCTTCCAAGGCCTTGGCCAGCGTCACACCGCCTGGCGAGGCCAACATCGCCCCGGCCCCCGCGGCAAGGCCCTCAAGCAAGTTCGGAGGAAGATCGTCGGGGGCGACTATGCTCTTGCGGCAGAGCACGACGGCACGCTCGACGCAGTTCTCCAACTCTCGCACATTGCCAGGCCAGTTGTATCGCTGCATCAACTCGATGGTCTCCGGGGCAAAACCCTCGATCCGCCGATTGCTGCCTTCAAGGTACTTGGCAAGGAAGTGCTGGGCCAGAAGGCATATATCGCCCCGGCGATCGCGAAGTGGTGGTAGTTCGATGTTCACCACGTTGATGCGGTAGTAGAGGTCCTCGCGGAATCGCCCGGCTGCCACTTCGGCCCGCAGATCGTGGTTGGTCGCCAGGACAACCCGCACGTCAGAGGTATGGGTATCGTTGGAACCGACGGGCTCGAATTGCTTTTCCTGGAGCACGCGCAACAGCTTGACCTGAAGCTGCGGGCTGGCGGTGGCGATCTCGTCCAGGAAGATCGTGCCTTTGTCTGCCGCGGCAAACTTGCCCAGCTTGTCGGTCACCGCATGTGTGAACGCGCCTCGGATGTGGCCGAAAAGCTCGCTCTCCAGCAGCGTTTCCGTAAGCGCCCCGCAGGCGACCTCGATGAAAGGTCCGGCGGCGCGCGGCGAGTGCGAGTGGATGGCTCGGGCGATCATGCTTTTGCCGGTTCCGCTCTCGCCGGTGATAAGGGCAGTGGTTTTACTGTCGGCGACAGCGTCAATTAGGTCGAAGACCCTGGCCATGCGATAGTCCTGCCCGACGATATTGCGGAAGCTGTAGCGGTCGGAAAGGGTCTGTTTTAGTTGGCGGTTCTCAGCCAGGAGCCGCTGCTGCTGGAGCGCCCGCTGGACGGCCAATCGCACATCATCGTCGATAATGGGCTTGGTCAGGTAGTCGTACGCCCCGAGCTTGATGGCCTCGACGGCGGCCTCGATCGTGCCGTAGCCGGTCACCAGGATTACCACGACCTCCTCGTGATTGGCCCGGACGTATCGTAGCAATTCGAAGCCATCACTGGCGGGCATCGAGACATCCGTGATGACCAGGCTGAACTGCGAGGCCTTGAGGCAGTTGATGGCCTTGGCGATGCTGGGTGCGATCGTGACGTCGTAACCCTCGAGTTCCAGGAAACCTCCCAAGCTGTCCAGGATTATCTGGTCGTCATCGACCAGCAGGATGCTGGCCTGGGCGTCGCCGTTATTGTTCATGGCTTGTTCCCCATTCCTGCTTCTGCCAGCCCGCGGTCGGCCTGGGCGAGTGCAGGGGCAGTTGCACACGGAAGACCGCCCCGCCGGAGGGGTTAGCTTCGGCGGTAATCGCCCCGCCGAGGTGGCTGAGTATCTCGCGGCAAAGTGTCAGGCCGAGCCCGCTGCCGTCACCCGGCGCCTTGGTCGTGTAGAACGGTTCGAATATCCGCTCGGCCTGGTCGTCCGCCATACCGCATCCGCTGTCGGCGAAAATGACCTCGCACCCACGCCGCGTTGGCGAAAGCGTGATCCGTAGACACCCGCCCTCGGGCATCGCATCCAGAGCATTCTTGATTATGTTGCAGAAGACCTGGAACACCGACCCCTCGATGAGCCCCTCCGCACGATCATCGAAATCGCACATGACCGACACCCCCAGCGAATGAGCCCTTGGCTGCATCACGCCGACCGCTTCGTCGAGCAGGCGCTGCACGCCCGTCCGCTCGCCGGCGACCTGCCAGGGCCTGGCCTGGTCGAGAAGCCCGCGGATTATCTCAGCCATTCGCATCAGGCCATCACGAGCCCCACTGAGATACCGCTCCGCTTCCGGCCCGCTGTGGCGTTGGGCCAGGCCCAGGTAACGCATCACGCCGTCCAGCGGATTATTCAGCTCGTGTGCGACCTTCGCAGCCAGGGACCCCGTGGCTGCCAGACGCTCGCGGGCAGCGAGTTGACGCTCCATGGATATCCGGGCGGAGACTTCCTCGACCAGAACCAGCACGCACTTGCCGTCGCGCAGCTTGCCCGTCGTCAGGCCACACTCGAGCGGACGCAGCATCACATCGACCACAAGCCGCCGGCCTGCCCTGCCCGAGAGCCTGACGTTGCGATGGGAAACTCCAGACGCTCCGTCGGCCAGGGCCTCCATCTCGGCAGCCCAGTGAATCTCCTGGTCACTACCCAGATCCAGGACCGACTCCACGTGGTCGCCTTCGGGCAACATGCTTGATGCACTTGCGTTACGCAGCAATATCTCCCCGTCCCTGTCGGCCACCAAGGCCGCCTGGGCAAGGGCGTCGAGAATCCCAATCAACAATGCTTGAATATTTTTTTGCATAGCTTTCGCCAAGGAAATGTGAAAGCAGCATACAACATAATGTTGCAGGAAGTCAACGCTTGCCCTGAAATGTTTCCTAAAAAACACGCATAGGCGGCTCGGCGACTGCCACAAGCAGAAATGCGGGTTAGCGACACAATGCCCGATGTGAGATCCTGGCTTACGGTTCTCGCTTGCAGGCGAGCAAAAAAGGAAACCCGCACCGCCAGACAAATGGGAAAGGCAGTCCCCGTTTTCGCGGTTCAGGTCCTGCTGCTTGCTGTCGAGTGCCTACGACCTTCTTCGAGGAACAGTCATGACATGTCGCGTTACCGGCCATAAAATGTTGACACGAAGTTGGCGAGGCCCTATGATGGCAAGGCTTAACACCCGCTGGAAGTTAAAAGTAGCGGTCAGAGAGGAGTTGCATTATGGCCGGAGAGCTCGAAGGCAAGACGATCCTGCTTGTTGATGATGATCGTGATATCATGACGGCGATGACTGCGGCCCTGCAGGACATGGGTCCTCAGGTATTTACCGCAATGAACGGAAACGTCGCATTAACAGAGGCGGCGGTGCACAATCCAGACCTGGTTGTTCTGGACATGATGTTGCCTGGCCGCAGCGGTTTCCTGGTTATGGAGAAGCTCAAACGCGGCAAGAAGCGTTCGGACCCGCCCAGGGTGATAATGATCACCGGCAACCAGGGCGCCCGGCACAAGGTCTACGCCGAGAGTCTCGGTGTGGATGTGTACCTCAACAAACCGTTTCGGATGGAGCGGTTGTTGGAGGCGATAAAGAAGCTCCTGGTCAGCGACGATACGCCGGCGGCTGAATAATGCTTTGAACGTTCCCGCGAAAGCGCTTGCGTTTGCGCGGCGGGTCGGCTAGAAGTAATGAGACAATGATAATCGGACGACTAGAGGAAGAGTAAAGAGGCTATAGGAAAGCAGAAAGGTTTGGCACGTCGTTTTGTGGGCAGATCGCCCAGCGACAGCCAGGTAAGTTCAAGTCATGAGCATCACTCAAGAAGCCAAGAATCAGATCGTTGAGGACAATCGCATTCACGAAGGTGACACCGGGTCGGCGGAGGTTCAAATATCTCTGCTGACTGCCCGGATAAACCACCTCTCCGGCCACCTCAAGACCCACCAGAAGGACCACTCCTCCCGCCGAGGCCTTCTCAAGATGGTCGGCAGGAGAAACCGCCTTCTTAGGTATTTGTCCAACAACACGCCGGACCGCTATCGCCAGATCATCGCCAAGCTTGGCCTGCGGAAATAAGTACCCGGCGCGCTGGCGCGGTCTTGCGGGCGTCATGGGGATGGGACCCTCTGATCGAACGATCTTCATACCGCGACATTGCGCCGCAAGGGCGTCGCGCGGATTGACTCAGACCTCACTCGTAAACAGGCCTGATTCGCCGATCGCCAGATCACATTATCTTGCAATAAAACTTCCCGGAAGGAAAAAACGGAAATGGCAATCAGAATAGAAAAAGAGATCGGCGGAAAAACGCTCTCCCTGGAGACCGGCAAGGTCGCCAGGCAGGCCAACGGCGCCGTATGGGTTCAATACGGCGACACCGTCGTGTTGGCGACCGTCCTTAGCGCAGCCCCGACGCGGGACATCGACTTCTTCCCGCTTTACGTGGATTATCGCGAGAATCGCTCTGCGGCTGGAAAAATCCCCGGCGGCTTCTTCAAGCGAGAGGGCAGGCCTTCCACGAAGGAAGTCCTCACCTGCCGGATGATCGACCGCCCGATCAGGCCCTTGTTCCCCAAGGACTTCCGCAACGAAGTCCAGATCCAGTGCATGGTCCTGTCGGCCGACAACCAGAACGACCCGGACCTGCTGGCGCTGATTGGCGCATCGGCATGCCTGGCCATCAGCGGCGTGCCCTTCAAAGGCCCCATCGGCGCCGCGAAGGTCGGCTACGTTGACGGCGAATACGTGGTCAACCCCACCTACGACGACCTCGCCAAAAGCAACATGCTGCTTCTGGTGTCCGGCCCGGCCGAGGCGCCGAACATGCTCGAGTTCGAGGGCAAGGAAGTGGAAGAAGAAATCGTCGCCGGCGCGATCGAGACCGGTTTCGAGGCCTGCAAGCTGGCGATCGAGGCGATCAACGAGTTGGTCGCTCAGGTCAAACCCGAGCCCCTCGAGTATGAGCCCAAGGAAGTGCCCAAGGATCTGATGGACGAGATCGTCGCCAAGTACGGCGACCGCATGCGTGAGGCCAAGCAGACCACCGGTAAGCAAGAACGCGGCGATGCGATGTCCGCCATCCGCACGGAAGTCCTGGCCGAGTACTGCCCCGAAGGCGACGAAGAGCCCAAGTACACCCCGTGGCAGGTCAAGGAATCATTCTACTACGCCGAGGGCAAGGTTCAGCGCCGCCTGATTCTGGATGGCAAGCGTCCCGACGGGCGTGAAATGGAGCAGGTCCGGGATTTGGACATGAAGGTCGCCGTCCTGCCCCGAACCCACGGATCGGCCATCTTCGCCCGCGGCGAAACGCAGGCCCTGGCGTCGACCACACTTGGCACACCGCGCGACGAGCAGATCGTCGACGGACTGCTGGATGAATACCGCAAAAAGTTCATGCTGCACTACAACTTCCCGCCCTTCAGCGTCGGCGAGATTCGTCCCCTCCGTGGCCCCAGCCGCCGAGACATCGGCCACGGTGCCCTGGCCGAAAAGAGCTTCGAGCCCGTCTTGCCGGAAGTTGAAGACTTCCCCTACACCGTTCGCGTGGTGGCTGACATGCTCGAATCCAACGGATCGACGTCGATGGCGACCATTTGCGGCGCGACGCTTTCGATGCTGGACGCTGGCGTGCCGCTCAAGGCACCCGTGGCGGGCATAAGCATCGGCATGGTCTCCGACGGCGACGAATATGCCCTGCTTACCGACATCCTCGGCGAAGAAGACTTCCATGGCGATATGGACTTCAAGGTTGCCGGCACGGCCAAGGGCATCACGGGCATCCAACTCGACATGAAGGCCCGGGGCATTCCCCACGACCGCATGCGAGCGACCCTTGCCCAGGCCAAGAGTGCCCGCCTGAACATCCTTGGCGAAATGGCCGAGTGCATCGACAAGCCCCGCGCCGAGCTCAACAAGTACGCCCCGCGGCTGCTGGTGGTCAAAATCAACCCCTCGAAGATTGGCAAGATCATCGGACCGGGCGGCAAGACGATCAACCGCATCCAGGCCGAGACCGGTGCCTCGATCGACATCGAGGAAGATGGCACGATCTACATCGGCTGCACCTCGGCAGAAGGTGCCGAAGCCGCCCGCGCAGAGGTCGAGGGCATGACGGCCGAGGCAGTGATGGGGCAGGTCTACCAGGGCAAAGTCGTTTCCATTACAGACTTTGGCGCGTTCATCGAGATTCT
>CAZMBZ010000292.1:0-6448 GCA_964564285.1 uncultured Planctomycetaceae bacterium | reverse complement strand
CACCTCGACTGGGTGGCGTACGGGCGGACGGACCGGTACTACATCAAGCAGTACGAGCAGGAGACGAACCTGCGGGCGCACATCCTGCTGGATGTCAGCAACTCGATGGGCTACCGCTATGGCTCGCCCATCACCAAGTTCGCCTACGGATGCTTCATGGCTGCGTGCCTGAGCTATCTCATGTGCCGCCAGCAGGACATGGTCGGCGTGATCGGTTTCGATGAGAAGGTTCGGTTCCACCTGCCCCCGCACTCGACGCCAGCCCACCTGGACCGGGTGTTCAAGCAGCTCGAGCACGCCAGTCCGGGCAAGACAACCAACATCGCCCCGACTTTTCACGACCTGGCCAACACCATCGACAAGCGCGGGCTGGTGATTGTAATCTCCGATCTGTACGACGATCCGACGGAGGTAATGAAGGCCCTTCAGCACTTCGTGTTCAAGAAGCACCAGATAATCGTGTTCCACCTGATGGACCCAGCCGAGCTGGACTTCCCATTCAAGAAGACACTCACCTTCACGGATATGGAAACCAACGAGCGTATTCAGGTGGACCCGCGCTATGTTCGTGATGGTTACATCGAGGAGATAAACGCCTTTACCGCCAATTACCGGCGAGAGTGTGGCCAGCGGAACATCGAGTACGTGCTGACGCGGACGGACGAGCCATACGACCGCTTCCTGCTGAACTACCTTGCCCGTCGAAAGGCGTTGCTGCGATGATGCTCGCACTTTCTTTCGCGACGCCGTTGTTGCTGATCGGCCTGCTGGCCGCGGCGATTCCGATCGTGCTGCACCTGCTTTCCAGCGTGCGGGCGCAGGATGTGATGTTCCCCACGCTGCGGTTTTTGCGGCTCAGCATGGAGAAAACCGCGCGCCGCCGTCGCGTGCAGCACTGGTTGCTTCTGCTGCTGCGGGCGGCGATGTTGGCGCTGCTGGCGCTGGCGGTGGCAGAGCCCATCAGCCAGGCGACCGGCGGCTGGCTTTCCGGCAAGCGTTACGCAGCCGTGCTTATTCTCGACAACGGTTACTCAATGGCGGTCAACACCGGCGAGGGAAGCCGGCTCGAAAGAGCGAAGGCCGAGGCGGCCCTGCTACTGAGCGGCGACGACAAGCCGAGCATGGCGGCTGTGCTTACCACCAGCGCGGGCTTCAGTTCTCCCGGCCTGTCCGGTGGTCTGGACGACCTGCGGGAGCAGGTAGACCGCACACGGGTCGGCTATGGTCCGGCGGCGCTCGGACAGCGTTTTGCCGCAGCGGCTTCGATGCTCGAGGCCGACAGCTCGCCGCGAAAGGCGATCTATCTTTTCAGCGACATGCAGCGGATGAGCTTCGAGCAAATTGCCGCTCTTGAGGACATCGCCGCCGACGGGGACATCCACCTGCTTGTCGTCGATACCAGTCGAGACGAGGCGAGCAACGTAGGCATCAGCGACCTTCAGATCTCCGGGCGTCGCGTGGTGGACTCGGTGCTGGAGTTCACCGCCACTATTGTGAACTCCTCGTTGACGGATAAGACTCTGGACGTGGCGTTCCAGGTGAACGGTTCAGGCCAGACGCGGCGGTTGCGCAAGACCCTCCGCCCGGCCGGGATGAACGGATCGAGCGCCAACGTGCGTTTTCACCATCGTTTCACCAGGCCCGGCGAGGTCTCGGGGCGGGTGATGCTCGAGACCGCGGACGATTTGGCGGCGGACAATGTCCGGCGGTTCGCTCTGAATATCGGTGGCCGGGTGCGGGCGACGGTTGTTCGCGGCGAGTCAGACACGGGCGGTCCGATGAGTGCTTCGAGCATGTTGCAGGTGGCGCTGGACCCGTACGGGCAGGAGGATCGCCCCTGGCCGATCCGCCTGAGCGTGGTCGAGTCGCCAGAACTCGGCGCGAGGGACCTCGACGAAGCCGACATTGCATTTTTCTGCGACGTGCCGCGTTTCACCGCCGACCAGGCCAGGGCCATCGCCAAGTTCACCGCTGACGGCGGGACATCGGTCTTCTTCCTCGGACCCGAAACAGACCCTGCCGCGTACAACGAGATGTTCATCCAGCAGATACCCACCGCCGGCGGCCTGCTGCCGGGGCGATTGGAAAAGGCCGTCGGTGAGATTGGCCCCGAGGCCGAATCCGTACCGGTCGGCTCGGCGGATATCGAGCATCCTTTCCTGAGTGGCCTTTACAAGAGCCCAGCTGACTATTTGACGGTGCTGGTTCAGCGGTACTACCGGATTTCGCCGTCGTCGAACCCCGGCCGAACCGTGTTGCGCCTGGCCAACGGCGCGCCGCTGGTCCAGGTGAAGGATTTTGGCGCCGGCAGGGCGGTGCTTTGCACCACCACGTGCGGACCCAAGTGGTCCAACCTTCCGATAACTGGCCTGTTCCTGCCGATGATCGCGAGGATGAGTCTTTCGGCCCGGCGGGAGCTTCATTCCGACCCGACGTACCTTGCCGGCACTGAGGTGATGATTCGCCCGCCCCTGACCGGCAGCGACGTTCCCGGCGCGGGCGAGAAACTGTTCGTTAACGTCACGCCGCCTTCCGAAGCCGGCGGGGCATCGCGCGTCGCGAACCTGCCTTTGCAGCAGACCGGCCAGGGCCTGGCTGCGGCGTTCGGCAGTACCGAGGAGGTCGGTTCATACCTGTGGAAGGTCTCTCGCCAGGGCGCTGGCGCTACGCCCGGTGGCAGTTTCGCGGTAAACCCCTACGGACCGGAGTCGCATATCGAGCGGATAAGCCCTGACGACTTCGCACGCGTAATGAAGGCCCGGCAGTTCGAGCGCGTCTACGTGGCGCCGTCGCTGGCGGAGGCAAACGCCTTGGCTTCGGCGCAGTCCCAGGGCCGAAACTGGTGGGACCTGATGCTGGCGGTGACGATACTTATCTTCGTATTCGAAGCCGTGATAGCCAATCGCCGCTCGGGCGGGGCCGAGGTCATGCCCGCAAGCGAATTGGCGGGCATGAAGAAACGGATTCAGCCAAAGATGAACGCTGATTAACGCGGATAAGGCCTCAACTGTTTCCCCCGGGCCGGTGGGCTTGTAGAATGCTTTTATGGCTGAGGCGGCAGGTAAATCTACGGCGTTGTGGGTGTTGCGGCGGCTGAGGCAGGCGGGGCATCAGGCTTTGCTTGCCGGCGGGTGCGTGCGCGACATGCTGCTGGACCGACGGGTGTCGGATTACGACGTCGCCACGGACGCCTCGCCGTCGCAGGTTCATGGGCTTTTCCGGCGAGTGCTGCTGGTGGGCGAGAAGTTCGGCGTGGCGATGGTGATCCACCGCGGGCGAATGGTCGAGGTGGCTACGTTTCGCAGCGACCTGTCCTACAGCGACGGCCGGCGGCCTGACGGGGTACGATTCACCTCGCCGCGAGAAGATGCCCTGCGCCGCGATTTCACCATAAACGGCATGTTCTACGATCCCGTCGCCCGCGAGGTAATCGATTACGTGGGCGGAAGGAAGGACCTTGCCGCGGGCGTCATCCGCACAATTGGCAAGCCCGACGAGCGGTTTGCCGAGGACTACCTTCGCTTGATCCGGGCCGTGCGGTTCGCGGTTCGGTTGGGGTTCGTAATCGCTCCGGCGACGGCGTCGGCGGTGATGAGATACGCGCCGAATATTTCCGCTATCAGCGGCGAGCGGATTTTTGACGAGCTTTCCAAGATGCTCTCGCTGCCCTCGGCGCCGGATGCGCTGCGAAAGCTCGCCGAGCTTGGCCTGGCCAGGCACGTGCTGGGCGAGTTGGCCGGCGATGAGGGACTCTGGTCGGCAGCCTTGCGACGCGTCGAGGCTGTCGCCAAACGGAAGAACCTTACGCTTACCCTCGGGGCCATGCTGGCCGACCTGCCAGCCAGAACGGTCGCGAGCATGATCCGAAGATGGGGGGCGTCAAACGACCTTCGCAACTCGCTTGTCTGGCTGGGTGAGCACATTCAGCAGTGGCGGGAACTCAAAGCCATGCCTCTGGCGTCCTTCCGCAAGCTGGCCGGGCACGGTGAGTTTCCCAGGCTGCGGTCGTTGTGGCGAGTCGAGGCGCAGCTTGCCTGCGGGCGCGGCGATTCGATAAGTCGCCAGGTTACGCGCCGGCTGAAGGAAATACCAGACGGCCTGGCCTTGCCCGATCCGTTGCTGACCGGCGCGGACCTGATAGCCATGGGTTTGAAGCCTGGCCCAGAGATGGGCAAGATGCTGGCGGAGGCCTACGACGCCCAATTGAATCTAGAAATCCAGACCCGCAAAGAAGCCCTCGCCAAGGCGAAGCAGAAGGTCATAGGTCTTAGGTCATAGGCCTACTCTTTCTTCCCTATGCAGTAGAGCTTCGTGTCTGTTCGGAGGAAGAGTTGGCCATCGGATACGCTGATGGTTGCGCGACAGCCTTTGCCCGGGAACTTGGTGCTGTGAAGGAGTTTGTACTTGTCGCTGGCTTCGAGGACGAGCACTTCCCCGGCCAGGCTGATGCAGTATATCTTGCCGTCGGCACCGGTGGCAGAGGCCTGGAGGACGGACTTGGTGGGCATGTCGTTTTTCCATATCACCTTGCCGGTTTTCGGTTCGATGCAGGCCATCTTTTTTCGCCGCCCGTCGAGTACGAAGAAGCGGCCCTTGTAAGCCAGCGGGGTGCAGACGTCCGGGGAGTAGTTCCGGCTGGCCCAGAGTTCGTCCTTTGCCGTCAGTTGGCCCTTGCGGTCCAGTGGCACGGCGAAAAGCCGCCCTCCTTTGGGTGCGCAGACGATTGCCGCGCCATTCAGCACGCACGGCGAGACAATCAGCCGCCACCAGGGTTGCGGGCGCGGATTGTACGTCGTCGATCGCCAGAGCTCCTTGCCGGTTTTGGGATTATGGGCCGTAAGGTAGTCCCCGCCGCTGATGAGGATCATTGGCCCGTCCGGGCCGTCGCAGGGGATCGGCGTGCTGTAGGCCTGCTTGCTCTCGCGGACGGCGTCGGTGGTTCGCTTGACCTTCCAGATATCCTTGCCGGTCTTGGGGTCCACGCATAGCAGGTAGCTCCAGTCGCCAGCCGCGGCCTTGGTCGGGCCGTGGATTACCGGCACGTAAAGCCTGCCCTTGTAAAGCAAGCCTGTCGCCCCGTATTGCCACATGATCTCAAACTTGCCGTGGTCGGCCTGAATGTTGCGCTGCCAGAGCTTTTTTCCGTCAAGGTCGCATGCCAGCAACTCGCCCGTGCCGAACTGGAATATCACGACCTCGCCGTCGGTGACCGCTGAAGGTGTGGCCGCGGTGTTGCCCATTTTGTTGCCGAAGCCTTTTGTGCCCACTTGCCGCTGCCAGATGATCCTGCCATTGTCCCGGCTGACGCACAGGGCCATGGTCCTGTGCGGTGCCTGTGGCTCCATTGCGGTGACGAAGATTTTATTCTCCCAGACAATCGGCGTGGCGGCGCTTACCCCGGGCATGTCAGTCGCCCAGGCGATGTTCTCATCGGGTGAGAATTTGACGGGGAGGTCCTTCTCGCCTTCTCCGGCTGAGCCGTTGAGGTTCGGGCCTCGCCACTGGGGCCAGTTGTCTGCCAGGGTCTCGACGGGTCCGGCCTCTATCGCCAGCCCGAAAGCCAACGCCATTGCCAATCCGAACAGACGGGGGTTTTTCATGGGATTATCCTCTCATCCATTATCGGCTGACTCGCAGCCTGGCGCCCGCGGAGCCGGCCTTGCCTTGCTCCATAGAGGCGGATCATACGGCAACTCCGGTCGGCTACCAAGGTTCAACCCCACCGGCGAGCCTGGAGGTCGATACCACTGCCAAGACATTTTACTCCAGCGAGTTGGGAGAAAATCGTCGCACGCAATTGAAGGCGTTCTATTGGATGGCCGATTTCAAGTGCGGCGACAGGCTTTCGCGCTGGAGGTCCTTATATTCTCTCGGTCGCGATGGCAGGTCGAGTCCGCGCGGCTTGCTCGCTCTGGCGCGGTTTGGCAGTGAATGTGTCGAGGCTTTGTGAGGATCCACGGAGCATGTGTCGTCGAGAAGTAATGCCCACCACTTTGGAGGACGGTGTGAACATGGCGGATAGCGCAGAATCAAACTTGAGTGGAACTTCATCCAGCGAGAGCGGATCGTATTGTCCAGCCAGCCTTGCCAAGTCGTGCAAGGTTCGCAACCGAGTCATAGTGCCGGTGATAATCGCCTTTCTGGTAATCTTGGGTGCCTTCGCGGGCGTCACGTACTGGCTTCGGGGTTGGCACCTGGCCATGGTTATGGGGACAGGCTTATGCCTGGTTGTGGGGATCGCGCTATGCCTGGGTTTTTTCGTTTTTCTTGGCCGTGTTGAGCGTCGGCTCCTGGTTTCGCAGACTCAGGTGATCGAGGGCATTCGTGAGAGTCAGCGCGAGAAGCGCCGCCATGCTGATGACATTGCCAAAGCCCACGACCACCTCCGAGAGGTTATGGAAGCCATTCCTGACCCACTTATGGTGATAGACCGCAAGCGTCGGATCGT
>CAZMBZ010000291.1:0-6472 GCA_964564285.1 uncultured Planctomycetaceae bacterium | reverse complement strand
CTCGAGCGAGTAGTTCACTCCATCGCCGCAAAGCGTGTCGCCGCTGGCGCAGTCCACGCCGACCATCGCCACGATATCGCCGGGCAGGGCCTCCTTGACGTCCTCGCGGTCGTCGGCGTGCATGCGAACGATTCGGCCCACGCGAAGGCTCTTGTTGGTCCTGGCGTTGCGGTAGATTTTGCCTTTGGCGATCCGGCCCTGGTAAACGCGAGCGTAACTGAGCTGGCCGAACGTCTCGTCGACGATCTTGAACACCATCGCCACAGTCGTGGCCTCCGGGTCGCAGTTCAGCGGAATCTCGGCACCCTCGTTGTCGTGGTCGCGAGCAAAGGCCGTGCGGTCCAGCGGGCTTGGCAGGTAGTCGCAAATCGCATTCATCAGCGGCTGGATGCCCTTATTTTTGAAAGCGGAGCCCATCATCATCGGCACGATATCGCGGTTAATCGTCGCAAGGGCGAGCGTCTCGTGGATCATTTCCTCGGATATCGGCTTGTCTTCGAGCAACAGTTCCATCAGCTCGTCATTGTACATGCTGATGGCCTCGAGCATCTCGGCACGGGCCTGCTGGGCAGGCTCAACATATTCAGCCGGGACCTCACCAACCACTACGTTCTCGCCCCTGGTGCCTTCGAAGCTCATCGCCTGCATCTTCACCAGGTCGATAACTCCGACAAAATCCTCGCTGACACCCATATTGAGTTGAATCGGCACGACGTTCAGGGCGAGCTTCTCGATCATATCGCGGCGGACCCGCTGCGGGTCGGCGCCGGTGCGGTCCATCTTGTTGATGAAGGCGATTCGCGGCACTCGGTATCGCTTCATCTGACGGTCAACGGTGACCGACTGGCTCTGCACGCCACCGACGGCGCAAAGAACCATGATCGCCCCGTCAAGCACGCGGAGCGAGCGTTCGACCTCGACGGTGAAATCGACGTGGCCGGGCGTGTCGATGAGGTTGAAGACGCAGTTGTTCCATTCGACCTGCGTGGCCGCGCTGGTGATGGTTATGCCTCGCTCGCGTTCGAGGTCCATGAAGTCCATCGTCGCGCCGCCGTCGCCGCCTCGAACTTCCTGCATGCGGTGGATCCGTCCCGCGTAGAACAATATCCGCTCGGTGAGCGTCGTCTTGCCCGAGTCAATGTGGGCTGATATCCCGATGTTGCGTATTTTGCTAAGCTTTTTCATGATCTCTCAAATCCAGTTCCAATCCGGTTTCCGCCGCCCTGATGACGACGATTCCGGCAGGGATACTGCGGCCGCTGCTGTCCTTTTCAGTGGAAGTAAGCAGAACACTCGCATCCCGCCAAGGTGCGAAGAGCCCAAGATTATAGCACATTCGGGCAAAACCATGCAAAAATTTTGTTCAATTGTGACGGGGAATCTGCGAAAAGATCGCTTAAAGGAAAAGGAGAACTGCGATGGAATTCGGCAAACTGCATGTGCTTCTGGTTCATTTCCCGATTGCGTTAGGCCTCTCAGCCATCCTGGCCGACGCGATCTGGCTGGCCCTGAAGAAGGACTTCTTCCGCCAGGCCGCGATGTACTGCCTGATCCTTGCCGCACTGGCATCCATTCCCGCCGTCGTATCGGGAAACATGCACCGCGATAACAAAACATACCTGGGACAGTCCCACCAGATCGCCGAAAAACACGAAACCGTCGCCTATTGCGCGCTGTCGGTGCTTATCGCGGCCACGGTGATACGTGGCATCCGTAAGAACCGCCTGGAAGGCCCATGGCTCGGAGTTTACGCCGTCGCCGCCGTCGCCATCGTCATCCTTGTCTCGCTGACGGGATTCTACGGAGGCCAACTAACCCACGGCGCCAACCACCTGTCCGGCCTGTTCGGCCGGTGATGGCAAGGGATATTATCTCGGAAGGTCCTACTTCTCCGACAGCCACCAGAGGCTTTTCCAGTAGGCCCGGTCGGCTGCGTAGTAATCCACCGGCTGACCTGGCTTTATCGTCTTGGGCAGGACGCCGTATCGCTGCATCTCGCGGATGTAGGGCCCCGGCGGACGAAAAGTTGGCATGTCGAAACGGCCCATCTTCTCCAGCCTGGCCTTGCCGGCCCGCACCATGGCGAGCAATATCTTGTAGTCCAGACCATCGGTTGATTCAAAGATCACGTGGCGCTTTTGGCTCTTGCCGGTTTTCGGGTCTCGCCTGCCCATGCCATACCCGCCGGCCTTCGGCGACAGCGGCGCCAGAAGGATCATCGAAAGCTCCGGGCGCGACAGATTGAACATGAAATGCCGCGACGACTTCAGTTGCGGATCGTCGGCTCTCGGTTGCCAGAAACTGAGCTTGGTCTCATCACTCAGCGCGTGCGGCAGGCGAACTGCTTTATTGTGACAGGAGTCACAGCAGCGCACCATCACCGCGCTGGCAGCCTTTGTCGTCGGCCAGTTGCGGTCGGACTCGACCATCCTGTTCTCGTAGTACCCGCCGATGGTTCCACTGCCCAGAGACGCGTAAGTGCCAGGGTAGGCCGCACCTGTGTCGATCCACAGGCGGACCGTCGCGATCTCGCGAGCCGACAGTTTGACGCCGTGATGGCTTGTCCCTGCCGGCATGCCGAACAAACCCGGTGCGATCTTCTTCATAATCGGACTGGCGACCGAGCCAATCACCCGGGGCGCATAGTTGCTCCTGGGCTGGTTCCGCCCATCCACGAACTGCTTGCGGACGGTGAGCGTGATGTACGAATGGCTGAACATCGGCCCGCGGTCGCCGGTGAGGATCACTCCCCCGCTGCGAGGCCCGCCCTTGCTGGTCTTGCGATAGTCATGGCAGCTTACGCAATGCTTGTCGAGGATTGGCTGAATGTCTCGCGGAAAATCCAGCACATCGGGAACGCCGGCAATCGGCGTGATGGAACTTGCGGGCTTTCTGACGGCCAGCAGGCGATTGGGGACGGGCACTTCCTGGCGATTCTCGTGACATCCTACGCAACTGAGCGTCTCGCCCGGCTGAACCGTCAGGAAGCTTTGCATACGCTTGACGGGCAGGTCGTTATCGTCCAGCGCCACGAAGAACACACTTCGCATAGCTGGGACTTCGAAGTAGGCCGAGCCATCCTTCTCGACAGGCACCGTGCCTAGAATTCGTTCGAGCGTGAAGGTCCCGCCGTAGCTGAGCGGGTCCATTCCGCCGGTGTAGTTGATGGGCTTGGGCAGCGTTTCAAGGATAAGCAACTTCTTGATTTCGCCGGGCTTAACGCCGGCCATGTTGCGCCCAACGGTAACATCGGCGACCATGAGCTTTCCGTTTGCCTGGGTGGTATCGACTCTCTGGACGAGGACCTTCTCGCGCGGGCGTCTCATTAGCGGCCTGGGCTCGTGGACCTCCGTCTTGTCGGACTGATACAGCACTCGGAATCGCCCGCGATCATCCAGCAGCAATATTTGCCTGCCCCTGGCGGCCAGGAAGAGATGTTCCGAGAACGCCCACGGATCGCGAAAATTACTTCCGCCGGAAATGATGCGCGCGAACCCGCGGTCGTCCGGCCCAGCGTCGGGATCGACGACGCATATCGGCCCGGCGTGCTCGCGCCGCCCGTGGCCTGGCGAGAATAGCGAGACGATGCTGTTTGTCCGAGCCGGCGGCGCGCCGGGGCCTGGGATGATCGGCTTGGCGTCGATCATCACGATTCCCGGGTTCATATTGCCGTAGTATACCATCTGGGCCGAGCCGTCTGGATTGGCTGTCCAGAGGTGGTGATAGTGTACCTGGCTGCGGTCGACGTACTCCCATCGCGTGTAGATAAGCCGCCCATCCGGCAGCGGCCAGGGGGTGTTGTCGTGCTCGATATTGGCGGAAATCGGGCGAAGGTCCGACCCGTCGGCTTCGCATCGATACAGCACCGCCACCTGCGTCAGCCAGCAGTTGACCCATCGCTTGCACCGCGACGAGCAAAACACAATCCCGCCGTCCGGCAGATACGCCGGCTCGATGTCGTCGTACGGCGAATCCGGCGTGACCTGCCTCAGGCCCGAACCATCTATCTTGATCTCGTAGAGCCTGAAGTGCTCGCTTCCGCCGCGACGGTAGGCGAAGATAATCCGCTTGCCATCGTAATGAACCTGCGGGTCACGAATGCTGCCGTTGGGGTCCTGCAGGATGACGAACGTCTTTCCGGAGCGAAGGTTAAGCCGCATCAGCCGAGCGCCGGGCGGACCGTAAGCTTTTTGATCTTTGCTGCGGGCGTAGTAGGCGAAGTTGGCGTACCAGTGCCCATCCTTACCGTTGTGACGCTCGGCGAAGATTATCTCCTCAACGCCCTTGGCGGCGCCGGCGAGGGCCTCGTCGAGCAGCTTGGGGGATTGTTTCGGCGCCGGCCTTGGCGCGGCGACAGAGGTGCCAGCCAGCGCCGCCGATAGCACAATCAGCACAAAGATTCGCATTTGCATCCCGCCTCCAGTCGAACATGAAACTTCGGGCCAGAATATGACACTGGAACATTCGACTTCCAACCCAAAGGATTGTCAGCCCTGAGCTTCCAATTCTTCCTATCCAATTACCTTCCTGACTTCTTCTCCGAACACACTTCAGGAATATCCTTCAGATCCATCATGTCCATCCGTGGTTTCGATTTCAATTGCTCCGCCAGCGGGGCGAACATCTTGAGAATCTTCTGGTAGTCCGGGTCCTGCGTGGAGGCAAAAACCGCCTTGCCGCATTTCTGCGATCCGCCAGCCTTGGCGGCCAGGGGAGCGGTCAGAAAACTGTTCTTCTCCGGGTTCTCTATCCGCAACCACTCGGATCGCGGCAGGATGATCCTGCCCCGCCGAACGCCCTTGTGGCACGAGGCGCATCGCCGTTTGGCGACATCCTGCAGCGTCGCATTAAGCCCGGGCGGGAGCATCCGCCGACAGCCCTGAAGCTCGTAATAGTTCGACAGGCTCGTCCCGTAGTACGGCACGTTGAGGTCTATCCATGCGTATATACGCCACTTAGATGCATCGTCCATCCCGGCCAGGCGTTTTACGCCGTCGGCGTCCGGATGACCCGTGCTGACAATCTGGGCGAGTTTGCTGACCGGCGAGCCCCAGCTTCGCGGCTCGATGCGGAGGATATTCTCCTCCAAACCGTTGTAGGTGGGTATCCAACTGGTGTACGGGTTCTGCCCGGGCTTGCCCTGGCGGGCGAGATGTTCGTAAGAGACGTTGAAGAAATCCGTTATGTCGCCCGAGAGGTCCAGGCCCTTCGGCGCATCGTCGGCGTTGTGGCAGCGGACGCAGTGCTTATCCAGCACCGGCTGGACTATCTGGGCGTAACCGAAACCGTAAACGCCCCACTCCGGCGGAGTAAGCGATTGAGGTTCGCGGCGAAACGCCGATGGATGACCCTTGGTCCGGCTGGTGGAAGTCCGCGACTCGTGACAGCCGATGCAGCCCTGCGTCTCACCGCCCATCAAGTGCGTGAAGCTGCGCATCCGCTGGATGGCCATACCGTTAGCGTCCAATGCGATAAAGTAAATCGGCACGCCGGCCGGCACTTTGAACGCCGCCGAGCCGTCAGGCGCAACATCCGCGTAGCCCCAAACCTTCTTCGGCGCGTACGTCGCCCCGCACGACACCACCGGGAACTGAAAACCAAACGCCCGCTTATTGACCTGCGCCAAACCGGGCTTCTCGATCTCCTGAACTACTGCTATACGCTTGACTTCGCCTCTGCCAACCGTGTCGCCCATGCCGTTCTTGACGTCCTGGAGGTACAGCGTCGCCCACTGCCCGGGATTCTTCGGCAGCGAACTTGGCACCACCGGCGGCCTCGGCCGGGCGCGCAGCGGCTGGGCGCCGTAGAAACCCAGTTTCCCCTCGGCCGGGATGATCGTAACTTGTTTTGTACTATCGAAATCCCGCAGTTGAATCGTCCCGACCTTGCTCACCAGATACAACTCCCCACCCAACGGATACGGGCTCTCGTAAGGCCCGCGGACGCCATTGCCGCTGCCCTTATCCACCTTGCCGATATTCACCTCGGGCGTCAGATTGCGGATGGATTCCTGAGCATTGTCGCCGTGGATGGGGTCGATCAGGCCGATCGCACCGCGGCAAGGCCCGTTGTGGGCAGTCATTATGCAAAGAATGGCATCGCTGCCCGGCACGGCCCGGGGCTCGATAAACGTCGCCGGACTCAGCACCCGGTTGCCGTAAAACACCCGCAGGCCCGTGCCATCCGGATTGAGCATCCAGAGGCTCTGAATGGGAATCGCAGGACGATCCACGTACTCCCATCGGCCGTAAACTATTCTACCATCGTTAGTAACCGACGGCGTGAAGTCGTTCAGATAGTTGGATGAAAGCCTCCGCGCGCCCGTGCCATCGGCGTTCATGCGATAGACTATCCCCACCGGGCTCGTCCAGCAATAGGCGAACTGGCTCTTGCGGGTCGACAGGAATGCGATCCCCCCATCCGGCAGCCAGCAGGCGTTGTAATTGTAGTGCGGGCCGTCGGTAAGAGCTTT
>CAZMBZ010000290.1:0-6543 GCA_964564285.1 uncultured Planctomycetaceae bacterium | reverse complement strand
GATAACGCCAGGTCCAGCGCGATCAGGGCGTTCGGCGGAATGGGCCTGCTCATACTCGGCGGCATTATCATGGGCGTCGGCCGGCGAGGCCTGGCCGGATCCGGCGCGGTGCTCGACCCGAAGCAGGCCCGCGAAGACCTCGAACCCTACAGTCGCATGGCCGGCGGAATGGTCAAGGACGCACTCGACGAAAGCGGTATATCCCTCGGCTCAGCCCAAAGGCCCGGGCCGGAGAAGATCATCGAGAGAGTAATCATGATAAAGTGCCCCGCTTGCGCCAAACTAAACGAGGAAGACTCCAAGTTCTGCCAGGAATGCGGCGCCAAACTCTGACCGACCACTCCAGAGGCCTTACCCGCCCGTCCAACCGTGGCACCGACCGTGGCAACCCCTTTTTTCCGCTCCTGTCGTTTCATCATAAATCCTTACCCTGCAACAACTACGCCCGGCGGGACTCGAACCCACGGCCTATGGTTTAGGAAACCATCGCTCTATCCAACTGAGCTACGGGCGCAACTGCGTCGGCCCCGGCGAGTACCGGCTGGGAACCGCGAAGAGCACTCTATCCCGGACGCCCCGGCCGGTCAAGAAGGTATGCCGCCGCAGGACAATCTTAGCAGCCTCTGCCGAGGCTACCGATGAGGTGCGGAATCTCTGGCCTGCAAGCCGGGCCGGCGTTACTATCATTTCTTGCTGGCCTGTGACTATCGCGAAACTCAGGTGCGACGGCGCTGCCGGAAAACACTTGAGCGAAAACCTTCTATCCGGGAACTGACCTATGCCAAGCCAAATGATAATCGCCGCGACAGCTTGCCTGATGTGCATGATCCTTGTAACCGGTGCCGCCCCCGCCGACGCTGCGCCCAAGCCCAAGAAATCCCACGCCGCCTCGGAGGTCTACAAGCAGCCGCTCGATCCACAAGCCAACCCGTGGAAAGACAAGGGCATCGCCTCGAAATACGTCTTCGGTGCCTACTACACCCGCAAGAACGTCGATGAGAAGTGGCACCGTTTCAGCCGAACCGACGAGAACGCCGATGTAATGGTCAAATTCGACAATTCGCCCGATGAATTGGTCTTCTGGCGAGGCAGCAGCTATCTGCCCTACTGGCGGTCCGGCAAGGGCGAGTGGTCCTTCGAGGAACTTGTCCCGCGCAGCGGCGACGGACCGAAACACAGGCCGGACAAGATCAACCGCCACACCCGCGCCACCATCATCGAATCATCGCCAAATCGCGTGGTGATCCACTGGCGATATCTGACGGAGTTCCCAGCCGACGTAGGCCTGAAAAACATGCCCGACCAGACCAAGTTCGTCGATGAGTATTTCATCGTTACGCCAGATCGCACGGTCGTTCGCGCGGTCAGGCCGGGCTGTCCGGATATCGAATCATGGAATGACACATCTCGCGTAAAGGTGTCCAAGTTCAAGCTCGCCGATGATGGGATAGAACCGCTCCAGGCCACCGACGCGGATCGCCAGGCAACCCTTGCGCTGATGAACTTCCAGGCAGCCTCGGCCGGCACCGTCAAGGCCAGCCCCAGGAAGTCGCCCCCCGCTTCGCCGGCCCCGGCGCTTAGCTGGTCGTTCGATGAAGGCACGGGGCGCACCGCCGCCGAGTCAGTCACCGGCACCGCCTGCGATATCCAGGGTCACGCCGCCATCTGGCGGGCCGGTGTCTCTGGACATGCGCTGCTCTTGGACGGGTACACCACCAAGGTAGCCCTGCCGCCCGCCAATGCGCCGAAGATCGCCCGACAGGTCACGCTCCAGGGGTGGATCGCCATCGCCGCCTACCCGTGGAACTACACCGCCGTCGTGCAACAGGGCAACGTTATCAACAAAGGCAAAGGCTACTTCCTGGGCATCGACGCTGATGGCAAGCCGACGATCGCCGCTATGATCGACGGCGCCAAGCGCGTCCTTACGGCCAATCAGGCCGAGCACCGCATCCCGCGATTTCGATGGACGCACCTCGTCGGCGTTATCGACACGGACGCCGGGACGATGACGCTCTACGTCGATGGCAAGCCAGTCGCCTCGGCCGAGGTGCCCAAGGGCAAGACCATCCAATTGGCCACCGACCAACCCGTGGTGATCGGTCAGGGTCCGCCGATGGAAACACGCTGGCCGGTCGGCAAACCATTCGGAGAGTTCCCCTTCTCGCTGGATGGAATGCTCGACGAGGTCCACATCTGGGACAGGGCACTGACCGCCGATCAGATAGCCGCCGCCTGCAAGGCACTGGCACCGACAGCAACCCAGCGCAGCAGGCCAAACATGAACCGCCGCGTGCTGCCCGCCGGCGACCCCGATTGGAAAAACTTCGGCGCGCATTTCACCAACCTGAAATTCGACCAGGGCTGGGACAGCATGTTCCGCATGTCGGGCCAGCCGGACATCGTCGTGACCTTCGACAAACAGCCGGGCCGATACGTCCTGTGGCACGGCGTGGGGTATATACCCATGATGGTCACCGAAAACGGTCGATGGTACTCCAACGAGTTCAACGAGACGTGGTGGCGAGGCTGCTGCGAGCCGATGTCCGACAAGAAGATGGTCTTCGGACGCGTGCAGATAATCGAGCAAAGCCCAGCGAGAGTCGTCCTCAAGTGGCGATACCCGCTTAGCAACGTGGGCTACCAGATCTACGCCGAAAACTGGGATGATGACACCGGCTGGGGCGAGTGGTGCGACTGGTACATGACGATCTACCCGGATGGCACGGTCGCCAAACGAATGCGAATTTACATGAGCACCACGCACAGCCACGAGTGGCATGAATCAATGGCCATCTTCGGCCCCGAACAGCATCCCGAGAAGGTCGTCGAAACCAAACCGGCACTGATCGTCGGCACAGCCGGCGGCGAGATCCGTAAGTACGACTGGATCGACGCGCCGCCGAAAAAGGTAGACTACACGGACGTCATCATGCACGTGGCCAACATGCAGGCCGAGTACGATCCCTACGCCATCGCCCGCATTACGGGCGGCAACGTGTACAGCAGTCGCGGGCCGAACCCGTATTCGGTCTTCCCCGCGTGGAACCACTGGCCCGTCGCCCAGATTCCCTCGGATGGGCGGTTTGTCCACTACCCCGACCGCACCGCTCACAGCTCGCTGACGCACATCTACTGGGACGACTCGCACAAGTTCGGTGACAAGGGCACGTACGAGGAAAAGGTTCTCCTGGAAGGGCTGAGCAATCTGCCGGCCGAGAAACTGCTGACGCTGGCGAAATCCTTCGTCAACGCCCCACCCATCACCGCCGGCGTCAACGCGACCGCAAGTTTCGACCAAAACCAACGAGCCTACGTCGTCCAGCGCGCATCGGGCGATGTTAAGAGCCTACAATTGACCATCGCCGCGAGCGGGCAAAGCCCAGCCTTCAACCCGGCGATTGTTATCGACAACTGGGGCGCTGATGAGCCAGCCAGGATAGAGGTCAACGGCAAGGCGCCAACCAAGGCCATGGACGTTCGCCAAGGCGTCGTCCCGCGAGCCAATGGCGTTAACGCACTGGTGATATGGATGGAGCTGACAGCGAGCGAGCCCGTCAGCGTGAAAATCGATAGGTAACGCCGCCCACGCGTGGCGGCCTTCTTGAGCACGAAGTTGCGGAAAGGACATCCAATGGCATTCACGTTAGAACTTGGCGCAGCCGCGCCGGACTTCAACCTCCCCGGTGTGGACGACAAGCAGTATTCCCTCGACAGCTTCAAAGAGGCCGGGATTCTCGTCGTGGTCTTCAGTTGCAATCATTGCCCGGCCGCTATCGGCTCGGAAGATCGCATGATCCAACTGTACAAAGACTACAAGCCCAAGGGCGTGGCGATGATCGTCATCAACTCCAACGAGGACAAGAACCACCCGGAGGACTCGTTCGAGAAGATGAAGGACCGGGCGTGCGAGAAGGCCTTCGAGTTCCCATACGTCCGCGATGAAAGCCAGGAGACAGCCAAGGCGTACGGCGCGCTTCGAACACCGCATTTCTACGCCTTCGACGCGCAGAGACGACTGCGATACACCGGCAGAATGGACGACAACCCATACGACCAAACCAAAGCCACCCAGCACGACCTACGCAACGCCCTGGACGCCCTCCTGGCCGGGCAGACCCCGCCGATCGAGCTTACCAACCCGCTGGGCTGCAACGTGAAGTGGCTGGACAAAGACGCCCACTGGATGCCCCCGGAAGCCTGCGATCTGGTGTGATGGCGGGCGGACTGGCCGCGGCAGGGCAGTTCACGTCGCCGAAAAGCCCGACGAAATCATCCCAGGACCGCTTATCGTCGACCATACATTTTCCGACATCCAACGAAACCCCAGTCGCTCCTTGCATGGCGCCGTCGCCATTGTCTACTCGGCAGAACGCAGCCGAGCCGGGCGCGATTTCAACTTGCTATCAGATTGGCGGATGTCTATGTTCGCACGGCCCCGGGTCGGTACGTCTCCCGCCGGGCCGCCGATGACGGCGAAAGGAATGGTTTTATGAATGACAAGCACGTAACGCTGATAACAGGCGCCAGCAAAGGTATCGGCAGAGCGACAGCGGAGATGCTCGCCTCCTCCGGCCAGACCGTCCTGGGCATGGCCCGCAGCGAGGTGAGCGACTTTCCGGGCGAGTACATCGCCGTGGACCTTGCCGACCGCGAAGCGACGGCCCGGGCGTTGAAGGACTTCACCGGGCGATACAAGATCGACGCCCTGGTCAACAACGTCGGCCTGGTCAGGCCCGCGCCGCTGGCGGAGGTGAAGCTGGATGAGATGCAGGAAGTGTTCGACCTGAACCTTCGCGTCGCGCTGCAGTGTACGCAGGCGGTGCTGGGGTCGATGCTCGAGGGCAACTACGGTCGGATCGTCAACATCGCCAGCCTGGTCGTCGCGGGCGTGCCGTTCCGCACAAGCTACGCCGCCGCCAAGAGCGCGCTGGTAAGCTTCACGCGATCTTGGGCTCTGGAACTGGCCGAGAGCGGCATCACGGTGAACGCCGTATCGCCCGGCCCGACGGATACGGAGCTTTTCCGCACGAACAACCCCCCCGGCAGCGAAAGCCGCCAGCGATACACCAACAACGTCCCGATGAAGCGAGTCGCCCCGCCGGTAGAAGTGGCCGCGGCGATCGTGTTCCTGCTCAGCGAGCAGGCATCCTTCATCACCGGCCAGAACCTCTATGTGGACGGCGGATCATCCGTGGGCCATGCGCCGGTTTAGCCATCGCCAGGTGCGTATTGGCTCGCCCCTCGGACACTGTTGACAGAAAACCCATTATTGTCAAATTCATGCTTCGCGGGTAAACTGGATGATTTGTGATTCAGTTGTGCGGCGGGCTCTGGAGGCTTTCCGGTCCGTCAGCTGCACGCGAGGAGTTTGATGTTGGATATTACTGCTGATCGGTTGCTGCTCAGCGGCAACGAGGCCGTGGCGCTTTCCGCCCTGCACCATCACGTCGCCCTTGGCACGGGATACCCGGGTACGCCATCGACGGAGATACTCGAGAGCTTCAGCGGCTTCGGAGGCCGGGCCCAGTGGGCGCCGAACGAGAAAGTCGCCGCCGAAGTCGCCGTCGGCGCTGCCATGACCGGCGCTCGCGCAATCTGCACGATGAAGCACGTCGGAGTGAACGTCGCCGCCGACGTGCTGTTCACGCTGGCCTATACGGGCACGGACGGGGCATTGGTGATCATCACGGCCGACGATCCCGGCATGGCGTCCAGCCAGAACGAGCAGGATAATCGCTACTATGCCCGGGCCGCGGGCATCCCCATGCTCGAGCCATCCGACAGCCAGGAAGCCTACAACTTCTTCGCCCGGGCGATAGAGCTTTCCGAAAAGTTCAACACGCCGGTATTCCTGCGAATGACCACCCGCACGTGTCACTCCAAGGCCATCGTTACTCCGACGACCACGGCACCGCCCAAACCCGCCGAGCCGAAGCTCCGACACGACATACCCAGGCGAGTGATGATTCCCGCCTTCGCTCGTCCCGCCCACAAACGCCTGCGGGACAAACTCGCCGCCGTCACCGAATGGAATGAGCGGGGACAGCTAAACGAGATCGTCCAAGGCGGGCGGGAACTTGGCATAATCACCAGCGGCATCGCGTACCAGCATGTCCGCGAGGTCGCCGAAGACGCCAGCGTCTTTAAGCTTGGCATGAGCTACCCTCTGCCGATAAATGCCTTGAGGGAATTCGTCGCCGGGGTGGACCGCTGCATCGTGATCGACGAGGGCGAGAACATTCTGGCTTCGGACCTGCTGGCGGCGGGCATGGACGTCCAGGCCAAGCCGGCCATGTACCGCTTCGGCGAACTCAACGTCAATCGCGTGCGGCGCATCATCGCCAGCGACACCTCGCCCGAGCCGGACCCGCCCAAGGGAACGGCCCCGCAGTTCTGCCCGGGCTGTCCGCACCGCAAGGTTTACGAGGCCCTTCGAGACCGCGATTGTTTCGTCGCCGGCGACATCGGCTGCTACTCCCTCGGCGCCCTGCCGCCATACAGCGCCATGGACACACTGCTTTGCATGGGCGCGAGCATCGG
>CAZMBZ010000289.1:0-6544 GCA_964564285.1 uncultured Planctomycetaceae bacterium | reverse complement strand
CCGCAGATGGAACGAATGAACGAGAAGCCCAGCGCAGAACGCAACAAGAGCTCGATGAGTTTCCGGACGATCCGTCACAGAATCACGACGGGCCGTTTCATCCCCGGCTCTTTCTCGAACAGGATGCGGCATACCAGGTCGCAATCCCGGCCGTCAGCGTCCTGGATTCCGCGATGATGAAGTTCACCGGGTCAATGAACGCCCTGGACGTTGGCCGGCTTGGTGTACAGCTTGCAGGTTTTTGCTACCGGGTAACGCCGCGGCTTGGTGTCGGCTTCGTCAACTCCGTGCTGAAAGACCTCGCCGCTCACGACCTGAGCGACCTCCAAGCCGAGAATGAGTTCAGGGGAGCTGTAGGCCTGTCCGAGCTCGACCAGGACCGACTGCCGCTTTCGCTCACAGACCCGAAGCCAATGCCCGCACCCTCAGTGCCTGCGAATGGTTTGGATGCCCGCCGGGACGGGCGCAATTCGTTTGATCGAGATCTCGGCTGGCTCGCTCAGCAGTGCGACTTGATCCTGAGCTGCGTGTTCAGGCGTTTCGGAGTCGCAGTGCCACCGGAGAGGAGCGACGCTGAAAGTTATCCGGAGGTGGCAGGGCTGAAGCAAGATCTGCAAGCACGAACGATGACAGGATGGAGTGGCGATGCAGCTGCGGCGAAGACGAAGATTGAGGGGGCGGAAGGACCTCGAAAAGATTTTGCCGGCCAGAAGGAATTCTGGGCGAACGAGGCGATCATCTACCTCGGCCTGGACCGTCTCGAACTTTCGCGCCCCGACATGGCACTGCAGCGGCTGATCAAGAAAGGATCGTTGAGGCCCACAAAAATCGGCGGCCGGCTGGTATTCAAAAAAGCGGAACTCGACCGCGTTCTCGAAAAAGGTGACGAGGTCCGTAGGCGGGGAAGGCCGCGAAAGGAGCAAGAATGACCGCCATTCTGCGGCGATTCTGCGGCGTCTTATTCCCGATAATTTCGCACATTATTTTAGCGCAAACATAAACCCCTGATTTCTCAGGGGTTTATAACTGGGCCGTACTGGACTTGAACCAGTGACCTCCTGCGTGTCGAGCAGGCGCTCTAGCCAACTGAGCTAACGGCCCTTCAGGCTGAGTAATGTAGCGGGTGGTGCTTAAAATGTCAAGATGAAGAACGGGCGTTGGAAAATGAAAAGACTTCGCCAAGTTGGCGCATCGCCAGCCTGGCGAAGTCTGTGGCGTATTTCCACACGGTCCGGGCGAAACACTTCTCTGGCAGCGCCGGTCGCACGGAGGGGTTCGCCTATTTGAGTGCGTAGATGCCGCGAGTGATCTTCTTGAACTGCAGCCCCTCGCGCAGGGCCGTCGCGACGATGCCGTAGAAGTCCTTGCTGCGGGAAACGTAGCCTGCCTTTGCCGCGGCGTTCATGACTTCCTTAACCCTCATACCCTTTGGCGAGCCCTTGAGGACAGCGAGAAGATACTCGATCAGCGGCTTGCCGGTTGAGCGTTTGCGGCCTGGCGAGGCAGCGGTTTTTGGGGCGCGGATCTTGGCGACCTGTTTCTTGTCGAGTGATCCGCCGGCGGCGACAATGGCCTGGTCCACCTTGGCTAGTTCTGTGATGAGTTTCGCTCGCTGCTGTTGCAGCCGAGCCACTTCGCGTTCTTGGACAATAAGACAACGGCGCAATTCCTGGATACTCATGGTAGAGGCTTTGCGGGGCATATTCATCTCCTGTAGATGGCCGATACGATATGTAACCTTACCTACATATGGCTACTTCCGTACATTCTAGCACCGCAATTGCCATATAACCACCGGAACGTGTTCAAACTTCATTTGGGCGAGAACAACACAAACGCATTGGAATGGGTGATGTATGGCGCTACGACGCGGCGACAACGGCGCGCAAAACCAATAATGTCATGCGGCAGCGCCGGCGATTCTTGCCGCTTTAAGGCCGGTGACGGCAAGTCCAATCGGTGCCTCGCCGGACAAGAACCTGCATTTGGGCCAAACTCCAACGGACCTGTAAGCCGATGAAACACACATAGAGCGGCCAGGATTTGGCCACCCGGGGCCTAAGGACAAGGTGTCCGCCCCGCAAGAAAGGGCTAGTGAGTATGCCGAACCCGATAGTAATGGTAAGCAGTTACCCGCCGCGTCTGTGCGGTATCGCGACGTTTTGTGAAGAAGCACGCGAGTTTATCAGCAAGCACCACCCCAAACGAGACGTGCTTGTCATCAGCCATACCGACGGTGAAGGCGACGGTGTGTTTCCGTTGATTGACCTGGCTGACCGCCGCTGGTGGCGACCCGTGGCTGAGAAGATCCACGAGCTAAAGCCCTACGCCGTACACCTCGAGCACGAGTATGGCCTGTACAATTACCAGGACGAGCGAGGCCACGGCGACGGCAACGAGGGGTTCCTCGATCTGCTCGACGCCATTGCCGACGTGCCCACGGTTATCGAGCCTCACACGGTTCATGGCAGGCTTACGGATTTCGAGGCCGACTTCGTCTTCAAGCTCTGCCAGCGAGCCAACGTGGTGCTCTTCAAATGCCACTATCAGAAATGGCGCCTGGACTGGAACTTCACAGGCCGGGGCTGGCCCGTGCCGCGAAACGTGATGGTCGTGCCTCACGGCGCGCGCCCTGACAAGCGTTGGAGCCTCTCCGAAGTGGTCCAGTTGCGCAAGGATCTAGGTTTCGACAAGCTGCCAAACTTCTCGCACCACCTTGTGGGACTGATCGGCTGGATACAGTCCAATAAGCGGTGGGATATTCTCACGGGCATGTGGGAAGAGATCGCCAAAGCCATCAAGGAACGCACCGGCCAGGAGTGGGATCTCCTGGCGGCTGGGACAATGAGAGACCCGAACCACCGCAAGGATTATGAGCTATACAAGTCGCAGGTGGAGCTTCTCGAGCAGAAGGGCCTGGCCCACTACTACGAGTTCGTACCGCGCGGGGATGACTACTACAGGATGATGGCACTGTGCGACTTCATTGTTCTGCCGAGCACCGACGAGACTCAGTCCGGCACGCTGGCTCGGATCATCTCGCTGAACAAGCCGTATATCACGACGGCTCCGATGGAGGGCCTGACCGCCCAGACGCTAGAGAGTGGCGGCGGCCTGATGTTCACCACCAAGAGCATGCTGAAGCAGCAGGTGGTCGAACTGGCCTGCAACGAGGACGCCCGCATGCGAATGGGCGAGAGCCTCAAGCAATACCTCGACGACGTGGTCTCGTGGGACATCGTTGCCAAGCAATATCAAGAGGCGTACGAACTCGCCCGCAAAGCCCAGCGCACAGGCAAAGGCGTGGAGCTGGAACCGGAGTTCTAACAACGCGGCCGATGGGGCTCGCATGTTTCAGAAGCCTCAAAGCAGGAAACCGCATTCAGAGATCCGGGAAGCCATGCTGCTGGCCTATGAGCCCGTTTAGCAAGCTATCTCTACTGCAAGCGGCCTGGATTCCTGCGCGTCTGCGTCAGAATGGCATGATTATCGGTAACAACAAGACGAAATACAGCAATGCCAGCACGATCCCCAATGCTCGTTGCCAACCATCACCTTTTGCTATGAGAACGCCTGCCGCGCACCAAGCTGGTATCAATATCGCCAATGTCAGTATCGCGGACCAAGCTTCGCTCAAACCCAGGATTCTTCCATTGCCGTCGACCAATACCCCAAGCGTAAGAAACATCACTGCAAGCGCCACATTTACGCCAACGAGTCTCTTACCAACCATATCGATGTACCCCCAATTGGCCTGACAGCCCGTCTGGAACGCGATTTATGGCTGCAGATGCGTTTCCAAACGGGCTGCCAAGTCGTTCAATATCTCTACTGCGGAGCTACTAGAACCACCAGGCCGCACCCGCTTTTTCGCGGAGGATGATGGGCTTGAGGTATTCAACAGCCTTCTCGAAGCCTTCGTTGGTGCTCATCAGCGAATCCTCGTGCTCGATGCTGATCACGCCATCGTAGTCGTACAGGCGGAGCATGGAGATGAACGGCTTCCAGAAGTCATCGCCGTGGCCATAACCGCAGGTGCGGAAGACCCACGCGCGTTTCTTGACGTCGCCGTAGCTCTTGATGTCCAGGTTGCCCGTGATGCCGGAATTGATCGGATCGATCGAGCAGTCCTTGGCATGGACATGGAAGATGCACTTGTTCTCGCCGAGGTACCTGGCGGACTCGATCGGGTTGATGCCCTGCCAGAAGAAGTGGCTGGGGTCGAGGTTCGCGCCCAGGCACTTGCCCGCAGCCTTGCGAAGGCGGACGATGTCCTCGGGGTTATGCAGCGTCATTCCCGGGTGCGCCTCGAAGGCGATCTTCGTGCCGGCCTTGGCGGCGATGTTGTTCCACTTCGTCCAGAACGGGATCAGCACCTCGTTCCACTGGTAGTCCGCCGCCTGGGCAAAATCGTCAGGCCAGGGGCAGGTCACGAAGTTGGGCGTCTTGTCTGTCTTGCAGCCGCCCGGGCAGCCGGAGAAGCTGACGACGACGGTTTTGAGCGCCGCAGCCAGTTCGATGCCACTTGCCATCGCCTTGGTGTGATCGGTTGCGATCTTCTTGTCGGGATGTACCGGGTTACCGTGAACCGCAACGCCCTGGATGGTCAGCCCGTGGTCGGCGACCTTGTCCTGGAGTTCCTTGAGGCGTTTCTTGCTCTTGGTGATGCCGATCAGGTTCCAGGGGTCGCCCGGATACGCTCCGGCCGGCAACTCGAACGAGTCGAGGCCAACCTTCTGGCAGTAGTCCAGTGCGTCATCGAACTTCATCCCGCCGAACAGTGCTCCCATAACGCCAAGCTTCATGGTTGTCTCCTTCTGTGCCGTGTGAATCGGTCGTTGTCGTTTTCTGTTTGCGGCGAGTCGCGGCGCACAACCGCTTCGCCCTGAACGCCTGTCAATTTAGACTGTCCATTATCCGCGCCACCAGGCAGTCCGCAAGCTTCTTGCCAGGATTGTGCCGACGATGCCGCCGACCGACGCGGTTGAAAACGCCGCCGCGAACGTCTATCCTCCCGGGCATGAGAAGTGGATCGCCAAAACATCTCGCCCACGGCCAGAGCGACAAGTGGGATGCATCCGGTGTGCTGCTCGCGGAATCCGTCGCGCGCGGCCCGGTCGACCTGCACGCCCTCTTTGACAACGACAGGCCCATCGAGTTGGAGATCGGCACCGGCAAGGGCACGTTTCTGCTGGAAAGGGCCCGCCGGCGACCCGACCTGAATTTCTTCGGTATCGAGTGGGCGAGAGCATACTGCCTGTACTCGGCTGACCGATTCCGCCGGGCCGCGCTGGACAACGTGCGCATGCTCCGCGCCGACGCCGGGGCGTTCGTGAAAGACTGCCTGCCAGCCAGGAGCCTGTGGCGGATTCACGTCTACTTTCCCGACCCCTGGCCCAAACGCAAACACCACCGCCGCCGGCTGATTCAGCCAGGCTTCATCGACCAGGCCAGGCGCATCCTCCTGCCTGGCGGGCAACTGCTAGTGGTGACCGACCACGCGGGATATTTCCAGCACATCGGCCGTGTGCTTGGCGACGCGCCCGGCTTCGCCCGGGTACCCATGCCAAAGATGGCCGGCGAGAAAAATGAGCTGGTCGGCACGAACTTCGAACGCAAATACATAGCCCAGGGCCGACCGTTCCATGCCATGGCGCTCATGCGATATGTGTGACGAAAGCAGGCCCGCGCAACACCGCGGCCTGGCGCAGGGGTAACTTATTCTTCCGTCGCCGGAGGCAGTTGCTCTTCTATGGCGAGTTCTTCCATCGCCTGGGCCGCCCCCGCTCGCCCTACCAGGATGATGGTATCACCAACCTCCAGGCGAATGTCGGCTTGGGGCTGGTAGACTCTCTGGCCACCCTGTCGCTGCATGGCTACCACGTGTACGCCGAAGCGGCTGGGCAATTGCAACTCGAGCAGCGTCTTCTCAGCCAGGGGCGACTTGGGGCCGAGTTTGATCTGATCGACAGCCAACTCGTCGCCGGTCTGGGCCATTTCCGTGAAATCCACCACGGCCGGGCGAAGAACCACCTGTGCCATGCGGTTGGCGCCAATGGCCTGGGGGCACACGACTCGACTGGCGCCGGCCCGGCGAAGTTTGCTCTCGGAAGACGCTTGCTGGGCGCGGGTGATAATCCGCAGGCTGGCGTTGGCGAATCGGGCGCTAAGTGTAACGAAGACGTTATCGGCGTCGGTTGTCAGGGCTGTGACGAGCGACTCAGCCCGGCTAACTCCGGCATGTTCGAGCACATCCTCCTCTTGGGCGTCTCCCTCGACGTAGAGCAGGCCCACTTGGCGGGCGGTTGCGATTGCATCCGGCGATTGATCCACCACCACGACCTCGCGGCCGGATTGCTTGAGCTTGTCGACCACCATGCTGCCAACCCGCCCATAGCCACACACAATAACGTGCCCTTTCAGCCTGGCGATTTTATGCTGCAATTGCTGTCTCCCTAATAGTTCGCGGATCTGCCCTTCGACAAAAAACGCCACCACGCTGCTGACCACCATCGCCACAAGCGCCACGCCGCAAATGATAACC
>CAZMBZ010000288.1:0-6557 GCA_964564285.1 uncultured Planctomycetaceae bacterium | reverse complement strand
TGCGCCAGCGCGAGAACGAGTTGGAAAGCGCCTACTGCCGCCTTCACCGCACCAATGAAGCCAAGAGCTATTTCATGCGCAAGGCCGGGCATGAGATGCGAGCTCCCCTTGCGGCGATTGTCTCCCTCCTCGACGCCATCGGCCAGGACGCCGCAGCCGAGCTCACCGACCAGCAGCAGCGCCTGATGAAGCGGGCGGCCCTGCGGTCCAAGGCGCTCATGGAAATGGTGAACGATCTGCGACGCTACGCCCGTCTGCGCGCGGCACCCAAGGACGTGCTGAACGTCAGCTACCTGGCGCTCAACGAACTGGCCGAACAGGTCGTGGAACTCTTCCGCGCCCAAGCCAACACGGCAAACCTTGACCTGTCCGCCCGAGTCGACCCGGCCCCCGTTACAGCCGACGAGGAACTCATCCAGCAGGTCGTCATAAACTTGGTCACCAACGCCATCCAGTACACCCCGGCCGGTGGAAAGATCGAGGTCCAGGTCCGCATTGAAAAATCCTGGGCCGTGCTGACAGTTGCCGACACGGGCATCGGCCTGAGCGAAACAGCCCGACGTCACCTGTTCGAGGAGTTTTACCGCAGTCCGGAGGCCAAGAAAACCTTCCAGGACGGCACGGGCCTGGGCCTGTCGATCTGCAAACGCATAATCGACATCCACGGCGGAAAGATCTCCACCGAGTCCCGCCCTGACGGCGGCAGCGTGTTTCTCTTCCGCTTGCCCCTGGCAGCAACCTGCCCCATGGATGAACCTTCTTAGGCACCGGCCTCTCTGAGCAAATCCAGCAGCATCTTGGTTGCCTGTTTGTCCGGCACGGGCATTTGGCCGAAAATGTCCGGGTCGCCATGAAGCGGCGGGCGAAGGTTGGCAAGGCCAACACAACTGGGACAGCCATTCTGGCACGGACACTCACGGACGATCCGCCCGCACATATCCAGCCAGGAATCGAGCAGCTCGTAGCCCTGCCGGGCAAAGCCCAACCCGCCCGGGTAGCGGTCGTATATGATGACTGTCGGCAAGCCGAGATTGGCCGAGTCCACCATGCCGCTGATGTCTCGACGGTCGCACATCGCCAGCGAAGGCAGGCCCGCGAGCATCAGGTTCCGCAGGCCGCACAACGCCTCTATGGGCTTGAACCCCGCCGACGCCATCCGCTCACGCATCGCATCGCTGACAGTCCACCACATCGCCGTCGTCGGCAGCGTTTGCGGCTCCAGGTCCAGCGCACTCTGGCCGATAAGCTCCATCGTGTAGTACTTCACCTTGCGAAACGCCGTGGTCTGCCACGTGACGTCCGCCGGGCCAAAGGCCGCCCGACCGTCGAAGTAAGGTTTCTCGTCGGCGGGCTCACCAAGCCTGCACGAGCTGGCCAGAACCGCCTGCGTGTAGTAGTCCACCTCGCATGGCTCGACCGACGCTATCTTCGCGGCCTGGTCCATCTCATGAACTAGATAACTCCTGCCCTCGTGCAGGTAAACCGCCTGCGGATAGACCAACTCCGGCGCGGAAATGCTGTCCACCTGCCCGATTACCTTTCCCCCGGCCGAGGTGTCCGCGATGGCGTAGGTGTCATTGCTCACCATCCGAAGGTTCGCCTGACGGGCGGGCATCTCCGTCATCGACCAGTAATACCGCCCGTCGATGGCCCGCATTTGTCCTTCCTCGTGGCAGATCTCAGCCACCTGCATCGCCACCGGGCCGAAGTACGCAACATCTGCCTCGGTCAGAGGCTTCTCGAAGCAAGCGCACGAGATCTGCGCCGCGAGAATGTGCGGATTCGACGGGTCGATCACGGCGTGCTCGTGCGAGGCACCGAACAAGTACTCCGGATGCCGCACAAGGTACTGGTCTATCGGGTCGTCGTAAGCAACCAGCACGACTAGGCTGTCCGCCGATGACCGCCCGGCCCGGCCAGCCTGCTGCCACGTCGAGCATATCGTCCCGGGAAAACCCACCAGAATCGCCGCGTCAAGCCCGCCTATGTCGATGCCAAGCTCGAGCGCATTGGTCGCCGCGACCGCCAGAAGCCTCCCGCTGAAAAGCTCCTGCTCGATCTGCCGCCGCTCCGTCGGCAGGTATCCGCCGCGATACGGCCGGATCCGTGAGGCCAGGTCGCCCTCGCCCGCCAGAGCCTCGACCGCGTACTTGTACACCAGTTCCGCCACGATCCGAGCCTTGGTGAACGCGATCGTCTGCGTCCGCCGTCGGACAAGCTCGACCAGCAGTTCCACCGCCTCGACGTTCGCGCTGCGGCGCAGGAGACCGGCGTCGGCGTCGTCCAGCAGCGGAGGGTTCCACAGGACGAAATACTTCCGCCCGCGCGGCGCGCCGTCATTGTCCACCAGAGTCATGGGCCGACCGGTGAGCTTCTCGGTAAGCTCCAGCGGATTGGCGATGGTGGCAGAGCAGCAGATCACCCGCGGGCTGCTGCCGTAATGCTCGCAAAGCCGAAGCAGGCGGCGAATCACGCCCGCAACGTGGCTGCCGAAAATGCCGCGATAGCTATGCACCTCGTCGATGACGATGTAGCGAAGGTCGCGGAAAAACGCGTGCCACTTGCCGTGATGCGGCAGAATGCCGACGTGCAGCATGTCCGGATTGGTCAGGATGACGTTGGCGGCCGAGCGAACCTTCGTGCGGCTGTGGCTGGGCGTGTCTCCATCGTACACAGCCGGCTTAAGTACGCCAGCCAGGGGCGGCTCTTTCGCCCACTCCACCAGCGTGCCGTACTGGTCCCGAGCCAGTGCCTTTGTCGGAAAGATGTACATCGCCCGCGCGGCTGGGTCGGTCAGGACCGCCTGGGCGACGGGCAGGTTGTAGCACAATGTCTTGCCGCTTGCGGTGGCGGTAACCACCACCACGTCCCGCCCGGCCGCGACGGAATCGATGGCCGAGGCTTGGTGAGTGTAGAGTTTATGGATGTTCCGGCGGCGCAGAAGCGACCGCAGCCGCTCGTCGAGACCGTCTTTCGGCTCTTCATAGCGAGCCTGGCGAGGAGCGATCTCGCGCACGTGTGCAATCTGTCCGCGATACCGCGAATCGCCAGTTATCTCCCGCAGAAACGCCTTGGCATCCATATCGTCATCATGTCACATCAGCCGAGACGGGGCAAGCGACTTTAGGGATATGTTAGGGTTCGCGATAGAGAAACAGCCAGCCTGCTCAAAATGCCATGATTTATGTCGCACACCAATGGGCAGTTGTCTGTCGTTGGCGCTTGCAAACTTCGGATGACGATGCGAGAATGCCCTTTCCTGTGGAGGCTTTCGGCCAATGCCTGGCCTCCGGGTCGCGTAGAGGTGGTAAGAAGGAGCGACGAATGCGAACTGTCCGACTTGGCTTGATTTGTTTGTTTGCCGCGGCATGCCCGTCAGGCTGCGTAGACTATCACAAGGCAGCCATGAAAATTGGCCCGGCCTCGGATGTTGTTTCCGCCTCGATAGAAAACCTTGGCTGGACCAAGGCTTTTGGCGGGCGGTTAGGCAACGCTTCATTTGTTGCCATCGTCACCACTTACGACAAAGATGGCCATAAGTACACCGACCGCCAGAAGATGGTCGTCGACCTCGCCGCCAACAGCATTACCACCACCGGTGCCACGCCACAAGGAACATGGCAGGCCACAGCCGGCCCCGGCGGAGCATTCTCCGTCGATGCCCAGGCAAGCACCAATACCGCCTTGGTCCGCAAGCGCATGGGCTCGACGCTAGCGATGCTGCTGCACCGGCTCCGCGGACCCTACAACCTGCTGGCCGACAGGGAGAAAGCTCGCACCCCACGGAAAGCCCAGGTCGGTGGCCTGCCCGTCATCCGCGTGGGTGTAACAGGCGACAACTCAATGGCTGTCGCGTACTACTTCGGCTCGGCGACGGGGATTCTCAAGTACGTCACGGCCGGAGGCGACTCGCCCGGATCTGCCGGTACGGTAACCACATACGAGTACCGATCGCTCAAGAACGGCGCCACATTCCCAAGCCTCATACATGTTAATCGGATCGGCAGGAACGTTCTGCTTGGCGAGACTCCCGTCTTCCATGTTGAGATTTCCGACGTAAAGTTCTGATCGCCCAGCCACTGAGCAGCGACCGGCGAGGCCAGGGAGGCATACAATGGATGGAGAGATGAACTTGGACATATCTCACATCCTGGGACAGTGGGCTTACAAGCCAGGGGAAGTGACGGCCCGTCGCATTGTCGGCGCCGACGGGCAGGAGAAGATACAACTCCGCCTCGACCTGGGCCTGCTCCAGATGGAAGCCAGCGGCCGACCCGACGGGGAGCGCCCTCACGGACACGAAAGCCTTCTGGCCTACCACGAGTACCTCCATCAGAAGCACATCGAAGAGAACGGCGGGGAGGATGGCTTTTCCCTGGACGAGGCCGCCTGTGAGATGCTCCGGGCCGAGGGCGTGATGTACTACCACCGCTACCTGGCTGAATTCGTGCTGGGCGACTACGAAAGGGTCGATCGCGACACGATGCGAAACCTTCGCCTGATGGACTTCTGCCGCAAGTGCGCCAACGACGACTCCGACAAGTACATCCTCGAGCAGTACCGCCCGTATATCATCATGATGCGTACACGCGCCCGGGCCCAACTCGCCATGGATAGCAGCCGCCTTAAGGCCGCCCTTGCCGCCGCCCGAAAGGGAATTGCCGATATCGAGACGTTCTACGACGCTTTCGGCGGCGAAAAGATGATCGCGCATTCTGGCGAACTCGCAGTACTGAAGGCCTTGGAAAAGGACGTCGAATCCAAGATTCCCGTCGATCCCATCAAGAAGCTGCGCGACCAACTCGCCCAGGCCGTCCAGGCCGAACAGTACGAACGCGCCGCCGAACTCCGCGACCGACTGCAAAGCATGACCGGCCAGGAGTGACGCCAAGACAAAACGACGGTCGACTCCCCTTGTTCGAATCCCCGGTGCCGATTACCTGCAATCTATTGCCTTCTTTTCCAGACATAACATGCTATGATTACCTTGTTCACTAGGGGCGCGCTGCCGGATGGACCGGTGCCGCTGAGAAGACCCTTGGAACCTGATCAATGAGTTTTCGCCCAGTCGGCACGTGCCGGAGGCGACTACGAGTTGCGTAGGGAAGTGGACGGAATTCGACGGTGCCTCGTCGCAACTCCGGCCGCTCTCGCGCATCGGCCTTTATTGTGCGCATGAAGTGCGACACCGCCGGCTTGGCCCGACGGACTAAGCAACAGGAGTTTCCGATGACCCAGTACAAGCAAGCTATCGCCGGCACGATCACGCCGGAAATGAAACGCGTGGCCGAACGTGAAAACCGCGACGCCGAGTTCATTCGCGCCGAAGTCGCGGCCGGGAGACTCGTAATCCCAGCCAACATTCGCCACCTCGCCCCTTCCGACTCATCAGCGGCCAAGCTGGATGCCTGCGGCATAGGTCGGGCGCTCACGACAAAGATCAACGCCAACATCGGTGCTTCTCCGCTGAGCAGTTGCAAGACGCATGAACAACTCAAACTCCAATGGGCAGTCCGTTACGGCGCCGACGCGGTGATGGACCTGTCCACCGGCGGCGACCTCGACGACATCCGCCAGCACATCATCGCCAATTCGTCCGTACCGATCGGTACCGTGCCGATGTACTCGATGATCGTCAACACACCCGTCGAGGACCTGACCGTCAAGGACATCCTGGCCACCATCGAAAAGCAGGCCATCCAGGGTGTTGACTTCTTCACAATCCACGCCGGGCTGCGGCGCGAGCACCTGCCGCTCATCGCAAAACGCAAGATGGGCATCGTCTCGCGAGGCGGAAGCCTGCTGGCAAAGTGGATGGTCCACAACGGGCGGGAGAACCCGATGTACGAGGCGTTCGACGAGATAAGCGACATCTGCCGCCAGTATGACGTGACCTATTCGCTGGGCGACGGACTGCGACCCGGCTGCCTGGCCGATGCGTCGGACGAAGCCCAGTTCGCCGAACTCGACACGCTCGGCGAGCTTGTCCTGCAAGCCCGCGACGCCGGCGTACAAGTGATGGTCGAAGGGCCGGGACACGTTCCGTTCGACCAGATCGAAGTCAATATGACCCGCCAGCAGAAGGTCTGCCACGAGGCGCCCTTCTACGTTCTCGGCCCCATCGTCACCGACGTGTTCCCCGGCTATGACCACATTACCTCGTCCATCGGCGCCACGGCCGCGGCTTACTGGGGGGCAAGTTTCCTGTGCTACGTCACCCCCGCCGAACACCTGGCTCTGCCCGAGCCGGAGGACGTCCGCCAGGGATGCGTGGCTTACAAGATCGCCGCGCACGCCGCCGACGTCGCCCGAAAACTGCCCGGCGCTCGCGACTGGGACGACCGCATGAGCGATGCCCGCGCCGACTTCAACTGGAAGAAGCAATTCGACCTCGCCTTCGATGGCGAGGCCGCCCGAGACATCCGCCGAAGGGACAATGTGGAATCCGACGTCGACTATTGCTCGATGTGCGGTCGGGACTGGTGCGCTATGCGTATCAGCAAGGAAGTCATCGCCAAAACCGCCGAGCAACAAGCCAGCGCCGCCAAAGACTAGCG
>CAZMBZ010000287.1:0-6675 GCA_964564285.1 uncultured Planctomycetaceae bacterium | reverse complement strand
CAATGCCTTAGCATTGCCGAGTATTTCTGACGCGGACGCGCAGACATTCGGGCCGCTCGCAGCAAGGACAGCTTTCTAAACGGGCTGATAGACATCTCCAGATAGCGAGCAACCAGAAAGGCAAGAACCTGCCATGGCGAACAAGCCGAACATCATCCTGATTCTCAACGACGACATGGGCTACTCGGATATCGGCTGCTACGGCGGCGAGGTCCGGACGCCCAACCTCGATGCGCTCGCCGCGAACGGTTTGCGCTACACGCAATTCTACAACACCGCCCGGTGCTGCCCATCGCGGGCGTCGCTGCTGACGGGCCTGTATCCGCAGCAGGCCGATGTCGGTGCGATGACCAGCGACGACGATATAGACGGCTACCGCGGGGACCTAAATCCCAACACGGTGACCATCGCCGAAGCGCTCAAGCCGGGCGGATACGCCACGTACATGTCCGGAAAGTGGCACGTGACGGGTCACATCGAGCCTGACGGCCCCAAACACAGTTGGCCAAACCAGCGGGGCTTCGACGACTTCTACGGCATCATCACGGGGGCGGCCAGCTACTATCAGCCGCGCACGCTGACGCGCAACAACGAAGCGATCGAGCCCGAGGGCGACGACTACTTCTTAACCGATGCCATCTCGGACGAGGCGGTCCGGCAGATCCGCGAGCACGATGCGGGCCGCGATGATGTGCCGTTCTTCCAGTATGTAGCCTACACGGCGCCGCACTGGCCACTGCACGCCCACGAAGAGGATATCGCCAGGTACAAGGGGCGGTTCGACGCCGGCTGGGACGAGCTGCGCGCCCAGCGCATCGCACGCATGATCGACATGGGTATCATCCACGAGGACTGGAAGCTCAGCGAGCGCGATCCCAGCGTCTGCCCGTGGGAGCAAGCCGAGCACAAGCAGTGGCAGGCGCGGCGCATGGAGGTCTACGCCGCCCAGATCGACAGGATGGACCAGGGCATCGGTCGAATCATCGACACGTTGAAGGACACGGGTCAATTCGACAACACGCTCATCGTGTTCCTCGCCGACAACGGCGGCTGTGCCGAAGAACTCGGCAGCGGTGACAGTTGGATCATGAAACTGCTGCAGAGACCCCCCTACGTCGGCACGCTCGAAACGCGTGATGGGCGCAGGGTCCGGTTCGGCAACACGCCGGACATCATCCCCGGCGGCGAAGACACCTATTCCAGCTACGGCGTGCCATGGGCGAACGTTTCGAACACGCCGTTCCGATTTTACAAGCACTGGGTCCATGAAGGCGGCATCGCGACGCCGTTTATCGTCCACTGGCCGGCGGGCATCGAAGCCAGGAGCCAGTTGCGTCACCAGGCGGCGCAGTTACCCGATGTGATGGCTACGTTTCTTGATATCGCCGACATCGAGTACCCCGCGACCTATGACGGCAAGGAAATCAAGCCGCTCGAAGGCGTCAGCCTGGCCGGGACGTTCGCCGACCAGCCCCACAGGCGGGAGGTGTTGTATTGGGAGCACATGGGCAACCGTGCGGTTCGGCGCGGCAAATGGAAGCTCGTCGCCCAGCGCAATGGCTCGTGGGAGTTGCACGACATGGATGCAGGCCGAACGGAAACCAACGACGTCGCGGGCGAACATCCGGAGATCGTCAAGGAGCTGACCGAGCTCTACCACGCCTGGGCCAAGCGGTGCAACGTGATGGAGTGGGACGACATGCGCGCGTATTGCCAGTCTCGCCGCAAGGCGCGCCTCGAGGCGGAGAAAGCCGACAAGACCAAGGGTTAGGGCGCGGGTTGGGAGAATGCGTGACGACGTCACGAGCGGGGTTGGTGGCGGCGCGTTGTGGCGTGACTACTGGCGGGGGTGGGGGTATTATGGACCGGCGCGGTCGGCGGTGGTCGTCGGCCTTGGGCTTGGCTGGGGATTTCCCGGGCTGGCTGGCACGTCGTGTTTTTTTGGTGAGAGGTCGTTATGACCGGCAAACAGAAGCTCGAGTTGCTCCTTTCCGGGGGCACCCCCGCGACCCCTCCGCATTGGGAGCTGGTGTTCCAGATCGAGAAGGCGATGTTCGGCATGGACAGGTCTGCCGTCGCCAAGGCGGATCGTCCGGCGTTTGATCTGGATGTGCTGCATCGGCTGGTGGATGAGTTTGGCTGGGCGGCTGTGCGGGGCGGATACGGTGTGGCGGAGATCGAGCGGACGAAGAATTCGCTCGGGTCCAAGGCGTTGGTTCCGGCCTATGAAGGCGATGGGGTTTTCTGGATGCCCACCGGTGAGGGCATGGTGGACTTCGCGGTTCGCCTGTACGAGCGTATGGACGAGCTCCAGGCCGAGGCCCGCGCCAAGTGCGACCGGGCAAAGGCGTTTTTCCCCCGGGCGGTGGATGCGGGGGCGGATTTCTTCGTGGTGACGTACGATTTCGGCTACAACGACGCCCCGTTCATCTCGCCGGCGCACTTTGCGGAGTTGGTCGCGCCGTATCTGGCGGAAATCGTCGAGACCATTCACGACCTGGATCGCAAGGTGATCCTGCATTCCGACGGATGCATCAGCCAACTCTTGGACCAGATTCACGCCACGGGCATCGACGGGTATCAATCGGTGGACCCGCAAGGTCACATGGATATCGAGCAGGTCCGCCGGGACTACCCGGATTGGATCCTCATGGGCAACGTTGCATGCAACATGCTCCAGGATGCCGACGAGGCGCGCATTCGGACATCGGTGCGAAGCTGCATGACCTGCGGCGGGGTGGGCAAGCGGTACATTTTTTCGACGTCGAACTGCATTTTCGCCGGCATGCCGCCGGAGAGCTACCGGATCATGCTGGATGAATACCGCCGGATCGTGGCTGAGTGTGAAGCATCATCGCCGGAGTAGGCGTCCACGTGTCGGCGAGATCGAATGCCATCCGAGGCGGAAAAGACTTTTGACAGGGGCGGGTAATCTCTACAATATCGGGTTATGAATGTTGAGCCGCGATTTCTAACCGGCGAGGGTCCCCAGATCTTCACCGGCAACGAGGCCTTGCTGAAGGGTGCCTTGGAAACCGAAGGCGGGGTACATTACCTCGGCGGGTATCCGGGCAGTCCGATAGCGGGATTTTTCGACGCGTTTGCCGTTATCAAAGAACTGCTGAACGAAAAAGGCATCCGGGCCGTTATCAACAATAACGAAGCCCTTGCCGCAGCAGCTCTCAATGGCACGCAGACTCTGCCAGTCCGCGCGATGATCGTCTTCAAAAGCGTGGGCGTTCACGTCGCCGCCGATGCGCTGGCGCTGGCGAGCCTGGCCGGGGCGAATCCCGACGGCGGGGCCATCGTCGTCTACGGCGACGACCCGTGGAGCGATTCAACCCAGGCACCGTGCGATAGCAGGTTTATATCGCGGCACCTGTTCATCCCGGTCATCGAGCCGTCGAATCTCCAGGAGGTCAAGGACTACGTCGATCTGTCCTTTAAGCTCTCGCGGCGCAGCGAGTTGCTGGCTGGGTTCCTGCTGACGACCAACCTCGCCGACGGCGGTGGGACCGTTACGTGCAAGCCCAACCAATACCCAGACCTCAACACTCGCAATAAGGTGGACCTGGCCACGCGGTCGATCAACCTGGACAAGCGAGTGCTTCTGCCGCCAAAGACATGGTGGCAGGAGGAAAGCTACGCCGCGCGATTCAACGTCGCCAAGGGCGTCGCCCGCGAGCTGGGTCTCAACCGCATCGAACACCCAGTGGCCAGCGGCAGCCGTAGGCCAGTTGGATTCGTAACCAGCGGCCTGGCCTACGGATATCTCGTCCAGGCCCTCCACGAGATGGGCCAGCTTGGACGCTACCCGATCCTCAAACTCGGCATGAGCTATCCCGTCGACGAGGTCCTCATCCGCCAACTCGCGAGCCAGTGCGAGCGGATCGTCGTCGTCGAGGAACGACGAAGCTTCATGGAAGGGCAGATCCACGAGATCGTCGCCCGCGACCGCCAGTCCGGCCTGGCCGAGGCCGCCAACGTCGAGGTCTGGGGCAAGCGATTCCCAAACAATCTGCCCGGCCTGCCGTCGATTCGCGGACTGCACCCGTCGATATTGATCGCCCAACTCGTCTCGCTGTTCAAAGAGGTGAGCGCCCCGGGCGAGCGGGTGACCGTCCCGGCCGAGTACGAGGCCTTCGATCGCGAGATCCACACCATAGACTCGACCGCCGAGGGCGAATTGTCCAGTGCCCCGGCTAGGCTGCCGACGTTCTGCCCTGGTTGTCCTCACCGCGACAGCGCGAGTTTGTGCCTGGAGATCAAGAAGCGATTCATGCGTCCGGACTACATGGCCAAGGCGCACGATTGCAAGCCGGTGGACCTTTTGTTCCACGGCGACACGGGCTGCTACACGATGCTGATGTTCCCGCCGACGACTCAGCTTATGCACGACTATTCGGGCATGGGTCTTGGCGGCGGAACGGGGAGCGGCATCAACCCGTTTATCAAAAACAAGGAAGTCACCTTCCTGGGCGACTCGACGTTTTTCCATTCCGGCCAGATCGCCATCAGTCAGGCGATAAACATAGGCCAGGACATTACCTTCATCATCCTGGACAACTCCACGACTGCCATGACGGGCCATCAGCCCACGCCGGGTGTGGACTACGACATTCTGGGCAATACGACTCCCAAGCAGGACATCGAGGAGATCGTTCGCGGCATGACGCCATCGGCCCAGCAGGTGCCGGTTATCCGGGTAGACCCGGAGAAGCGCCCCGAGTACGGGCGTCTTTTGGAGAAGACATTCCTCACAGACGGCGTGAAGGTGATCATCGCCGACAAGGAATGCGGCATCACGCGGATGCGTCGCAAGCGTCGCCTCGAGCGCAAGACTACGCGCGAGCAGGGCTTCCTGCCTGTCAGCCAGCACAGTGGCATCAACCAGGAGATATGCCGGTTTTGCTTGGCCTGCGCCGAGCAGACGGGCTGTCCGGGGCTCAAGCACGTCGAGACCGATTACGGCACAAAGATGGACACCTCGTTGTCGAACTGCGTCAACGACGGCGCCTGCATGCGCGTGGGCGCGTGCAGCAGTTTCGAGCAGATCACCATTCGCCGGAAGCGCCCACCCAAGAGCCTCATCCCGGAATTGGACCTCGATAACATTCCCGAGCCCGCCGAGAAGCCGGCCTGTGATTTGTGGCGATGCTGTCTCACCGGCGTTGGCGGCATGGGTGCCGGCGTGGCGACGCAGGTGCTCGTCCGCGCCGGGCACAAGGAAGGCTATCCGGTAATATTCCTGGACAAGAAGGGCCTGGCGATCCGCAACGGCGGAGTTATAAGCCAAGTAGTATACAACGTTTCCAAGCAGCCGATTACTGCGATCATCCCCTACGGCAAGGCGGATCTGCTGCTGGGTATCGATATTCTCGAGGCCGCCCGTGCCATGGACCCCAAGGGCCGAACGCGAATTGCCTGCCGCGAGCGGACCACGGCCGTGATCAATACCGACAAGGTCCAGACCATCCGCGGCATCTTGGGCGAGGAAGACTTCGACATCACCGAGTTGGAGAAGGTCATCCGGGCCAACACCCGCGAGGAGGCCTATCTGGCGCGGAACATCTCGCGGATATGCGAGGTCTACCTCGGCAGCAAGATCTACGCGAACATAATGATGATCGGCTTCGCGTTCCAGAGCGGGCAGATCCCGGTTTCGATGCACTCGATTGCCTGGGCGATCAAGGACACCATCAAGGCTGACTTCCGCAAGAACCTGCTGGCGTTCAACATGGGCCGCAAGCTCGTCATCGCGTCCGACCTGTTCCAGGGTCCGCCGCAGCGCACCGGCTGGCGGGAAACGCTCGAGGAAAAGTGCCGCAACACCATCCGTCGCCACGCCGGAGGACGAGGGCGGAACCTCGCCGACGAACTCCGCGCCGCGACGGCGGAACTGCTCAGCAAGGCCGACAAGCTCGATGAAACGCTCCGGCGAGACATCGTCGTGCGAACCTACGACGCCATGCGATGGGGCGGTATGCAATACGCCAGGCGGTACCTCGGCGGCGTTGGGAAGGTTTTCGCCCACGACTCCGTCGAGGACGGCTTCGCCGCGACCGCCGCGGCCGTACATAACCTCGCCAAGGCCATGCTGATAAAGGATGGCCCCTTCATTGCCGAGTTGGCGACCAGCCCGGAAAAGCTTGCCCGCGACCGCAAGAAGTACAACATCCACCCCACCAACGGCGACCGCGTCAGCTACAAGCATTACCTTAACTCGGTTTTGCGGGTCGGGTCCCGCCGAATCCCGTACTCTCTTACCGTACCGCACTGGATGCTCCGCGTGCTGCGACAGATGCGATACCTCCGCAAGCTACCCACCTGGCGACGGACTGAGAAAGCCTTCCTCGCGCGTTACGAAAAGAAGGTCCAGGCCTTCGCGCCGACAAACCACGCCGAGTACCTCAAGGGCCTTGCTGAACTATCCAACACCGCCTGCATGGACTGCCTCAATCCTCGCTGCCAGGAAATGGGCTGCCCGCTGGAAAGCCATATCCCCCAGTGGCTCAAGCTTGCCGACCAGCAGCAGTGGAAGGAGGCCTTGGAAGAACTTCACCAGGCCAACAACTTCCCCGAGTTCACCGGCCTGATCTGCCCGGCGCCCTGCCAGAGCCAGTGCAAGCAGGCCTTCAACGCGTATCCCGTGCAGGTAAGAAGCGTCGAGCTGGA
>CAZMBZ010000286.1:0-6703 GCA_964564285.1 uncultured Planctomycetaceae bacterium | reverse complement strand
TCGCAAACCCACGGGCAGAGAGGATGGGCACACGGGTGGACAACAGGGCATTTGAAATCGAGCATCCGCCACTCGCCATCAGCGATTCGGCCGCCACCGCCCACCAGCCGACGGCCTGGAGAAATGGCAAGACCATATGGTAACCGCGAACATTCCGCCCAGCCGTCCGATTCGCCATGGAATCGACCACTCCTCCCAAAGCCGACCCCAAAAGACCAACGATACGCACAGAAAAAGTTCCTGACCCCAATAGCCCCCGGAGGTGATAGGAAGTGTCTTCGCGAATCAACAACTACCGACTGTTACTCGACTGGTCTGCCGCGCAATACCACGCATAGTCGGCCGGATGGTCCCTGGACTCAGCAGAGAACGTCATTGCCGATCTCGGGGATCGGCGGTAAAATTACCAGAGAGACCGATAACGGTCGTCAGCCTTAGCAGCCCGTTTAGAAAGCTGTCCTTGCTGCGAGCGGCCCCATTTCTAAACGGACTGTTAGGCTATTTGAGAAATCGCGGCTAGGAACAAGACCGAAACGAGGAAGTCCGAGCACAATGGCTCTGCCAGTCATGAACGGTTACCAGATTCTATCGTGGAGGCGGCCTGATGAAGTTTTCCAATATGGGGATCATGGCAGTCCTGATGCTGCTTGGCATGTCACAGGCGGTTTCGGCCGTCACCGTATCGGGCGAGTTGAGGCAGTGGCACAAGACCACGCTGACCTTTAACGGCCCGAGCACCAGCGAGACTGCCCCCACCAACCCATTCCTCGACTATAGGTTGGACGTGACCTTCACGCAGGGCGGCAAGAGTTACACCGTTCCCGGCTACTACGCCGCCAATGGGGATGCGGGCAACACGGGAGCTTCCAGCGGCAGCAAATGGCGCGTGCATTTTGCGCCGCCGTCAACCGGCAGATGGAACTGGCGGGCGTCATTCAAACAGGGAACGGGCATCGCCGTTTCAAGCGCTGCCGGAACTTCGACCCACTTTGATGGCCAGTCAGGCAGCTTCAAAGTTAGCGTATCGAACAAATCCGGTGACGACTTCCGCGGAAAAGGGCTGATCCAACTGGCGCGGGACAAGCACTACCTGCAATTCGCGGGAACTGGGAAGTATTGGATGAAGGGCGGCACGGACAGCCCCGAGGATTTCCTGGGCTGTTCTGACTTCGACAATACCACCAGCGGAAGTTCGTTCGCCACGACCGACTATCCCAGCCACGTGCGTGACTGGAAATCGGGCGATCCGACATGGCGTAACGGAAAGGGCAAGGGGATCATCGGCGCCCTGAACTACCTCGGTTCGCAGAAGGTCAACAGCGTCTATTTCCTTCCGATGAACCTTGGGGGCGACGGCAAGAACACCCATCCATTCGCCAGCACCAGCAACGATCTGGTCTATGACGTCAGCAAGCTGGACCAATGGGCAATGGTATTCGACCATGCCCAGAAACACGGAATACTCCTACATGTCGTGCTCAACGAGGCGGAGGCCGCCAACAGGAACAGGCTTGACGGCGGCAGGCTGGGTAGGGAACGTAAGCTATTCTATCGGGAACTGGCTGCAAGGTTTGGCTATGTCAACGGGCTGATGTGGAACATATGCGAAGAAGGCGTCGGCAGCTTCAAGCCTGCCACCATAATGAAGTCTTTTGCAGATTACGTCCGGTCTGTCGATCCCTATGACCACCCGATCGGTGTCCATAATTGGATAAAGGCCGACGGCATAGATGTGGTGTTCGCTGACTTCTATGGCCACCCGAGTATTGATTATCTGTCGATTCAGTACCGTTCTTCGTATACCCGCACGGACTACCCCGACCCGCGCTATCCAAATCTGCTGGGCGACCTGCGAGTCGCCACTGCGAAGGCCGGCAGGCCTCTGGCTCTGATGGGTGATGAGCTTGAGATGACACGGACGTCTGATGATGAAGGCTACCGTACGGGCGTCGTGGCTCAGGGCGGAATGCAATGGCAACGCAAAGGCCAGTTGTGGCAATGGTACTTGAGCGGCGGAGCCGGTGTCGAATACATCCTGTCCACGGTCCTGAATACACACGACTTCAGGCAGTACGAACCCCTGTGGCGCTACACTCGCAAACCCCCCGCCCCCCGGCGGAGCCGCCCGCAGGCCCGAGGGGGATACGCAAAATCAAATTTCCTATCAGTTGACCATGCGATCTGCGGCACGTACCGCGCCGAACGTGCAGTAGTCAATGCACGATCTGACAAATCCGATTGCATCTTTGAAGATTGAGAGTACCTGAGGAACGTCTGGATGATTTCAAGAAGAGCAATAGGGATGTGGATTATGGCAGCGATGACAGCGGGCACCCCGGGTGCCGCGGGGAAGGATGGCGCATTGCTGAAACCGGCCCAACACGTGGGGCCGGGCTTGCCGCGCCATGCCCTCACCAATCGAGCGTTCCAGGGCATTTCCAGTATGGCCGTGACGCCCAAAGGGCGGCTCTGGGCGACGTGGTACGCGGGCAGGACTCCCGGCGAAGACCACAACAACTAGTCGTGCTCAGCACCAGCGGCGACCAGGGCAAGACCTGGCGCGAGGTGCTGGTGGTGGACCCGGACGCGGGCGGACCCGTCCGCGCCTTCGACCCCCAGATCTGGGTGGCGCCGGACGGCAAGCTCCGCCTGTTCTGGGCCCAGTCAATCGGGCACGAGGGCACGGTGGCCGGGGTGTGGTGCCTGGAAATCCGCAACTTGGAGTCCGACCAACCCGAACACGGCACACCGGTGCGGACCACCAATGGGGTCATGATGTGCAAGCCGCTCGTCCTGTCGAGCGGCGAGTGGGTCCTGCCGGCATCGACCTGGCGCAAGACGGACAACAGCGCCAAATTCGTGGTCTCGACCGACCGAGGCAAGACCTGGACCGTTCGCGGCGGCTGCAACGTGCCGGCCAAGAACCGCGCCTTCGACGAGCACATGTTCGTCGAGCGTGCCGACGGCACGATCTGGCTGCTGGCACGGACCAAGTACGGTATCGGTGAAAGCGTGTCCACGGACCGCGGGAAGACCTGGCCGGAACTGAGACCTTTGGCAATTCCCCACCCCTGTGCGCGTTTCTTCATCGTCCGCCTGAACTCGGGCAACCTGCTGCTGGTTAAGCACGGCCCGATGAACAAGCGAACCGGGCGCTCGCATCTGATGGCCTTTGTCTCCACCGACGACGGCAAGACCTGGGGCGGGGGCCTGATGCTGGATGAGCGAAGCGGCAACTCTTACCCCGACGGGCAGCAGACCGCCGATGGAACTATCTGGATCACCTACGACTACAGCCGAACCGGCGCGCGGCACATCCTGATGGCCGCCTTCCGGGAGGAGGACGCTGCCGCAGGCAAGGTTGTTACCGACGGCGTGCGTCTGCGCCGGCTTATCAGCGGCCCGTCGCTCATCCCGGCCGGCGGGGACGCCAAGCGGGCCGGCGACCGGGTCATGGACCGGCTCGTCCGGGTAACGGCGCCGCAGGTAAAGGGCGCCCACGACGCCGAGATGGCGCTGGTCGGCAACCGCGCGTACGTCGTCGCCGAGGTGAACGATGAGCGTCCGGGTGAGGGTGCCGGTTGGCCCACAATCTATGCGGCGATGTCGATCGTCGATCTCCGCACGCTCAAGGTCGTCCGCGTGATCCCGCTGGCCCGATCCGGCCAGAAGTTCGCCAACGTCCAACTGCCGACCGGAGCGTGCTTCGTTCCGCGTATCCTTCGCCTCGATGATGCGACGCTCCGCTGCTACTTCGCCTCGGAGCAACCAGGCAAGCGACAGTCCCAGACATGGTATCGCGACTTCGATACCGCCTCCGGCGAGTTCGACGCGCAGATTCACCGCTGCAAGCTGAAGACCGACAGCGGTGTCGTTGACCTCCAGCCGCGGGCGGTGCATGCCGAGGCGGCTCGGCATGGGTTTACCCGAAAACCGGTCGACTACGGGCTCTACCTGTTCGACTCGTTCAAGCAGTTCGACGGCCGGCTCTACGTGGCGATCAACAACTACCCCGGCGGCCAGAACGCTTTGGCGGTGATGAACAAGGCCCGCGACACCATCGAGATCGTCGGCCATTACAACAGGCCGCGCGGCGTGAAGCTGACCGAATCCGCGGTCAATCGGCTGCCCGACGGATCGTGGATGGCGATCTGCCGGCAGGAGGGTGGCGACCGGAACTATCGGTTCACCACCAGCGCCGATGGACGCCAGTGGACGCCCGCCCAGCCGCGAGCGTTCGTCCCCAACGGCACGAGTTCCAAGCCCACGTTCGACAAGTTCGGCGATACGTACTATCTCGGCTGGCAGGAAGCGACCCGTATCGATGGCGCTCACCGGAGCGTCTTCAACATCGACGTCTCCCGGGATGGCAAGACCTGGCGGCGCAAGTACCGTTTCGAAACACCCCGCTCATTTCAGTATCCGTCGTTCCACCAGCACAACGGCGTTGTCTGGCTGTGCGTGACACAGGGCGACAACTCGAAGAGCCGCAAAGAGCGAATCATGTTCGGGAAGCTGGAAGACCTTGGCACGGTCGCCTCGCGGCACGCCCTTGCCTAAAGCGAAGCGGAAAAGCTCCCCACGTTCAGAGGCCCCACACTCGAGGTGAAACGCAAGATCGACATGCCATTGGTCGATCTTTCGGCGGACAGGAATCGCCACTCGGTCGTCGCCGCCGGCACGGAGTCGGTCTACCAGGGCCATTGCGACACGGTTCTTCTGCCCGACGGCAAGACAATGTTCGCAGCTTGGTGTCTCGGCCACGCCCGATGGATAGGCCCCATCGCCAAGAGCACCGATGCAGGACTCACCTGGAGCAAGCCCCTGAGTGTGCCCGAGAACTGGCACAAGACCTCCAACACCCCCGCCTTGCACCGCCTGGTGGCGCCCGACGGCACGGCCCGTCTGTTCTGCTTCGGCGGCGGCCTCGACTGGAGTCGGAAAGGCAGCCCCCCCTACCCGATGCACCAGGCGTATTCCGAGGACGATGGCAACACCTGGACTCCCATGGCCCCGAACGGCGTCGAGGGAGAAGTCCCGCCGAAGACCATCCACGCCTTCGACGAGGGCGAGCGGCTGGTGATGTGGAGCGACCTGCCCGGCTACGTCGTCCAGAGCGAGTCCCTCGACGGAGGGCTGACTTGGAGCGCCAGCCGCCGCATCCTGCGCGTTCCCAGCCGGTGGAGTCAGCCGTGCGTGATCCGTTCGGCCGACGGGAAGACCCTCTTGATGCTCCTGCGCGAACAAAGCGGCAAGTACCAATCGCTATTCTCCGTCAGCCGTGACGGCGCGAAGACTTGGAGCACACCGCGGGAATTGCCTGCCGACCTCACAGGCCATCGCCACGTCGCAAGACTCACCCCCGACGGGCGCCTTGTCGTCGCCTTCCGCGACGTGGCGAAAAGCAGTTCGACCTACGGCCACTACGTCGCCTGGGTGGGGCGCTTCGAAGACATCCTCACAGGCAAATCCGGGGACTACCGCGTGAAACTCTTCCACAACGCCCTGTGCAACACGTCGGACAAGCCGGGGCGGGGAAACGTCGATTGCGGATACTCCGACCTCGAACTCCTGCCCGACGGCACGATTGTCGCCACGACCTACCTTAAGTATGCCGAGGGCCCCGAGAAACATTCCGTGGTGAACACACGTTTCGCCCTGGCGGAAACCGACGCGTTGGCCGGCACACAAGCATCAGTTCGGTTCGAGTCATCGACTCTCTCCGTACAGATGATCCCGGCAAACACTTCATCCGTGCCCATAAACCCGAATAACGCATGCGAATTTGGCGTTGAAGGGCCGGCGCCACACAATCTGCCCGACGTGAAATTGGCGGTAAATGTCGTGCGGAGAAGCTCGGAGGAGCTACCGGTATTTCTCAAAGCGACTCGCGACCTCGGTGCTAGCTTTTTCGTTTGTCAGTTCACACCGCCGCAAAACACCAAAAAGGCAAATGCCCGAGCGTGGATTGGGACAGAGGGAACGCGGGAGAACGTCCGCAGATTCGCCGCAGCCTGTAATGAAGCGGGACTCTCATTCTTCATCAACCAGGAAATTACAAACTACAGCGAGCCAGGAGAGTTTCTTGACCAACAGGGCGATGATATGCTCGCGCACCCGGATAGGAGCCACCGATGGGACATCACGGGGGATCTGCTTGATTCATTAGTCGCACTGCCGGAGTTTCGTGGCGTCATGTACGACGAGGCTGCGCATGCCCAGATGTGGACCAAGCGGAAGCGGCGTTACTTCGCGGTGACCCGGGACATGGACCTTGCCGGCGCCTACCAGGCCGTGCTCGCCTCCGCGAGGACGGTTGCCGACAACTATAAGAAATCCGGGGCCATCATGTTGACCGAACATGTCTGGCCGGGGATGTTTCATACCTTTGCAAGAGCGGGTATCACCGCCTGTCCCAAGTTCTTAAAGGAAGGCCGGGATCCCATCTGGGCCGCATTGGCCATCGGGGCGGCGAAGCAGTATGGAACGGGCTTCTGGGTGACACCGGATCTGTGGGGGCGCAAAGGCTTTCCCGGACATCCTCCCGAAGAGCTTCGCTGTTCGTTGCTGTTTGCCTATTGGATGGGCGCCGAGAAGATCTTCGTCGAGAATATTTACGCCGATTTCATTAAGAACCCCACCGGACTCCTGGAACGCCGCGTTAAACATGACGGTCGAGTGGAATATGTGCCGAGCGAGTATG
>CAZMBZ010000285.1:0-6711 GCA_964564285.1 uncultured Planctomycetaceae bacterium | reverse complement strand
CGGCTGTAGGATGCCGCGTCGTGGAATGAGATCCAGACGAAAGGCTTGGGGTTCTCCAGCGTGTCATCGCACGTCGATTTTAATTCCCAGGATTTGCGGATGTCCAGCCAGTTGCGCCAGACGCCTTGCGCGAGCTGCCCGATGCGCTTCTTGCGGGCTTCAAGCGATTGGGTATTGGCGTCGGCCGCGTGGATCATCTTGATGACAAAGGGACGGGCGACAAAGGTCGTTGACTCGAACCCATCGAAGCTGGTGTCGGCGTCGAGCGTCTCGATCATCTCGGCCGCCATCTGTTCAAACGCATCCGGCTTGGCGCTGATCGGTGCAGCGATGAGTGTGAAGAACATCGCGAGTGCGAGCGCTCGATAGATCAATTGTTGCATATAAAACAGCATCCGTTTCGCCTTTCCAGTCCAGCCGATATTTCCCGTTTGGACTGCTTGGCTACGCCGCCGAGCAAATTCTGAACAAAGCTTACCACGCAGGCAGGTTGCATCGAAGCCTCAAGCCGCCAAAACATCGCCACGAGAGGCTGTTGGCCGGGCTCGGCGTGCATTTTTGGTGTTAATGAGGCCGATCCCGTGCGCTGCAACAATAGGGGACAATGTGGAGGCGGGCGGTTTGTTTAGGCGATTCCGCCCTCGCCGATTAGTGCGTTTAGGAGGCTTCGTTGGAAGTGGAGGCGGTTTTCGGCTTCTTCCATGATGGTTTCGGCGTGGGCCTCGAAGATATCGTCGGTGATTTCGTAGCCGCGATAGGCCGGCAGGCAGTGCATGACCACGGCATGGTCCGGGGCGGCTGCCATCAACTCGGCGTTGATCTGGTAGCCGGCGAAGGCTTGCAGGCGGCTTTGCTTTTCTTCCTCCTGGCCCATGGATACCCACGTGTCGGTGTAGACGACGTCGGCGTCGGTCACGGCGTCGGCGGGGCTTTCGGTCCAGCGGTAGGCGTAGGAGGCCATGCTGTCCTCGAATTCCTGTTCCAGCCGGAACTGCGATGGGCTCGCCAGGACGAATTGCATGCCGAACTTGGCGCACGCCATCGCCAGTGAACGGGCGACGTTGTTGCCATCGCCGATAAACGCCAGCGTTCGGCCTTCGAGATCGCCGAAGTGCTCCTGTGCGGTCATCAGGTCCGCCATTGCCTGGCAGGGGTGCGAGTAATCCGTCAGGGCGTTTATCACCGGCACCTGTGAATGCTTGGCGAGTTGGCGGACTATTTCGTGGCTGAACGTTCGGGCCATGATGCCGTCGCAAATCCGCCCCAGCACTCGGGCCACATCCTGCACGGGTTCGCGGGTGCCCAGGCCGATGTCTGCCTGTGTCAGGTACAGCCCGTGCCCGCCGAGGTGTACCATCGCCGACTCGAAGCTCACCCGCGTCCGCAGGCTGGGCTTCTCGAAGACCATCGCCAGGCATTTGCGGGCAAGCGTGGGCGAAAGCTTCCCCTCGCGGTATAGCTGCTTGTCGGCGATGGCGCGTTCCATCAGGTCGGCAAGTTGGTCTGCGGTGAAATCGTTGAGTTCGATGAAATCTTTCATGGCGGGTGCCTCCCGTTGCTTGGCCAGCAGAGGTTTTGTTCCACTTTCTACTTTTGAATCAGTGTCCCCACGCCGCGGTCGGAGAATATCTCCAGCAGCAGCGAATGCCCGAAACTTCCGTCGATAATGTGCGAGCGGTTGACACCTGCATCCAACGCTCGCAGGCAGGCTTCTACCTTAGGCAGCATGCCGGACGAGATAGCGCCCGAGGCGATCATGTCCTGGATTTCCGATTGGCTGAGCTGGCCGGCCAGGCTCTTGGGATCTTTGGGGTCCCTGCGGATGCCGTGAGTGTCGGATACCACGACGAGCTTCTCGGCCTTCATCGCCGCGGCCACCTCTCCGGCGGCAGTGTCGGCATTGCAGTTGAGTCGGTTGCCGGTTTTGTCGCGTGCCAGTGGGGCGATCACAGGGATGGTGTTCGCTTCACACAGCAGGCTCGTCAACTTGTCGTTTACCTGCGTAACCCGTCCGACGAAGCCCAAGTCTACCTTGCGACCGTCGGGTTCGGCCAAGAAGAGTTTTTCGCCGAACAACACGCCGCTGCTGAGGGTGTGCAGGCCCATGGCGGCTGAGCCGAGCGCCTCGATCGTCTGGACGAGGTGGCGGTTGATTTCGTTACAGAGCACATGCTCGACAACCGTAAGCGTACGCTGGTCCGTGTACCGCCTGCCCTGGACGAACTGGACGTCGAGCCCACGCTGTTCCATCGCGCTGTTGATGGCTTTGCCGCCGCCGTGGACGATCACCGGGCGCATGCCGACGGAGTTCATGAACACGACGTCCGTCAGTATGTCCGTGAGGGCCTGTTCGTCATCCATGATGGAACCGCCCATCTTGATGACGATGACCTTGTCGGCGAAACGCTGAATGTAGCTCAGGGCTTCAATCAGCGTATGTGCTTTGGCAATAGCTTGCTGCATGGCTTTTCTCGCATTTCTGGAAACCGTTACCATTACCGCGCGGGCCGGCGGGCGTCAAGTGCTTACTCCACGCGGCGAACAGTGAACCGCCGGCTTCGCTGGGAGGTGATCGTGATGTCGATTTCCCATCGCGGGCGGGGAAGGGCGGCCATGGCTCGCTCGGCCCATTCGATCAATACCACGCCGTCGGCGAGCATTTCCTCCAGGGCGAGTTCGTCAAGTTCGGCCTCGGGTGCGGCCATGCGATAGAGGTCCAGATGATACACCGGCACCGTCGCCGGGTACTCCTGCACCAGCACGTACGTGGGGCTGGAGACCATTCGCAAATCGGCCAGTCCAAGCCCGTCCGCAATGCCCCGAACCAGCGCGGTCTTGCCGGCGCCCAGGCCGCCGGTCAGCGCAACGCAGTCGCCTGCTTGCAGCCGGGCCGCGAGGCGTTTGCCTAACTCGTTGGTTGCGGCGGGGCTGCTGGTTGTGAAGGTCTCGACGTCCATTCTTCCTGGTTCGGTTTTGCTGGGGTTACGTGTTGTGCTGCCAGCCCGTGGCTGCCAGCGCCACACGCCGTCCATCAGCCAGGATCAGCGTGCGAGCGGGGGCGGCGACGATCGTGCCGATTTGCGTCACTGCTACGCCCTCCAGCGGCTTATCGGCAAGCAGCCGCTCTGCCTGGTCCTGCGGCAGGGTGAACAGCAATTCGTAATCCTCGCCGTCACCGAGCGCCGAAGCCAGCGGGTCCGGGCGATTTCGGGCGTCCGGGTGAATCGGCACGGCTGGGGCGTGGACATCCGCGCCCACGCCGGAGGCATCGCACAGGTGGGCGAGGTCCACGGACAACCCATCAGACAGGTCGATCATCGCGCGGGGGCCGTACTGCCCAGCCAGTATCCTTGCCTCGGCGACGCGCGGGGTGAACGTTAGGTGTCGCGTCGTATGCCAAGCCGCGCCGAGGGCCCCGGTTACGCAGATCGCGTCACCGACGCGCGCGCCGCTTCGCAGCACGACGCCGCCGGCGCCCGGCCTGGCGAGGATGGTCAGCGAAATCGTCATCGCCCCGTCCCAGGTTCCCACGTCCCCGCCGACCAGAGGGCACGCGAACGCGTCACCAAGCTCCCGCAGACCGGCGTATATTTCTTTCGCGTCGGACTCGGAAAAACCTTTCGGCAGGACCACTGTCGCCACGGCCGCCAGAGGTTCCGCCGCCATTGCCGCGACGTCCGAGAGGTTTCTCGCCATCGCTTTTCGCCCGGCCGCCCTGGCTCCGTGCTCGGCGAGGCGAAAGTGTACGCCGTCGAGAACCTGGTCGGCCGCGACAAGCAAATCCTGCCCCCCGCAGCGAACCACCGCCATGTCGTCGCCCGGCCCGACGGGTACGATGGCCGGGTCAAAGTCGCTCAGCGAGCGGATGTATTCGATGAATGACGCTTCCTGCATTTCAGGCGAGTTTCTTCCGCCAGAAGGTCAGTTGGTGGCGGAGTTGTTTGGGTCCGGCTGCGCCCTGGGGAGCGTAGCGTTTGACGACATTGGCGGCGCCGAGGTGCTTGTAGACATCCGGGCCGATGAGGTCGCTGGCGGCTTGGAGTTCTTCGATCGGCAGATTCGCCAGCGGTTTGTCAGCCGCCGCGGCGCGGGCGACCAGTGAACCGACCACGTGATGGGCCTGACGGAAGGGCAGGCCTTTACCGACGAGGTATTCCGCCAGGGCGGTGGCGTCCAGGTAGCCCTGGTCGAGGCCTTCGGCGATATGTTCGGCGCGGAACTTGGCCGTGCCGGCGATTCCGGCCGCGACTTCGAGGGCCTGCATCATGGGCCGCACTGCGGCGAAGGCGAATCGCTTGTCATCTTGAAGGTCGCGGTTGTAGGCGAGCGGCAGGCCCTTGAGCAGTGTCAGCGTACCCACGAGTTGTGCCAGGGCGGTCGCAGCCTTGCCTCGGATGAGTTCGAGCGTGTCGGGGTTCTTTTTCTGCGGCATCATCGAGCTGGAGGTGCAGAACGCGTCATGCAGTTCGATGAAGCCGAACTCGGTGGAAGAGTATAGTATCCAGTCTTCAGCCCAGCGTGAAAGGTGTACGCCCAGCATGGCGCAGGCGAAGCAGAGTTCAGCCAGGAAGTCGCGGTCGCTGGTGGCGTCGATGCTGTTTCTGGCAACGCTGTCGAAGTCCAGCAGCTTGGCTGATCGTTTGCGGTCCAGTGGCAGGGATGTTCCAGCGACGGCGCCGCTTCCGAGCGGGCAGACGTTGATCCGCCGTTGCGCGTCATCGAGGCGGTCGGCGTCGCGCTGAAGCATTTCCACGTAAGCCAGCACCGCGTGTCCGGCCAGGATGGGTTGGGCACGCTGAAGGTGCGTGTAGGCGGGCATGACGATTTCGCCTTGGCGCTCAGCCAGGCCCACCAGGGCTCGTTGAAGCGTGGTGATTCCCTCAACAAGATCATAGGCCGCGTCGCGTGCCCACATGCGAAGGTCCAGCGCGACCTGGTCGTTGCGGCTTCGGCCGGTGTGGAGCTTGGCCCCGGCGGCGCCGGTGCGGTCGATCAGGGCTTTCTCGATGACCATGTGGATGTCTTCGAGTTCGACGGGCATGTCGAGCTTGTCGGCGCGGATATCATCGGCGATGTTCATCAGGCCTTGGCGGATCGTGGTGAACTCGTGTTTGGTGAGGATGCCCACCTCGTTGAGCATCTGGGCGTGCATGATCGACCCGACGATGTCGTACTTCCACAGGACCTGGTCTATGTCGAGCGACGAGACGAACTCAGCCGTCGCGGCGTCGGCGTCGGCGGTGAGCCGGCCCTGCCAGGACTTCTTCGAACCGGGCGTCTTCCCGGCGGGTCCGGGCTTGGCTTTCTTTGCGGCCATGGGCAATTCTCCTTGATGCGCCGATGGTAGGGTCGGGACAGGGGCCTGTCAATGTTGGCGGGAAAGGGTTATAAAATGGTTTGTAGCCGTAGCCATCTAATCCACAACCAAGGGAGCTTCCGTCCTATGTATTCGATTTTCCGGTGCCAGGGATGTCTGTGTCCAGCCATGGTCTTTTCCGTAATTACGATCATGGCATTTGTGGGTCGCGGTATTGCCGATGAGCCGGGGACGACCGGAGTTCCATCCAAGGTTGATTTGGCCCATGTCGAGCAGTCCAGCTTGCCCAGGTTGCCCAAGAAGATATCCGCAACGGGGGCGAGGGTTGACTGGCTATTGGACGGGTCGCGCTACAAGGCTGGCGTGTACCGAACGGACCGCGCCGATGAGATCGTTCTGGACAACGGCCTGCTTCGGCGCACGTTCCGGCTGGCGCCCAACGGGGCGACGGTTGGGCTGGACAATCTGGTGACTGGCCAGGCGATGCTTCGCGGAGTCAAGCCGGAGGCCGTCGTTCGGATCGACGGCGTGCGCTACGAGGTCGGCGGTCTGAAAGGGCAACCGAATTACGCGTATCTGACTCCAGCGTGGCTGGACCAACTCAAGGCAGACCCCGCCGCGTTTGCGTTCAGCGGCTTGCATGTCGGCAAGCCGGCTGAACGCTTTGGGTGGAAGCGGGTGCGGCATCACGAGCGGGACGCTCACTGGCCTCCCAAAGGCGCGTACCTTCGGATGGACTATGCCCACAAGTGCGGCGTGGTTGTGTCGGTCCACTACGAACTTTACGACGGTCTGCCGGTGATGAGTAAATGGATTACCGTACGGAACGCCACGAACAAGAAAATCACCGTCGAGAGGTTTACCAGCGAGATTCTGGCGGTTGTCGAGGGTCGCAGTTGGGTGGCGAAGCGAGATGGCGTACGCCTGCCTCGCCCGGATGTGCTGCACGTTGAAACGGACATGGCTTTCGGTGGGTTCGTTCCGCTCAACTCCAACCGCCACGTCGTTCACTGGAGGAGCGACCCGCAGTTCCGCACGCAGGTCAATTACAAACGCGAGCAGCCCTGTCTGCTGGTAGTCGAGCCGCCCCGTGGTCCTGCCGCAGCCGTGGCGCCGGGCGAGACCTTCGAGAGTTTTCGGACGTTCGAGTTGGCCTACGACAGTGACGACCGCGAGCGTCGCGGACTTTCCCTGCGGCGCATGTACCGTGCTATTGCCCCGTGGACAACCGAGAATCCGCTGATGTTGCATGCCCGTTTCGCCGACTGGGAGCGGGTCAAGACAGCGATTGACCAGTGTGAGGCTGTCGGTTTTGAGATGGTTATCCTCACGTTCGGCAGCGGATTCAACATCGAGAACGATTCGGCGCATTACCTTGCCAAGATGAAAGAATA
>CAZMBZ010000284.1:0-6755 GCA_964564285.1 uncultured Planctomycetaceae bacterium | reverse complement strand
CCAGCAGGTCGCGAGTCATCGCGGAGCAGTCGCGTTGTTCGTAGAGCCCGCCCCAGCCGTAGGGCTGGCCTAGCATGAGGTCCGCCAGGTCCGCCAGTCGGCCCGTGGTGGCGGGGACTGGGAACACCTCGGCCTCGCCCGGCGCCAATCGCACCCGCACGGCCTTGGCGGCGCCGTCGGGCATTCGCGCCGCGGCGAGGACCTCCAGTGACTTGTCGGCGTCCGGCCTGGCCGATCTGGACAGCGGAAGTACCGCGCCGATGTGCTCGGTTGTGATGAACGCGCCGCCCGCACCGCGAAGGCAGACGCCGTCGCGTACGATTGCCGCCATAGGATGGCTGCGCCAGGCGGCGATGAGTTCGTCATCGACGTAAGCAACGTCGCCGGCCGAAACCCACCCTGCCGCGAAGCAGGACTGGACCCACACCCACGCCCCGCCCGCGGAGACATGCGAGACCAGCAGCGGTGTGTTCGCCCACATGGCCGACTCCTGAAGCCGGTCAAACGGCGAGCCTTCGCCCCGTCCCGGCAGGCGAAACACTGCCTCGACGGTGGGCAACTGGCGGATGGATGTGTTGCGTACGGTGATCGCGCGGCGTCGGCAGTTGGGATAGTCAGTCAGGTCAGCTATCGGCAGCATGCCCGCCGCCCAGCCAGGCTCGCGGGGCAGGAGGTTCTCGCCGCAGCCCGGGTTGCAAGTGTAGTTGTCCAGCAGCGCCCGCACCTGCCCGGCTTGGCTTGGCGAATAGTCGTCGCGCCAGGGAGCGAGGATGGCTTGGCGGTACTCTTGGGCGAGTCGCCGCTGGGTATCCATCGCGATCAGCCTGCCATCGACGAAGTTGCCGCCCAGCGCATCGCGGCAGTCCTGCGGTATCTCGCGGAGGTCGGCAATTGGCAGGACGGTGTCAGGCCTGGCGCACCCGGTAAGTGCCGCCGACACGATCAAGGCAAACGTGAAAAGAACGTAAGCATTAGTCATAGCGCCAGCCATAATAACAGCGGGCCGGGGCTGGGTCAGCAGTCCGTTTGTAATCTATTGGTCACCCGGAAGCTTGCAAGCGCCGAGGACCTCGGGATACCATGTGCGCGTTGCCCCCGGCGAGTCTTCGGCGGGTGGAGCATTTCTATTGCGATTGCTTGCGAAAAGGTATTCGACCATGGCGCAGTACTGGGTTCTGGGAAGTGACAATGTAACGTATGGCCCGATCGACGAGGCCGGGCTCATGCAATGGGCTCGCAAGGGACGCCTTGGCCCCAACAGCAGCGTTCGTTGCGAGGAGGTCGGGCCTGTCCTCCCGGCCGGGACGCTGCCCTTCCTGGCCGGCGCGTTCGCTCCCGCCCCCGCGGCACCACAGGGATACTACAACCCGCAGTACCAGATCGTCCCGATGAACTCCCCAGCCGCAGCGATGCATCGGCTGGACACGTTCGGAGTGGGTATAATGGTGTTGCTACATTTTGTGACCTCCGGGATATTCCCGCTGATATGGTTCGGCCTGATGCACGACAAGATGCCTCGCACGCGCCCGGACGACCCATCCGCCGGCAAGGCCATCGGATTTATGTTCATCCCGTTTTTTAACCTCTACTGGATGTTCTTCAATTACCTGCGACTTTGTGACCGCATCAACGACCAGCGAAGAATGCGCGGGCTGGCGCCTACGGCCCCTCGCGGCATGGCGATGGCGACCTGTATCATAATGTGCATCCCCGTGAAAGCGCTGGTCGGGGGACTGATCATGATGCCCATCTTCTTCGGCATGCTCCAAGGGAACATCAACGAATTAGTGGAAGTCACAGCCCGACAGGGCCAACTGGCTCACAGCGCGTAATTGCCTGTCCCCGGCTACACCGGTCGCCAGCGGCGGTTGCCTTGAATGCAGATCGGCCGCGGGATGCCAGCATTACTGGTTTCCCACGGCCGATCATGTTGTGTTCGTACCTGGCGGGCTGGCTTTTGGCGCCAACCGCAAGGTCTGCTATTTCTGCGGCAACTTTGCGTGCTCGTGATAATCGTAGAAGGCCTCGTAGTTCTTGCGCAGGTATCCGCCGGCGATGGCTCTCACGCCGTTTAGGACTATGCCCATGATATGCGTTCCACCTCGCGAGAGCACTTCCTGGGTTCGCTGCACGATGCCGTAGGTGTTCGCCCCGGCGCGGACGACCAGAACGATCCCATCGACGAGGCTTCCCATCGCCACCGCGTCGGTGACGACCAGGCATGGCGCGCCATCGAAGAGGACCTGATCGTACTCGGCCGTCATCTCGCCCAAGAGGGTTCGCATCTGGTCGGAGCCCAGCAACTCGCCCGGGTTGGGCGGCATGGGGCCGGCGCCTATCACGCTGAAGTTGGGTTCGATCTCAGCCACCATATCGCGCCAGACAGCCTGTCCGACCAGGGCTGAACTAAGCCCGCCTTCGGGGCAGTCCGAGAAGAGTTCGCGGATGGACGGCTGGCGGAAGTTGGCGTCGACAACCAGCACCTTCTTGCCCGACCTGGCGATTGACGCAGCCAGGTTCAGCGTAACTGTGGTTCGCCCGTCCTCGGGCTGCGGACTTGTAACCAGCAAGCTTCGGCGTTGACTGGCGGGTCCGCTGAACTGCAGGCAGGTTCGGATCTGCCTGAATGCCTCGCTGACCAGGCTGTTGGGGTGCGTGGCAAAGGCCATCCGCAGGTCCGCGATGTTCTCCTCGACGTCGTCATGGTGGGGAACCATGCCCAGCATCGGCAGGTCGAGGCGTCGGGCTACATCAGACGGACCCTTGATGGACGTATCAACAAACTCCAGCATAAACGACAGGCCAAGGCCCACGATGAGCCCCAACAGCACGCCGAGAGGGATCATGATCTGCCACCGGGGCATTGACGGCCGACGCGGAGTATAGGCCGGCTTCATGATCTCCAGCGGGTTGCTACCCTGAAGAAGAATCCGCAGGTCCACCAACCGGCTGTCGATGCCGTCGATCTGGTTGGTGAGAATTGTGTCCTGCTCTTGCAGATGCGCATAGGCACTGTAAGTCGCTCGCAGTCCGCGAACGCTCACATCAACGAAACGGTACTGCTCTCGCATCTTGGTGAGGCGTTGCAAAATAATGGCTTTGTTGGCCTCGGTGTTGGCAAGGAGCGACTTGACCTGGGTCTCAATGAGTTGGCTTCTGCGACTCTGGATCTCTTTGGCCGTACTCTCCATGCGGGTGATGTAGCTCATGTACATGCGGTGTTTCGTGCCGTACTTGAATTCAATGGTCGGCAGTTGGGCCTTCATGCTCAGCAGAGACATCTGAAGCGAACGCAAAGACGGATCGTAATCCAATGCCTGAAGCACGGCCGGAAGACTGACAATGTCGCCGGTCTGTATCTGATGCCGGATCAGCTCGAGTTGCCCTTCAGCCTGGGCCAGTTCGAGTTCCAAGGCCGAGACCTGCGGCGCGAGATGGTGCAGTTCTATTTCCAGCACGCTACGTGTGCTTAGCATGTCCGGCACATCGGCGTCGCGTTGGAGCTTGGCCATGTCGGCCCGAACGCGGTCTCGCTGGTCGGCAAGGCTGACCCGCTCTTTTCGAAGTTGGCCGATCTGATCCTGCTTGCCGCGGTTGGCGATTTCACTACTTTGGTCCCTAGCTGCTTCCGCCACGGCGTTGACGATCTCGGGCAGTTCGTTCTTGTTGGTGCCTGTGGCGGAGATTCGAATCAACGCACTGGTGCTGATAGGCGCAATGCTGAGCGTTTCCTGAAGCCTGAGCAGCGCGTCATCCGGGCTCTTCTGGAGCCAGGTGGTTGGGCGCATCCTGTCGGAAGACAATGCGGTCTGAAGCACAGTTTCGCTGCCAACAAGGCTGGCGTACTTTGTGGCCAGGACCTCCAGCATGGTCGTCGGGTAGATGCTTCGGTCGGGCCGCATGGCGGTACTGGCCTCAGGCCGAACTTCCAGCAAGGCGTCCGTGGTGTACAACGGGGCATATTGGAGCCAGATCAACGTCGCGCCGACGGCGAGGGAAATGAAGAACAATTCCGTAAGAATGATGAGCCATTTGCGCTTACGAAGGACACGGAGGATGTCTCGCCCGCTAAGGCCCGATTCGGGCTGTCGCCCGCCAGGGGCACCCAGGCTGGACGCTTTGCCTGCCCCCAGCCGTACGATCTGCGGGGTGATCTCTCTGGTTTGCATTACGCTCATTTGCCGTTTCCTCGCTGCATTTTCTGACTGATCCGCTCCAGGGCCTTTTTGAGGTCACCATAAACCGGGTCGTCGGGTGTGTTGGAAATCATCACCATGCCTTCCCTGTACTGCTTAGATGCATCCGCAGTGCGTCCCAACTGCTCATATACCCACCCAAGGTGGTATCGGCTAACAACAAGAGGACTCTCCAGTTGGACTGCCCGAAGCAGGACCGTCTCGGCCTTGGCCAGACTGTTGAGCTTTGCCAGAGTCCAGCCGTAAGTATCCAGAACACTTGCATCGTTGGGAGCCATTCTCGCCGCCAAGGCGGCATGTGGCCTTGCCTTCTCGGGTGCGTCCAGGTCGTTGGTGTACAGGTAGGCCAGGTTGTTCGCCACTTGGATATCATTCTTCTGATTTTCAAGGGCGGCAAGATAGCTCTTCTCGCAATCCAGGTACTTTTTCATCTTATAGTACATTGAACCGAGTTGACAATTGGCCAAGTACTTGCCCTGTGGCTCGATGGCGGCGTCACGAGCCAAGATAAGTTCCTTGGCGGCCTGGTCATGTTTATTGCTCTCGGAGTAAAGCATACCCATGATAAGGTGTGCCCGCCAAGAGTCCAGCCCATCTTTGATCCACTGGCGAAGCTTGACTATGGACCCGTCAGCCCCGTAAGCACGGATCATCTGCCTTGCCAGCATAAAGGCGTATGGCGATGGAACCGTCTCAAGCGAAGCCCGGAACAGTTGGTCAGCCTCGGGCATCTTCTGCAACCGCACCATGGCTCCGGCCCGAATCGCGCCGACCCAGCCGGCAAATCCTGGCTGCGCCATGTACGGGGTGGACACCTCGATGACCTTGTCGTACTGCTTGGCCTCCTGCAGGCTCAAGAGATAGGACTGTAGATAAACTGCCGCATTCGGCTTGAGGCGGACGGCCTCCGCCATCGCCGCCAACTTCTTGGTGGTGTTGTCCCGAACCTGCCACATTCCCGCTTCCTTGGCATAGTAGACGTGGCTGGCCGATATCGTCTTCTTAGCCTCGTCCAGAAGCTGTTCCATTTCGAGCCACTTCTGACGACTCAGGTAGATGGCGAGAAGGCGGTCTATCGCGGGCGCGTAGTCCGGCCGATCGCTGTGGATCTCACGGTAGACCAGTTCGGCACTTCCCATATCGCGCAGCGCCTCGAAAACCGTCCCGAGCTGCATGGCCACGTCCACACGTTGGGTTAGGCGTTTGGCCTCCTGGAGGTCACCCTTGGCCCTGCTGTTCTCACCCTTGGCCAAGTACACCTGAGCCCGGTAGAGCAGCGGCTCGGAATAGGTGGGATCATTCTGGATTGCCTGGGAAAACAGGCGAAGAGCATCCTCGATCTGCGCCTTGCGCCACGCCAGGATGCCGCTTAGCGTGATCACCGAAGAGTCCATCGGGTCGCTCCGAAGCAACTTCTCCAGCTGTTTGCCCGCCAATTCGTACTCCTTGGCTTCGATCAAGTAGCGAATGAGTGCCTTGGCGCCGCCGATATCATCGGGCCGTAAACGAACATAGTCGCCCATGGCATTGGCGGCATCGTTCCACTTGGCCTGAGAAGCCCAGAACCGAGCCAACCCAAGGTAGCCTCGCGGGTTCTTGGGATCGGCCGTGATGGAGTTTTCCAGGTAGACCTTCGCTTCTTTTGGCGCGGACTTGGTCAGCAACTCGGCATAGAGCACTCGCACCGCGACGGGGTCTTTATGGTCTCGAAGCAGCGGGTCCATGATCCCCGCGATGTCCTTTGTGCGCCCGATACGCAGATAGAAGCTGCACAACACCCGTGCGCCCAGAATCTTGTCTTCAGACTTCTGGTAGAACGAGACGTACATATTCTCAGCATCGGCAAGTCGCTGAACTCGCTCGTAGAGCGAGCCGAGTTGAACGATATTCCGCAGGTCGTTTGGTCGTTGCCTGAGGACCTGTTCCCGTTTGACGATAAGCTCGGCCGGCTTGGTGGTTTCTTGTTCGATCTCCAGTTTTCGCTCGCGAATGTAGGCCTGGTTAGGCGCCAGGCGATACGCCGCGGCGACATACCCTCGGTGCTCGCTTTCCTTGCCCTGGGCGTGGGTCACCTTGGCCAGGCCGATCAGGACTGGCACAAAGCTTGGGTCGTTATCGTAGACGACTTTGAAGGCCTCGTAGGCCTGGTCGTAGAAACGCTTCCTCAGATAGGCTTCGCCGAGCATGGCGCGGACACCCTTGGAGTTGGGCTTATCCTTAAGAATGTCCAAGGCCAAGGTGATCACTTTATCGGAGTCCCGTTTGACCTGGGCGAGGCGCATCTCGTACATCCGTCCGTTGCACCCATCGAGGTTCGACTTGCGAGCCCGAGCGACGCAATCGTTGGCCAGGTCCCAGTTGGTATGTCTTATGGCGTAGGAGAGCGTGCGGTTGACTACGGAAACGTTATCCGGCGCGACCTTCGCCGCCGCTTGCAGAAAGCGGAGCTGATCCGCGTCCTTTTCCTGGCCAAACGACGACGCCACTGCCGCCTGTTCCAACTCCCGCTGAGGTGAGGGGTAGTCTTCGGCGATTTTCAGGAGGATGGAGTACTGCTGG
>CAZMBZ010000283.1:0-6809 GCA_964564285.1 uncultured Planctomycetaceae bacterium | reverse complement strand
AAGAGTGGCAGATATGAACGCTATGGGCACAAATCGCGGAGTTTTTGGGCTGACGGGAAGGACGCTCGTGATAGTGGGCCTTCTCATTGCAGTAGCGGCAAACGTGGCCGCAGTATCCAATTGTTCAGACCTGCCCACACTGCCCAGGGGAACGTCGATCCGCCCCATGGGTCAGGCAGCGATGGCTTTTACCATAGCTGGATGGTCGGCCTTGTTTGGGTTGCCTGTTTCGATCTGCGGCCTTGTTCTCTGCCGGGGGTACTGGCGATGGCTGGGAGTCCTGGCCATCGTATTGTCCCTCACGCCGCTGCCAGTTGGGATTGCGGCCATGCACTATGCCCTGGATGCAAGGGGACTGCACCTGGCGCCTTAGCCGCCCCCAACGAAGCCACCGAATTGCGCCGCCTGTCACCGCTATTGCCGACCGACCTCGGACGCTCGCAGTTTGCGCTCGTGCTCGGCGCGCTCGGCCAGGGCGAGTTCCCAGGTGAAGCGTTTGTCTTTCAGGGGCGGCTGGTCGGCGTTGAATTGTTCGTTGGGCAGGGGCATTTCTGCGGCGGTTTCCGCGAGCCAGTCGTCGAGTATCTTGCGGAGCTTGTCGGCCCGAGCGGGACGGGCTGCCGACAGGTCATCCTGCTCGAAGGGATCGACGGCGAGGTCGAATACCTGGTCGCGCCCGGAGGTGTCGTTGTAGAAGCGGATGAGCTTCCAATCGTTGTCGATGACCGACGAGAACGGCCCGGCCGCGTGGGTGTAGTGCGGGTGATGGAAGAAGATCGGCCGGGCCGACGGGCGGCGGCCATCGGTCAGCAACCCCAGCAAGCTCACGCCGTCCAGCGGCAGGTTCGCCGGAGGCGTAACACCGGCCATCTCCAGCCAGGTCTTCATGAAGTCCACCGAGATAGTCCGCGTGGACTCCCGCCGGCCGGGCGCCACGGCCGCGGGCCACTTGACGACCAGCGGCACGCGCATGGCGGCCTCGTAACAGAAGCTCTTGCCGCCCATCAGCGGATAGTTCGACGTCGATTTCGGCGAGAGCCCGCCATTGTCGCTGGTGAAAACGACCATCGTGTTATCGGCGATGCCGAGTTCGGCCAGGATCTCCACCACCCTCCCGATGCTATCGTCCACCTTCTCCAGCATGGCCGCGTAGATCGGGTTGTCGTGATCGGTCGTCGGCAGTTTGCGGTACTTCTCGACAAGCTCGGGCGGGGCATCGAGCGGCTGATGCACGGCGTAGTGCGACAGCACCAGGAAGAATGGCTCGCCCGACCCGGCGGCCTCGCGGAGAAACCCCTCGGCCCGGTCGGTCAGCACATCAGTCATGTACTCGTCCGGCCTCATGTCGTCGAGTCCCTTGCACTTGAACTCGATGAAGTCCTTGCCGAAGTGCCCCTTCGTACCCGTCGGCACAGTGCGGAAGCCCACCGCATAATCCCAGCCGCGTTTGTCGGGCTGGTGGGCCTCGTTCCACCCACAGTGCCACTTGCCCACAAACCCCGTGCGGTACCCCGCGGGCCTGAGCAGTTCGGCAATCGTCGGCACATTCGGCGGCAGGCAGTGGCGGTGCGGTGCCTCGCGGGTCTGGAGGTTGCCCTTCTGCGGCTTGCTCATCTGCTGCAAGCCCGCGTCGGGCTCGACGTACGGCCGCACCACGGCCGACAACTTCGTCCGCGCCGGGTACTGCCCGCCGTAAATGGCCCCGCGCGAAGGACTGCATATCGGCGCAGCCGAGTACGCCTGCGTGAACAACACGCCGTCGTCGGCCAGCCGATCGATATGCGACGTGCGATAATACAAGCTGCCCGTGCAGGACAAATCCTTCCACCCCTGATCGTCGGTCAAGATGAATACGATGTTTGGTTTTGGTTTCATGGTCCCGCCAGTATACGACAAAACGCAAGCCGGACGCTACTGATCCGCTTGCTGGGTAGTCGGCGCGCTCGCAGGCTGGGTCGTCTTCTCCCTTGGTGCGTAGATGACGCCCTTCTTGTCCTTCGGCAGGCCCATGGACCAATTGATTTCGTTGGGGTCCGGCCAGTCCTTGTGATCGATGCCTCGCCAGGCCCATTTAGCTTTGGCCGCGTCGTAGAATATCCTGCAAACCATGGTGCCCTCAACTACCTTGGCAGGCGCGGCTTTCATGGCCGCCAAGGCCTTTCGCTCCAGGTCGGTTGATGGGCTTGCATTGGGATCGCCAGGCATTCGGGGCGACCACAGCTCCATCTCCCCTCCGCCGCTGCCGAAGAACCGCCACCTGGGGCGCTTATCCTCCCACGGCACCATCCCTTCGGGCGTGTCGGGCACGGGCAGGACCTCGCTGACCATGCCGCCGCGAACCGTAGCCTTGATCTTGATCTCGAAAGTAGCCTCGAAGGGCTTGTCCATGTCCTCCTTGCGAAGCAGCTTCGTGATCCCGCCGTAGCTGTATCGATACGAGTACTGCTGGGCCAGCACGTATCGGTCCTGCCAGCGCCGCTCGACCGCCCCGACCGGGGGATTGGGAGGCTCGTACGGGGAAACAGCAGGTTTAGGATCGGGTATTACCGTGTGTAGGCCGTGCGGGGGATCCTTCGGCATAGGAACGAAGTACATAATCCTGCTGAAGGTCCTGCTGTCCAGCCAAGTGTTTCCGTCGAAGCTCTTCGCCTTGGTGTTGGCCTCGGCGATTAGCTTCTGCGGCAGCTTCTCGACCTGCGCCCGGAGCAACTCGCGGTCGCGACGGGCCCGCTCGGTGGGCGAGTTCGCATCGCCCGCAAAGGCCGCCTGGCTTGCCCCGCCGACGATGCCGGCAAGAGCGACAAAAAGTCCCGCAATGCATGTGTTTGTGCGCATGTTTGTCTCCCCTTTCGTAGCCCGCATCATAACAGAAACATTCGCCGCCGTCCAACCAGACTGCACCTTCCAAACCCGCCCAGCCACGGGCTGCCGGCTGGCGTCTCAGTTTGTTTCATTGTCCCACGACTGCGTAGTCGTGCAAGTCTTCGCTTCTATTCCGCCCCGGCCGGGTTCTGGCGGAAGGTTTGGCGGAGCATTTCGTGGAGTTTCGGGTGGCGAGCGGCGAGTTGGCGCGGAGCCTCGAAGAAGTACTCGGTCGCGACGGCGAAGAACTCCTGCTCGTTGGTGAACGCGTAGGCTGGCATGTCGGACCAGTCTTCGCGGGGCTGATCGGGGTGGCTGGGCTGGTCCGCGGCGGGCTCGCCTTCTTGCCGACGAGCGGACCGTTGGTCGTCGTCCGCGTCCCAGTCGTCACCGGTATCCCAGTCGTCGCCATCGTGTCCGTAGCGGCGGCGATGCTCATCGCGCTGCCTTGTCTTGCGGGTCTGCTCCCGGAGGTCGAGCTGCCTGCTGACGAGGTCCATCCATTGGCGGATGAGCTCTCGCGGCAGGTACGCGGGTATGCCGTCTATCCCCCCGTCGCCCTCGTCGACGAGGTGGGCGAACTCGTGGATGCCGACGTTGGATTTATCGTTCGACTTGGAAAAGCCCCGGATGAGCTCCTCCCTGGACAGTATCAGCGTGCCGTGGAACGTCCCGCCGCGACGGTCGACCATTCCCAGAAGCGGATCGACGTCCTCATCGCTCTCGCGCGTCCGCGCTACGAAATCGCCCGGCTGGACCAGCACCTCGCGTAGAGTCGAGTACTCCCAGTCCGGGAAGCCGAGGATGGGGATCATCGCACTGGCGGCGACAAGGACGCGCACGGTATCGTCGATCTCGCAACCTACGCCGGTGATGGTCGTCTCATCGAGGAATACCGCCGCCAGCAGGCGGAAGCGATCCTTGGTTTCCGTGTCGAGGCGTTGGTAGTACGGCACTCGAGCGGCGAGGATGTCGGCGAGCTCGTCGGCCAGGCCGCGACGAACGATGGTCTTGCGACGGCGCATCAATCGCGTGCCGAAGCGATAGAGCGCCGCGCCGGCGGCGCATCCGAGAGCGAGCATCGCGCCGGAGACGATCGGCCCCATGGCCACGGAGAATCCGACGCCTGTAACGGACCCGGCTATGACAAATGCCAGCAAGGCCGACCATCGCCGGTTTGCGCGGATTCGCTGGGGGGTTGGGATCATGGCTTGGTGGGCACCTCCGTCTGGGTCGTGGCGGGCTGTACGGGCGCCGTGGTCGGCGGACCCGGCAGGCGGGATTCTACTATCTGGCGGAGCAGTGCGAACTGGAACTCGAATGCTTTCCGCTGCTCGGGTTTGGGCACGATATCGGGCGAGGCGCCCATTTCGGCATCGCTGAACCGCGAGCCGAACCCGACGGCCAGGACGGCGCCGCGGCCTTTCCTGGCGACGGCGGCAACGGTTCGGCCTGCCAGAGTCGCCAGCGGCGCGCCGCCATCGACAGCCCACGCCGCAGAGACTGCCAACGCGGGCAAAGGCGGCCGGGCCGTCAAGTCGCCCTTTAGGGCCTCGGTCATGTTGAACTTCAGCCCGAACGGTTCGAGCAGTCGGTTGGCGGATGATCGCTTGTTGTCCGGCGAGTCGAGCACCACCAGCGTACCGCCGGACTCGACATAGTCTTCCAGCGTTCGTCTGTATTGACCCGTAATCTCGCCGGCCGGGCGAAGCACGACCACCGCGTTGGGGTCGCCGGTCACACCATCGCCAGGCAGCGCGGCCCTGGCGGAGCGCCTCGGGAAATAGCCCAGCCGGAGGATCGACCGCTCGAACTGGCCGAACGCCTCCCGCCTGCCCACGGACACACCATCATGCGGCAGTTGAGCGTCCGATACGCCGGTGTCGATGGCGATTTGCACCATCGGCCTGGTCGGAACTGGCGGGGGCATCTCGGTTCGGTTGTGGACGGCAGCGCCGAAGATTGTCCCTGCCCAGCCCAGCGCGGCGGCGCCCACAACGAGCGGCCAGGCGATAGCAATGGGTCTTGCCATCGCCAGCGCCAGCAGTGCCAGGCAGACGGCAGCAAGCGCCAGAAACGGGCGCGGATCGATAAATGTGTTCTCCCGGTTCAGCCACCCCAGCATGCCGATCATCAGTTCTCGGCGGTGCGGCTCGAATGCGGACAGGTTGGTGAAGATCGACGCATCGGCGATGGCGACGACCCGCCCCGCGCCGCGCCGGTGCGCCCATACCTGGGCGAAGGCACCGTATCGCATGTCCGTCCGGGCACCGTCGGTGGGCATCAAACCTGGCGCCGCGTAGTCTGGCGGCAGGCTCCTGAGTCCGGTTCGCAAAACTACCGCCCTGCCGGTATCGAAGCCGATGGTCGCCCCGCCGGCGAGGTCCACATCGCCGACGTACTGCATGATCGGATGCGGCGCCAGCGGCCTTCGGCCCGAGGCCCCGGTCGGCGCATCGACAGGCCCAGCCAAGTCGTAACGAAACTCAAAGCCCATCCGCCGGGCAAGCTCGTTGAGAATCTCCCCCGAACCGAACGCGTTGGTGTGCTCGCCGATCATCAGCACGCCGCCGCCACGATCCACGAAGTGCTCGATGGCGTCGATCTCGGCGGGCGTGTAGGCCTTCGACGGCACCTTGAGCACGAGGACGTCCACATCACTGAGTGCCGCTCCGCCCAGCGGGGTCTTGGTCCGGCTGACCTTGTAGAAGTGCGAAACGTAGTCGTATATGCGGCTGTAATTGCTCGCCGCGGCCCGGCCGTACCATTGGGTATCGAAGGGCCGATCCGTCTGCGTGGCGTCGAACTGCTTGCCTGACCAGGGCTGCTGGGAGTGATACTCATCCCAGAGCACTCGCCCCGGCTTGGCGCGCCCGACGGGGTCCCAGACGACCGCGGCGGTCATCGCCACACCCGCCAGCAGGGCGGCGACCGTGCCCATTACAGCCAGGCCACCACGGATCCGCTCAGGCTGACCGCCCGGCGCCATGGTGGTAATGGCCTCGCCGGCGGGGACGGGACGCGCTACGCGCATCGCCACCAATACCGGCCCTGCCATCAACGCAAGGTGCAGCCATGGGTTCAGCAATTGGTCAGCCAGGTCCGCGCCGCCGGTTGCACCGGCAAGCATGTCGCGGTGGCAGTAGATGCCGATCATCAAGGCCGCACGCAGCGGCAGCCACAGCACCACGCCGGCCAGCAGCATGATGAGAACGTCGAATCCGTGGAGGAGTCTCCGCCTGGCGCCAACGACATCCCACGTCCGCATGACAACCATCACGACAGCGCCGGCCAGGAAGCACACCGTCGCCGGGTCCAGCAGCAATCCCCACGTTGCGCCGATGGCACGGACGCCCCCGCCGGTGCCGATGGCGAGGTTGCCGCTATCCAGGGCGACGTCGGCGTCCAGCAGGCCTGTCGCCAGGCCCACGAAGATGCTCGATTGCCTGGCGAGCACATCCACATGCACGACGACGATCGGCAAGACCAGGACAACCATCGCCACGAGCACCCGAACGGTATTGATCGCACTGGGGGCCGCGGCGCTTGCGATGCCCCGTTGCCTGTTGGCTGAAGACCAAGCATGGAGCAGCAGCAGCGAGGCCGCACCGATCAGGAAGATGATGACCAAGGGGTTGAGCAGCACCGCCAGCGAGCCAGCAGCGGCATTGGCGGTCCCGTCGGCGGGTCCCATTCCCGCGCCGAACAGTCCGACGGCAAGCGCGAGCAACTGGGCGATCGGGGCGGGCAGGTCGTGGTTTCGCGCGGTAAGGGCGGCATAGACAGCAATCGCCAGTGCCTGTGCGGTGAGCACCAGCCCGGAAGCCACGAGCGGCAGGCCGACGCCTCGGAGCCAGTCCCGCGCCACCGGCAACCCCGCTAGCACAAGCCCCGCCGCCAGCAGGACCGGGCCGATTCGTCCGGGCCAATCCAGCAGCCAGGCCGCG
>CAZMBZ010000282.1:0-6819 GCA_964564285.1 uncultured Planctomycetaceae bacterium | reverse complement strand
CTCGAAATCCCGACTCGCTCTCGCGACGAGATCCATTTCTAAACGGACTGCTAAGAGCTACGAGCTTCTTCCCCCCTACAAGTTCGCAAGCCGCTGGGCCTTATCGTATGCCACCATGCCGTCGATCATTTCGTCGAGGTGTCCGGCCAGGATCTGCTGGAGGTTGAAGTTCGCCCCTTCGGACGTTTCCTGCTTGAGGCGGTGGTCCGTGCAGCGATTCTGGGGGAAGTTGTACGTGCGGATTCGCTGCGAGCGGTCGCCCGAGCCGATCATGACCTTGCGGGCGGCGGCCTCGACGGCGGCCTGCTTGCTGCGGTGGTACTCGTAAACCCGCGCAGCCATGATCTGTCGGGCCTTGGCGCGGTTCTTGTGCTGGCTCTTTTCGTCGCGCATCGAAACGGTTATGCCCGTCTCGACGTGTTCGAGCCTTACGGCGGACTCGACCTTGTTGACGTTCTGACCGCCCGGCCCGCCGGCCCGGCTGGTGTATTCCAGCACGTCCTTGGACCAGTTGATGTCGATCTCGATATTTTTAGGCTCCGGCAGCACAGCCACCGTCGCGGCGGAGGTATGAATCCGGCCCTGGTTTTCGGTCTTGGGCACGCGCTGGACTCGATGCCCCCCGCCCTCGTAGCCAAGCCTCGCCCAGACGCCCTCGCCCTTTATGCTGACGAACACCTCGCGGAAGCCGCCCATCTCCGTCGAGTTGGCTGAGAGAATATCGAACTTCCACCGCCGACCCTCGGCGTAGTAGCGGTACATGCCCATCAGATCGGCGACGAACAGTGCGGCCTCGTCGCCGCCGGTACCCGCGCGGAGCTCCAGCACGACCGAGTCGATCTCCTCGTCGTCGCCCATGACCAGCAGGCCCTTGACGTGGTCCAGGGCCTTCTCGGCGGCGGGGCGGACCTCATCCAGTTCAGCCTCGGCCAGTTCCCGCATCTCACTGTCGCCCTCGCGGTCGTCAATGATGGCGCGGGCCTCGGCGATCTGCTCAGCCAGGTGGGTGTACAGGCGGTAGGGCTCGACGATTCTGCCCAGGCGGGCGTGCTCCTTTGACAGAGCTACTATCCGCAAGGGGTCACACGCGATGGCAGGGTCGTTCATCTGCTCGGTCGCGTTGGCGTAAAGCCGGTCCAACTCGTCGAGTTTGGCAAGCAATGGGTCGGGCTTTTTGGCCATGGTGATTATCCGCCGATCTTGGCCCAAGCCGGGCATTTACTGGGCGGCCCGGGCGGAATCCGGTTAGGTAAGTGCACAAAAACGCCGACAGCCGCTATACCGCGGACCATCGGCGTCATCAGTGTGGGAAAGCTACTTCTTTGTGGCGCTTGCGGCTTTGCCCTTGAAGTACTCGCCGCCGAATTTCTTCTTGAACTTCTCGACTCGTCCAGCCGCGTCAACGAACTTCTGCTTGCCGGTGTAGAACGGATGGCATGCAGAGCAAATGTCCGTCTGAATCGCCTTGCACGTGGTCGAGGAGGTCTTGAACGTGTTGCCGCACGCACAACGCACGTCAACTTCCTCATATTTCGGATGTATCTTTTCTTTCATGATCGCTCGCTTCTGGCTTCTATATTCCGGTGTACATAATAGAATTCGAGATTCTACACCACACCCGGCCGGGACGTCAACCCCATCCTCGCGGAAAAATGGCGACCGGGAGCAGATCCCAATGGCTCGGCATCATCGCCCGTTCCTGCTCTCATCCCCTATCAGCCGAATCCGCCATGGCAAAGATGGAATCCAGTAAGAGCGGGTTCGCTGCTGGCGAACAGCGAACGCACGCCCAAAACGCAACACTGCGGCCAAGTGATCAACCGAGATGAATACCCGGAACGCTGGTCTTGCGGCGGTGACTGGCTGGAGGGTCCTACAGCACTCCGCATTTTTTGAGGTAATCACGGATCTTCTGGATTACTTCGCGTTGGCTTTCCGGGGGTTTTCGGGCGTCGTAGGGGTAGGATCGGACTATCATCCGGTGGATGGCAGTAATGGCCCAGAGGCGGACTTCGGGCGATGGGTCTTCCAGAGCGGCCGAGAGCTGCGGGATGGTCTTGGGCATCTCCAGCCGGGCCAGACCCTTGGCGGCCCCGGCGCGGACCTCGGCGTCTTCGTCCTTGTCGGCCAGAGTCCTGGTGAGCACCACGGGGTCGGCTTTCTTGAACTTGCCGAGCGTCGCGGCCGCCTCGGACCGGGCGGCCTTGGAGAGGCCCTTGTCGGCGACCATCCGCGTGAGCAACTTCTGGTTAGTGGGGTTCTGGTGTCCGCCCAGAGCGCGGACGGCATACCTGGCGGTCCATGGGTCGGCATCTTTGGCCAGCTTCGAGAGCAACTTCGACGCGTCGTCATCGTCCTGCTTGCCCAACTGCTCGACGGCAGCGCGGCGATCCTCGACCTTGGCCGAGTCGGCCAGGTTAGCGGTGGAGTCGCCAAACGCCCCCATCTGCCAGATGACCACCACGATGGCGGCAACCGAAATCACCCCCGCCACTATCCAAGCCGTCTTGGCCCTCTCCGGGCCGAAGAAATTTAATCGCATAGCTAGTACCGCCGGTCAGCGGGCCCTCCACAGATTTGTGGACTTATCAAACTCCATTTCCATTTCCATCACCGTCATCGACTTGACGCTGCCGTCGCAGGTCGAGACGTTCAGCTTGCCCATGTGCCGCGGAACCAACACCTCGTCCAGGAAGTCTTCTTTCGAGGCCGAGCCGACTTCGACGACCAATTCGTTGGCGTCCATCACGAATATCTGTTCCGGGCGCCAGTTCTTCTGCTCCACGATACCGTTAACGCCATAGCTGCTCTGGGCGCCCATGGTGATGGAGACAGGCGGGACCATCTTGGGGTTGTCCCAGCCCCAGAGCCTGATGATGGCGATGTCGTCGTCATCCCCGGCGATCTGTCCGCCAGGCAAAGTCCCAAAGTGCGTACCGGCACCCTTCATCACGTAATGGCGGCTGTAGCCTTGCGAGTCGGGCGGCACCCAGCTCTCGAACATGATACTGCTGCCCTTGAAGGTTATCAGGCAGGCCGCATCGTTGTCGATGGCGACAAAAGCCTGGTTTTCCTCCAAATTTGGAAGATTGCTGGCCGGCCAATTGCTCTTGGGCGGCTGGTCGACGCCGCCACGAGGCCACTTCGCCCAGACCTGCGGGTCCGGCACGGCCTTGCCGCCGAAGATATCCGGGAAGTACGAGCAATCGGGGTTGCTGGTGGAATTGGTGTGGTACTGGAGAATGTAAAAACGCTCCAGGGCTTTCATCTGGGCATTGGTGCTGAAATTCGATCGATCGCGAGTATCGGCGGGACACCAGACAAGATCCTTCGAGTTCTCGGCGGCGGCAAGGGTAATGCCCAGCCAGGTGTAGCCCGAGGAGATGTTCGCATTGCCCATGATGTCGGAGTGCAGCGTCTGGGTGATACGGAATAAGTTGCCTTGACAAATGGTCTTATGCGCCACCGCGAACACGCCGTTAAGCGTTGGGACGAGGACCGCCAGAAGCAGTCCGATTATGGCGACCACGACCATCAACTCAGCCAGGGTGAAGCCTGGCGCGTTTCGCCCCCGCCCGGCCATTTTTGAACCAGTCGAATGACATAACATGGCGTTACCTGCCGACGACAAGAAGTCTCAACTTTCCTTGGGGGCACAGACTTGATCCTAACATCGCTCGCTTGCTCCCAATCAATTGTACATAAAACATCGAGCAATCCAAAGGAAAACAAGCCGGGGGCAGGAACCGTTGTCGCCCTTTCAGTTTACCTGCGAGGCCCTTGCCGACAGGTCGTTGCCCCGCGTGGAACCCAGCCCGACACCCGCACGGCGGCGATGCCCGGCCCGGAAACCGCCAGCCAAGCGAGAAAATGCCTGACAAAGGTTCATCACCTCTTTTCATCTGACCCCCTTTTTCACCTCTGCTTAATCCGCAAAGTCTTCTTTTGTTTCTGTCTCCGGTCGCCCACCGGCCGCTTTGCGTTGGGATCATATTTAGGATTTCTTAAGGGGACAACTGCCTTGGTGTCGGCAAGGAATTTGTCGATCATCGCGTCCATCTTCTTCACCCTGTCGGGTTGCTGGGCGGAAAGATCGTTCTTCTCGCCGATATCATCCTTCAAGTTGTAGAGGCGATAGGCATGTGCGCCATTTTCTCCTTCGTGAAAGATGCGAATCAGCGTCCAGTCACCCGAGTGCGCCACGACCGCTGGCGGCAGGTGATCTGGAACTATTGGGACCAGATGCGGGAAATAGGTAAAGATGGCTTCACGTCCAAGCGGTTCGCCTCGCAATGCCGGCGCAATACTGATTCCATCAAAAACCTGGCCTGCTTGCGGCTTGAGACCAAGAAGATCCAGGAAGGTCGGATAGAAATCAGTACTTTGAATGATGGCGTCACTGCGACATGCGGATTTTGTGACGCCCGGCCAGGCCACGACGCACGGCACGCGCACGCCTCCTTCGTAAACCGTCGCCTTCCCACCGCGAAGCGGCACATTGCTCGTGGGCGTCGTACCATCCACTTTGTTATACATGTTACCGCCGTTATCCGAGAGGAAGACGACAGCAGTCTCATCGGCGATACCCAACCGGTCAACGGTATCGAGCAACATCCCCACCGCGTCATCCATGCTCTCGACCATCGCCGCATAGGTAGGAGATCGCTGCGGATTTGAAGGATCAACCTGGGCGCGGTATTTCTCAATCAAAGCCTTTTTCGCATCAAACGGCGCATGGACGCTGAACATCCAGTAATTCATGAAAAAAGGCCCATCTTTATGCTTCTCCATCCACTTGGCAGCTTCCTTCGCCATTCGATCTTCGATGTGCTGGTGGAGCTCATCAGGATCCGCGTCAAAATCCTTGAACCTCCATGGCGCGACATAGCTTCCAGCCGGTCCAGGCCCCGAATGGTGCGGCACATCCACATCAAAACCTTGCTGTAAAGGTGAATACGGTTCCGGACCGAGATGCCACTTGCCGAAATGACCCGTGGCATATCCCGTCGCCTTCAATGCCTCGGCAAGGGTAAAATAGCTCGTATTCAAACGTGTAGCGCTTGCGCACTGCAAAGCCTTTTTCCAGGCCGGCGCAGCCTTTGCAACTGACGCTTCCATGCGTACTGTCGGCAAATGGCAGGTGGGCGAAGTAAGGCCGATCCGCGCGGGACTCTGTCCCGTCATGATACTTGCCCTGGTAGGAGAACACAGCGGACTGGCTGCGTATGCGCGGGTAAACAGCATGCCGCGTTTTGCAAGCCGCTCGACATTCGGCGTCTTGTAAAGCTTAGTCGTTCCAAAGAGCGTCGTGTCACTCCATCCAAGGTCGTCGGCAAGGATGAAAATGATATTGGGCCTTTGCGTTTTGCCTTCCGCCGCACGCAAAGATCCTGTCGCCAACGCCACCGCGCCCATCCCTGCCATCTTTAGAAAATTGCGTCTATTCATGCGGACTATTCCCAGAGGTCTTGACTTGTCCCCATGCGCTGGACAGATTCCGGGTTGGAATAAGGTGGAATCGTCTGCATGGATAACTCTTCCGCTGCCCATGTTGCGGAGGGTGCCCGGCGCAACAGTGGCATTTGCGGCGACGGACCACCCATCGCCTGTCTCTAATCTCAAGTCTATAACTTCTGCCAGGCCGTACAAGGATTCGCTCGGACAATCCCGCTGGCACCAGGCCATTGGGTAACATCCCTATTTGCCGCTACTTGCCCGTGTCGCTGACTGATCGGACGGGCAATAGAAAAGGCCGTGCGGGTATGCGGCCCGCACGGCCTTGGTCTATTGGCATCCGCAGCGGGGATTACCAGCCGCGTCGCCCGGCTCGCCTGGCCGGAGCTTCCCAGCGAAGGCGGGTCAGGTTGTCTGTCAATATGCTACGGTGTTCCGGAATCGTGCGCCGGACTTTACTTCGCCGGACTCAGCGTGAAGTCCTTGATGGTCAATCCCTTGACCGGTTCGGTGCGCGAGAAGCGAAGGACGTTCCGGCCCTTGACCAGCGAGACCATGACGGGCTTGGTCTTATCCCACATACCGACGGTGAAAGGCATGGCGATGTCGGTAGGCTCCTTGGCACCGTTGGCGGCGACCAGGAGGTGCTGCTTCCAAGTGGTCGTCACCACCCGCGCGGTGAGTGCGTATTTGCCGGACTTCGGCGCCTCGAAGGTGTACTCGAACGCCTCGGGCTTCCCGATCCGACTGTGGTGCAACTGCATCCCGCCAAGGTAGCTCTTCATGAAGACGATCTTCCCGGTGGTTTTCGTCGGTTTGCTGCACGCCACGGCCGGGATCGTAATCACCCCGCCCTTGCCGACGACGATCTTCTTGTCGGCGTCGGTTATGGTCACTTTTTCAACGACATCCTTTTCCTTGGATACATTCGCCTCGCCGATGTCTGTGCCGACCGCGGCCAGCGTCACCGCCTTGGCCTCTTCAGTGATCGCCCGCTGTCGGTACAGCGCCACGCCGTTCCAGAATCCCGAAGCCGCTCCGCAGAAACCGGAGGTCTTCCGCTCGCCAAGGGCGGCGCCCAGCCACTGGGCTCGCTGCACCTGCACGAAGGACTTCTCGACCTCTCTCGCCTGCGTCATCGCCAGGAAATCCTTGTCGAAGTTACCCTCGACCCGGCCCCAGCCCCAAGTTGCGCCCAGGCAGATCACCCATCCCTTGGGTGTCCAGTGAACGAGCGTGGCATGGCCAGGTTGAGGACGAGCCAGCGTCGGAATGCCGAAGCTCCGCAGGATGAAGCGTCCGAAGAACGCCCGCCGGCCGCACACGCCGCCATTCATGATGATATTCTGGAAGAACTGCAGTTCG
>CAZMBZ010000281.1:5316-6826 GCA_964564285.1 uncultured Planctomycetaceae bacterium | reverse complement strand
GCGACAAGCCGGAAGATCACGAGGCCATGTTCAATTCCGGCGTGATGTACGAGGCACTGGGCAAGCTCGCCGAGGCCGAGCAAATGTACGACCAAGCCTTCAAGCTCAAGCCCACGACTAAATACGTTCAGGCTCGCAAACGAGTACGGCAGGAGTCCGGCGGTTAGCCGGCCTGCTTTTTCTTAAGTACGAATTCAGAGACATCCCGCAGCCCGGGACGCCGCTGAGGCGACGGGTCGGGGCAAATAAGGAGAAGGACAATGAATGTGACGCTGAAGAGACTCATGCTGGTTGTGGCGGCTGGGGCAATACTGGCCCAGGCGGCCCCCGCGCCGGCCGACGCCCTGGCCGAGAAGTACGCCGCGCAGAACAAGCTTCTGGCCATGCGGGCCGCCCGCGTTGACGCCATGCGGAAGCTGGCTGAGAGGATCAACGGACTGGTGATCTCGTCCGAGACGACCGTCAAGGACTTCGTTGCCACCAGCGATGTTATCGAGTCGTCCATGATGAGTTGGCTTCGCGGCATGAAGGAAGTAGGCAGGCCGACGTATACGCCGGATGGCATATGCGAGGTAACGCTCGAGATTACCGTGCGCGAGGTCATCGTCGAGCTCCAGAGGCTGCATCGCCAGTATTACAAGGGCAACAAGATTGCCATCGCCGACTTCGAGAAGATCTCCATAAACACCAACGACAAGGTCATTCGCGAGACCGGCTCGGGCTCGCCTCGCCCGGAGTTCGATCCGCGAGGAACGCTCGCGCCCCCGACGGTCGGTGGATCGGACATCATGTCAAAAGGGGCCTGGGCGTACTGGATGGCCCATTGCACCGGCAGGGGCAGGCTGATGGCGGCCCGCGCCGCAAGGATTGACGCATACCGCAAACTTGGCGAGCGGATCAACGGTTTGTTCATCAGCTCGAACACCACCGTTAAGGACTTCGTCGCCACCGATGACCGCATTGAGACTGCCATGACCACGTTCCTTCGCGGTGCCAAGGAAATGGGCACGCGATATCATGAGAACGAGCTGATTGTCGAAGTCGAGCTCGAGGTTACCGTTCAGCAACTGGTATCCACTCTCCAGCGGCTGCGCAAAGAGTACTATAAGGGCAACCGTATCGCAGTTCAGGACATACAGAAGATCAGCACCCGCGTCGAGGAGAATGTGATTCGCGAGGTCGGCATGGGCGTTCCGCCGGATAAGTACCTCAAGGACCTCGGCCCCAACGGCACAGCCGCCATCTCGATCGCCCAGCAGGCGATAAACTGGCCTCCGACGGCGACCGCGACCGGCCAGGGCGCCATCGACACCAACACCGCCAACGCCGCCCAGGCGAAGCTGATGGCCCTTCGCGCTGCCGAGCTTGACGCCCGTCGCAAGCTGGCTGAGAAGCTCGATGGACTCATGATTAGCTCCAACACGTCGGTTCAGGACTTCGTGGCCATGAACGACGCGATCGAGACGTCCATGCTTACGTTCCAGCAGGGCGCCCGCCGCATTAACGGTTC
>CAZMBZ010000281.1:0-5216 GCA_964564285.1 uncultured Planctomycetaceae bacterium | reverse complement strand
CCGTGGCCTCGTCGCCCGCATGGGCACAGAACGCCGCGCCCGGGGGCAATAATAAGAACCTCGTCGAACTGACTGTCACCGGAGCGGGAATGACCGAGGATGATGCCCTTCGCGACGCGATGCGAAAGGCCGTCGAGAGAGGGGCTGGCACGTTCATAAGCTCCCAGTCGCAGACCAAGGACTTCGCGCTGGTCCGCGACACGGTTTTGGCAAGGGCGGCAGGCTTCGTTCAAAGCCGCAAGATACTCTCCAAGAGCGAACTGCCCGACGGCACGTGGGAGATGAAGATCTCCGCGGTCGTCTCCGTCCAGGGCATCGAGGACACCTGGGGCGCCGTCAAGACGCTGCTCAAGCAGGTGGGCAGGCCAAAGATAATGGTCTTCATCCGCGAGAAGATCGCCGGCAAGGACCAGGACGATTCGACCGTGCAGACCCGCATCGAGAACGTCCTGCTCAAGAGCGGTTTCCTGCTGGTGGATAAGAACCAGCTCAAGGCCATCGACCGGCGAGACCTCACCGCCGCAGTCGCCGATGACAACCCCGCCAAGGTCCAGGCCATCGCCAAGCGGTTCGGCGCGCAGATATTCATCACCGGCCTGGCCAACTGCACTGCCGGGCCGATCAAATCCATCGGCGGCGTCAGACTCTACCCGTACCAGGCAGAGGCCAATGTCAGAACATTCCGATCCGACACGGCCCAGTTGCTCTCCAGCGTGCCAGGCCCGCCGACACGCGGCGTCGATCGCGTGTGGCGCTCTGCCGCGTCCAAGGCGCTCGATACCCAGGCCCGCGTGCTGGCACCGCGAGTGCTGGCGGACATCCTGACGTTCTGGCAGGAAGCCCTGGCCGGACGCGGCGAGGTCCAACTCCAGGTCGAGGGCCTCTCCTTCACCCAGTACATGGCGCTGAAGAAGAAACTCAAGACGATCAAGGAACTCAAGGACATCAAGGCCAAGTATTCCAACAAGATCGCCGAATGCTCGCTTGAGTCGGATGTTAACGCCGAAGCGCTGGCGGAGAAGATCGCCGAGACGGTCGATAATCTGGAGATTACCGACGTCTCCCAGAATGTGATAAAAGCAAAGTTCGAGCGATAACAAGTTAGCCGCTGCCCGTACCCGCAAGGCGTTCGGCCGGCTGGAGGTGACCGTGATGATAGCGCAACCGATAAGACTCCTTACGACCGCCGCGGCTGTGACACTGCTGGTGCTGACGATGGCTTCCTCGCTTGTCGTCGGGGCACCCGTGGACAAGTGGGTGACCGCGACAGGCCGGGCAGCAGGTGATGATGGCAAGGCCAAAGACGAAGCCATCGCCCAGGCTCTCAGGTCGGCCGTGGAAGAAGCCTGCGGCGTGTTCCTCACGACGAAGTCCAAGACTGACGATTACAAGACAGTCTACGACAAGGTCATCGCCAACGCCGTCGGCTACGTGCGCGAGCACAAGGTCGACAAAGTCACCGTCGAGCAGGGCGTTACGACCGCAAAGGTCCGTGCCCGGGTTTCGACCCGGAAGTTCGAGGAAGACTGGGCTTCCATCGCCCACACCATTCACCAGGCGAACAATCCTCGCGTGGTGGTGGCGATCGTCGAGTCCGTACACAATGCCTCGGGCAAGCCAACTTACGAGGTCAAGGAAGGCGGCAAGGTGGAAACTGCCGTCGAGAGCTTTTTCCTTGCCAAGGGCATTTCCCTGATGGACAGCAATACCGCTGCTGCGGCGCAGAAACGCGATATTCTCCTGGCAGCAATCAAAGACGACGTCGATAGCGTTGCCTCGCTCGGCGCACGCTTCAAGGCCGACGTGGTTGTGCTCGGCAAGGCCGTCGCCAAGTTCGGCAAGGAGCTCAAGATTGCCGATCAGACCATGTATCAGTACACCGCCAGCTTCAACGTGCGAGTGGTCCAGACCGATTCCGCCAGGATCCTGGCCGTCCAGTCCTACGGCCCGTTTACCGTCAACACAATGCAAAAGGGCGGCGGAGAGGATAAAGCCCTGGCCAAGCTCGCCGATGACTGCGCCCCGAAACTGCTGGCCGCGGTTGTCGAGGCCTGGCGCAAGCGAGCAAACGTTTCTCGTACCGTCGAGTTGAGCATTGCCGGCATGGATTTTGCCCGCTGGAAAACCTTCAAGGCCGAGGTCGCCAAGATACGCGGAGTTCAGGCAATCCGCCTGCGAGAGATAACCCAGAGCGTCGCCAATATCGATATCGAATACCGCTATGGAAACACGACTCTGGCCGAACGCCTGACGGAATTGAAGGAAACCAAACTCAAGGTCACCGAAATCACCTCCAACCGTCTACGCATGAAGGTCGAGTAAGCCCCCCGGCCGAACGCTGTTTTTCCGGCCGATTGGAAATCCACCTTCGTTTGCGCATAAAAACGCCCCGCGGTTGATCGCGGGGCGTTGCATATTCTTGCTATATCGTGCCTGTCAGGCAGCGCGGCGCCTGCGTCTGATCAGGGCAAATCCGCCAAGAACCAGCAGCGACAGTGAGGCCGGCTCGGGCACGACCGTCAGGCCCTTGATGCAGAAGTTGGCCGAGCCGGTTATGTCCCGCGGCGCTAGGATATCGTCCTCTAAGGACAGGGGCATCCCGAACAGGTCCACCCAGTTCGTGCCGTCGAAGTAGAAGCTCTCGCCGGCTGCGGCGTCGGAGACGATGCTGCCGTCGGCCACGGCATCGGCGTCCAGAAGGACCGGCACGGTGGATGTGCAGTCGATCGCCTGACCGCCGTCGGACAGTTCGATGAAAATGAAGAAATCATCGCCGTCACTCATCGCCACCAGATTCTCCAGGTCCACAGTGTGGAAGCCCGTCACATCAAGCGTCCCTGTTGCCCTGGCGAGTTCATTGTCCAGGTCGCCGCTGTCGAAGGTATCGTATACCACCACGGTATAGTCCACGTCGTCGACCGCGGTGTAGAAACTCACCGCCTTCAGCGGGTCGTCGCCGTCGGCTGTGAAGGCGTTGAACGCCTTCGATACGTTGTCCAGCGTTTGGCGCCAGCCATGGGTGTCGTGATAGTACACGCTCGAATACTGCATCGGTTCGACGTTCTTGAACGACACGGCACCCATCTCCGGATGATGCCCGGCGTGCTTGTCGTAGTAGGATATCCAAAAGTACCCGTCTTCGCCGGTTCCGGTGCCCCAACTGTTCTTGCACAGCCAAGCGCCGTTGCCCGGGGCGTTGCTGAACTCCTTCGAGTTGTCCCAGCCGACGATCGCGACCGAGTGGTTGGGCGCCGCCGTCGTACTTTCCGGCTGGTAGTGGTTCGGATAGCCATAGGAACTGTTGTGGTAGTAGCAGGTGCCCATCGCGCCGGATTCCATGATCGCGCTCTTGATCGTGTCGATGTTGCTGATGTCGTCGCCGTTGCTGCCGGCGGTGTACCACTCGACGTCGCGGACGTAGTAGTAGTGATAGCTCTCAAGGCTCCGCGCTGGCGCCGGTTCGTTGTCCACATAGCAGTCCACGCCTCGCACTGCTCCGTCGCCGCGGGAGATGTATGCCGTCGAGACGCGATAGTCCCCGCCCTGATGCACCTCCAGCCCGTTGCCGGTCTGCGCGGTCGGCGTCGTGTCGTCGTTGTTGTACTCGTTAAACCCGTTCCACCAGTCCAGGTGGTACTCGGCCAGGTCCGGCTCGCCCGCCTCGCCCGCTGCCGTCCAGGCGTTGGTGATAAGCAGGTTGCTTTCGATGGCTGCCATCGTGCCGTGTGTCCAGCAGGTCCCGCCCTGCTGGCTCTTGACGGACGTGACGTATCCGGAATCGCGCAGGTCGTAGCTAGTCGGCACGGCTCCGCGTACCTGTCCCGACACCGATAGAAGCAGAATTGTCGCCAGAATCCCAACGCACCAAATGTTTCTTTTACACATGATAATCCCTCATCTGTTTTCCTGTGTTGTGGATGCTCAAACGCAAACGTCGCGCAGATCATACGGTTAAGGAACTAGGCCGGGCGGCCTGGCCAGAAGGTACGACTGAGCGAGTGTCGCTCTGACCCGAAGAAGAAAGTAAACCGCCGCTCCATGAGCGGTTCTTAATACTTAACAGTTAAACTATACCACATTACCAAACCAAGTCAAGCCTTTTCGTTCGTGGCTTGCCCGGCGATCTGCGCCAGGCGGCGAGCCGTTCAGCGGCTTGGTCGCCTCCGCCCTTCGGCAAGTTCAGGACTTCCGCTTACGCTTCAGCACCGCAGGTTGTCCGGGGCCGGCAGTGACAGCCAGGCCGGCTCGGGGGTGATCCCGCACCGCACATCGTTTATATCGCCCCACTGCCCGCAGGGAGCGGAGGTTGAAGGGCTCCCCGCATAGTGCATGCTGATGGTCGATGTGATCGTGTGTACATTGCCCGAGTCGGTGTCACAACCGGTTTGCTTCGGATACGATTGCAGATGATTGTGCAAGAGGGCCGCAGCAGGCGAAAAACATTTTGATATTTCAATTATATGCACTTGACAATTCGGGAATGCGCGGTATTATTAATAAGTTAAGTTCGTGCCTTTCTTGCTCGGGGAAGGCTGGAGGAAGTCTGTACCTTTCATGCTCGGGGAGGGTTGCGTCTTTGTGCTTTGTGCTTTGTGCTTTGTGCTTTGTGCGATGAAATCCAGCAAGTGGGTCATAATAACGCGCCTTGTTGGCGTGTGTGCGGGCTCAGAAGCAAACGTTGGAAAGTGACGTAAGCCTAGTTCATGTCTTTAGTTTAGAGAAAAAGGAGAAGCAAAATGGAGAGGAAAATTCTAGTAGCGGTCGCACTGTTGGGGATGTGCCTGTTGGCCCCCAACACAGTTCTTGCCCAAGCGGCCGACAACTTCGATTCGTACACTGCCGGCGCCGTGATTCCAGCTGGAAATGGCTGGGTTGGCTGGGGTGGTCCTGCTGCTATGAACGGTATTGTCACGGCAGGACCAGCTAACAGCGCGAAGAATTCACTGGCCGTCGTCGGTGGCGCCGGAACCGACCAGGTCTTGGAGTTCGGTTACGGACCGAAAACGGGCGTATGGGATTTCTCGACGATGACGTACGTCCCCTCCGAGGGTAAAGACGGTGAGCAATACTTCAACCTGATGAACAGATTTGACGAAGGAGGCGCAGGCGTCCTTAACTGGAGTCTGGTCGGGATCCACTGGATGATGACCCTGGGTGATGTCAATGCTGATTTGGTCTATAACGATGGGGACGCGACCATCAAACTGCCGATCCAG
>CAZMBZ010000280.1:0-6833 GCA_964564285.1 uncultured Planctomycetaceae bacterium | reverse complement strand
TTTTCGCAGCCGACTTGGGATCCTTAAGCTCGGCCGATTGCATCCGCGCGATCCAGAGCATCAGGGTGCTTCGCTGGTTGATCATCGCCTTGCGTTCGCGCTTGCTCAGCGGGATCGGGCCGAGAGGCGCGGCCGGTCCCATCCCACCAACGATCTCGGGGCCTCCGCGGCCCACGCCCGGCGGGGGGACCGGCCGCCGGAGCTTGCCTTTGAGTGGCTTCTTGATCCCGTCGATGATGTCCTCGTCGATGAACTCGACCACCTTGCGGTAGGCTTGGACGGCGCCCGCCCACTGATCGCCGAGTTGGCAGACGTGGCCGCACCAGAGCCAGTCCAGCATCTCGGCGTTCTCGTATGATGTGAGTTTGCGAGCCACGCGGATCGCGGCAGGATAGTCTGCCGAGCGGAAGGCCTTCTGGACGGCGGCTCGCTTCTCTGCGAACTCGGCCGGGGCGCCTTGGCAGATCGCGATCAGTAGCGACTTGGCTCGGACCTTCACTTCCAGGTCCGGGTTCTTGACGGCCTCGCGCAGGGCGGGCACGGCAGGCCTGCCGATCTCACGGAGCCGCTGCGAAGCCGCGTCGCGAACCATCCAGCGGTCGGCGGCCAGGTCCCTGATGAGTTTGCCGATTTCGCTTTGCGACACGGCGGCGGCCCCGTCGCTCTTTGGCCTGGGCGCCAACTGAGCCCCGGCCGGGGTCACGACGGAAAGAGCGATCGCAAGCACCAGGAATTCTCGCATGTTGTCTCCCTTTTGGCGCGCAAACGATCCTGCGCCGCACCATTAGACGAGCCAGAAGGCGAGAGGTTCCCGCAATTAAGACCAATTGGCCGGGCTGAACTATCGTAACAAGCAGTTAGCGGCTATTTGTGATGGGGATCTGGAAACACCATACTATTTATCCGCCTCTGCCCGCGATTAACTAGTATGGTGTTTGCCCGGCAGGCAGGTCCACTACTCTCCGTCAGTTACTGGCGCTTCTCGCCCGATTTCTATCGGTGGGCTACTGTCGGGCAGGTATGCCCGACCTACTCGCGGTTCACTTGGCCGCAGTCAGCTTGGCCTCCAGCGTGTAAGTATGCTGGGGGGCCTTGTTGTGCTTGTCGAGCAGGGGGGAATAGGCTTCGACGTGGATCTTTCCTGTCGCCGGACTGAATCGCATGGTTTGCAGCCAGCCGTCGCCTCCGTTGGCGTACCCTTGGTAGTCGCAGAGAATCTCGTGGACCTTCCCGCCGGCATCGTTGACGCTGACGCCGTGGGCGACCGCGCAGATATGGCCGCAGACGACCATGAAGATGTTGGCGTTGGCGCGGATGAGCTTTTCCCAGATACGCTTGCCCATCGGTGTTCGCCCCTTGCGGCTGCGATAGGCGTGCGTGGCGACGATGACGCGGTCCTTCGCGTGGGCCGCGACGATCTTGTTCGCCCAGGCCAGCACTTTCTCCGACGGGTCAAACGGCAGCGACAGGACCATCAGTTGTACGCCGCCGGCGGAGAACCGGCAGTAGTTGGCGGAATTGTCGGTCGGGCTGATACTTCCGGCATACCACGGCTTGCCCTTGAAGCGATCCGGGCCGAAGTACTTGTTGAACAGCACCGGCTGTTTGTACCCGTCATGGTTGCCCGGCAGCATGGAGTAGGGCACGTGGCCGTCGAGCGCCTTGTGGGCGCGATCGGCGACCTTCCATTCGGTCTCCTTGGCGGGGCTCTGCACGATATCGCCGAGATGGATGGCGAACTTGATGCTCCGCTTGACCGCGACGTCCTTGATCCATTTGGTCTGGGCCAGGTACGTGGCCGGGAACTTCTGGGCGTAGCACTGCGTGTCGGGAATGAGGACGATGGTGAACTCCGCGGGGGCCTTGGCGGCGGGGGCCTTCGGCGCAGCCGCGGCCGGTATCGTGACGGCGATCAGCAGCAGGGCCAGGATGCAGCGGCTTCGCGGATATGATGGTGAGTTCATGGGTGTCTCCATTTGGTTAACACGTCGTCCTCAGGCGTTCAATTCACGATCGGAGTATACCCGGCGACCGCCTTGGCGGCCAGTTTACCGTAATCCGGGATATCCGGGGACAGCATCAATCCTGTTCGGCACTCGGGAATCCGGGGGGGATCCAGGGACGCCTTAATGTTCTCCGCCTCTCCGACATCCGGTGACGAAATCCGGCGACAGTGGGCCTGTTGAAGAAGTGTCGGCCACGTGAAGAGCAGACCTCGCCGACCCGCTGACGATCCTGTGGATGGCCCCGGCGGTGCTGATCCGGACGATGCTGATCTTCGCAATCACCTACCTGCTGGCCCGCGCGCTCAAGTTCACCTACGCCGACGCCGCCCCCTCGGCCAGGATCGGCGCGAGCAACCACTTCGCGGTCGCCATGGCCACGGCCATCATGCATGCAGGGCCTCTCCAGCGGCGCAGCCCTGGCGACCGTAGTAGGCGTCCTCATCGAAGTCCCCGTGATGCTGATGCTCGTAAAGATCTGCCTGCGAACCCAAACCTGGTTCAGCCCCGGCCAGGCCGGCGCTAAGGCATCTAATGAATGACTGTCCAAAGTTGCCCAAGTTGCCCGTCTGCGTTTACCTTGCGGTTTTCTGGATCGGCAGACCCTCCTTGATCCACCTGGGCATTCCACCGGTTATTACGGCGATATTTGTGAATCCTTTTTTCCGCAGGGCCTTCAGCGCGTACTCACTCCATGTGGGGATGGTAGGGCAGACACAGTTTTTCCAGTAACAGTAAATCAACACGGGCTGGTCTTTTCGCGGCGTACGGTTGTTGTTGATCTCTGGCCAAAGGGTGTTGTTTTCGATGAATTGCGCGATCCCTACAGCGGGAATAAGCGCGGAGCCTGCGATGTGACCGTTCTCGTACGATGTCCGATCGCAAACACACATCAGAAAAAGGTCGGGATTAGAGCGGATCTCCTCACGGGCTTGATGCGGGTTGAGCCAGCGCACAGGGAAGCGCGACGCGGTCTGGGCCGGTGTGATACTCGTGCCAACGGCCGAGGCAGATGTTGACGCCGTGGTCAACTCTTCATTACCGGCACAGCCGAAAAAGGGCAACATCCCCGCATAGAGCAGTAACTCCGGCAAGAATGCTACGAATAAGGTCGAAATGTACTTATGTCTGCACATGCGGCATGGTGGTAATAGGGATAACAATGCGGAATCCAATCAAGTGATTGAATCGGCCGTCAGCGGTGAATCGATGACGATAGGCGCTTCGGCAGTTCCACGGCGGACTGTACCAGCTTCCACCGCGCAGCACATGATAGGCGCCGCTGGAGGCGCCTTGCGGGTTAGTGCCGGCCAGGCCCGCATAACTGTCTCGATAATAGTCAGAGCACCATTCAAACACGTTGCCGTGCATGTCGTAAAGGCCCCATTTATTGGGCTTGAAGGAGCCCACGCGAGTTGTCCCAACTCGCCCGTCCCCTGGAGAGGCAGGAGTCGAGCCAGGCACATCGCTGTAGTTCGCGAAGGCGGGCAAATCGTCATAGCTGTCGCCGAAGCTGAACCGGCTTATCGTGCTGGCCCGACAGGCGAACTCCCACTCGGCCTCTGTCGGCAGGCGCACTGTGCGCCCGGCATTCTTCGACAGTCGCTTGCAGAACTCAACCGCATCGGACCACCAGATGCCATCAACCGGCTGACGAGGCCCCTTGAACCGACTGGTGTTTTTCCCCATTACCGTTTCATATTGCTGCTGAGTGACCTCAAAGATGCCCATATAGAATTGCTTTGTGATGGTCACGTTCCTGGTTGGTCCTTCATCCGGTTCTCGGTCTCGCTCGTCCGGATTGCTGCCCATGGTGAAGTTGCCCGCCGGAATCAGCGCCAGCTTCATCTGGACAGAGCTGCCCAAGTCAAGAACCAGTCGTACGGGAGGCAGGGCGGGCAACCTGGCAAGGGACGCGGGCGCAACCTGTTTGTCCGTCTGCGGGCTGGTCCCCGTCTGGCATCCAGCAGCGCCCGATAACAAAAGTGCTAAACAAGACCTGATCGCCACGTTCACCGGACTGTATTCCTAATCTGCCTATAACTCGGCGGGGGAAAACACCGAAGACAAGCACAACGCGAACTCTCCACCGAGAAAAACTGAGCCTGGCGACATCTCTTACATGCCGCCAGGCTCAGAATAAAGGAAACCTTAATCCGCATACTGGTGGGTACTCTCCGTCTCATCCACCGGCGTCTTGAGCTGATCGCTCGTCAGCGAGACCGCGAACCGGACGTCGCCAGCCTTCATGGCCTTGACCGTGACCTTGAACGCCGCCTTGGCCTTGGGAGCCAGCGACTTCAGCGGTGCGAAGGTTATCGTCTGGCCCACAGCAACCTCCTTGGTCGGAGCGACAGCCGAGATGAATCGCTGCTCAGCCGGCAGCGTGCACTTAATCACGATGTTGGTCCCGACGGCCGTGCCCTGGTTGGTCACCGTGATCGTGTAGGTCTCCAGCGCGCCGACCTCGATCGGGTCTGGTGCGTCCACGCACTCAAGCAGGATCGCAGAAATGCCTCGAACCATCGTGACCGCCTTGGCCGAGCCCTTGGCACACTTGGCTGAGACGGTAGCCAGGTTATCGATGTTCCCTATGCCATGCGGCTTCACGGTAAACGTCACCTTCTTGGACGCTTCAGGGGCCAGATTGCCCAGATTCCAAGAGAGCTTGCCGGCGTTCGGTTTGATCCCACCGCTGGCGTTCACAAATGCGCAGCCAGCTGGCACCGAATCCATCACGACGCAGTTCTTGGCAACGCCGTCGCCTTTGTTCGACACAGTGATCGTGTATGTAATGTTGCGGCCGACATATCGCATCTTGGGAGCATCTTTCACGACTGCAAGCACCGGCTGGCGAACCACCGTCTTGGTCTTGGCAGTGGCGGTCAGACCATGATCGCCGGTGACCTTGGCGCTGTTCGTGTAGACACCTGTCCTGCTTGCCGTCACTAAGTACTGAAGCTTCTTGGACTCACCGGGAGCCAGCGTGCCGAAACTGGATGTCAGGGTCGATTGTTTGCCCTGGTACAGCAAACCGTTGGGCAACTTGTCTTCCAACTTTACGTTGGTGGCGGGGGCATTGCCCGTGTTGGTGACGGTCACCGTGTATGTGATCGGTTCACAGATCAGAGCCTCGGCTGGAGCGGTCTTGGTCATCTTCAGGGATGCCTGGGTGATGACGGTCTTGGCCTGGGCATCGGCCTGAAGTCCCATGTCTGCTGTCACGCGGGCAGGGTTGATGAATTCGCCGGTTCGGGTGCCCTTCACCGTGACCGTGGCCGGTACGCTCTGGCCAGGGCCGACGGTGCCCAACTGCCAGGTGAGGGTTTGGCCATTGACCTTGGCCTTGGGCCGGCTGGAGACGTACCGGATGCCCTTGGGCAGTTTGTCCACCAGAACGGCGTTGGTCGCCGGCACTTGCGACGGGTTGCTGACAACGATCTTGTAGTCAAAGCTCTGGCCTACCAAGGCCGTCGGCGGGGCGGTCTTGGTGATGGCGATCTTCGGACCAATCCAGGTCTTACTGGTCTTCCCCGTCGCGATATGCACTGCCGGCAGGCAGCACTTCTCGTTGGCTGGACGGATTACGTCGATGGCGATCTGGTTGACGCCCTCGGCCGGAGTGGCCTGATTGAGCGTCGCAACGGCTACGCCATCTGCATTGGTCTTGACCTTGATGGTAGGTTTGCCATCGGGCGCGAACCCGCCCGCCGGACCATTTAGAAGCTTGTAGGTGACCTCATAGCCTTCCAACGGCTTGCGGTCGGAGTACGTCGTGACCTTGGTCACTAGATTGTGCGGCGTGCCGACCGGGTTTTTGGCCGCCGGCGGGAATACCCAGGCCACGTCCTGCCAGTGCTTCTTGACGAAGACCTTGTGCTTGGTCCAGTCATGAATTCCCGGGGCATAGGCGATGACGTACGTGGTGCCTTCGATCGGGGAGGTGATGACCGCCCAGGTCTGCCCACGCGTAAGCCGAACGTCATCGGCGGTATCGGCAGTGCCGCGCGTCAGCGTGTGTGCACCGTTGTTGGTGTGGGTGACGGCGAACCGGTTATCGACCTTGTATCCCCGGCTGGCACGAATGCCGCTCTCGTCGACCTCGACGAACGAGCCGACGCCGTCGGAGAGCATCCACTCCACGCGCCGGTTGGGAAGGGGCTTGCCGTCCTTATCCTTGACGGTGGCGACAAAGATGTGCTGAGTGCCGACCGGGTTGACATCCTCGACGGGCGTCACCTCGATTGTGACCGCATATGGGTCCCAGTTGGTGTAGTACCCGCCCTCCGGGGGCTCGGGGTGCGTGGGAATCTGATCGCCGCTAACGGGCCAAGTGCATGAATGCGGCATGCTGTCGCGGCAACCTGCAGATAAGACCAATCCAGAAAGAACAGCAAGTGCGAGAATGCGTGCGTTGAGTTTCATGGCGATCATCCCTTTTCCTATTACCTTACCCTATTACCAAAAATTGCTTTGGGCGACCTTTCAGCCGCAAAGACCTGATACGGTAGCGCTAGCAGCCTGTGGTACTTCCCGAAGTCCGACAAGCTGTCAGATCTTCGTAGGCCTTTTGTTTACGTCGGCCATCTTGGGCAAAAAAAATACCACAAGTTCAGAAATCCCGTCCTCGGCAAGGGCCAGAACGCGAAATCCAATGCTGCCATATTAATAAAACGCCTATATGTTATTATATGACCTACGCGTCAAAAACAAGCTCTTTGGGGAAATTCGGGTTTTATTTTCATTCTGCTGAAGGTCCTTGCCGGGGGAATTAAGCTTCCGCTGGTGGCGGGCTACTTCTCGCGAAAGTGGATCATCAAGGCCAGGGGC
>CAZMBZ010000279.1:0-6847 GCA_964564285.1 uncultured Planctomycetaceae bacterium | reverse complement strand
CTTGCCCGCAATCGGGATGAACAGAGCGGTCACCAGGCCCACGAGCGTCCCGGTTACATATCCCCCACCCTTTTAGCCGCCACCGCCGGCGGAGGGGGTTTGCACGCATTGGGGTGATTGTGCTATGTATGGGAGTTCGCGGCGGCTTTGGGCGACATCGTTGTCAGCCGGGCCGGGCGGAAAGGATTTTCGATGGACTGCGGGAACGAGCGTAATTCGGATTGCGGCTGCGACAGTTGCGAACCTGCCGGCGTGGAAGTTGTCTACCCCTCGGCGTTCGAGCGTCGGGTAATGGCAGGCGAGGCCCCCGGCGGCCCGGGCGAGCGAGTGGCATTAGTGGCGCCGACGATCGCCAAGGTCGGCGAACCACTGGTGCTGAAGGTCGCCATCGCCGACGCGATGGGATATCCATCGGTTCAGTTTGAGGGCGATGTGACGATCCGCTGCCCACAGGCTGAGCCCGGCGAGGTCGTCGTGTCGATGCGCCGAGGCATCCCAGCCGTGGCGGTAATTCGCGGCGTGACGGTGGGCACCAAGGGCCTGCTGCGATTCGAGGCCGAGGCGCTAGGCCGCACCTTCCACGCCAACCCGACGTCCTGCCAGATCGATCCCGTGCGGCGGATATACTGGGGCGACCCGCACGTGCATACGGTACTCAGCGACTGCCACGCAGACACGTGCCGATCGGAAAACTTCTGTTATGTCTCCGGGCGATGGTTTGCGGGCCTGGACTGGTTGGCTGCGGCGGATCATGTTTCCAACGCGCGGTGCGAGCTTGCCCGATGGAAGGCTGAGGCAGCCGCGAGCAATGCCTTCAACGACCCGCCGACCTTCGCGACTCTGCCGGCCTACGAAGCGTCGTTCAAGGGCGGCGCCGGCGGCGACAACAACGTGTACATGTCCCGCTGGCCCGGGCTGTTCGTCGATGGCTACGACGATGGCACGGTCAAGACGATGTGCGATGAACTCGCCGGCAAGTTGAAACCTGGCGAGGAGTTCTTCGTTGTCCCTCACCACACGACCCGCACGGGCAAGCACGGCGAGATCGGCGACGACATATACCCCGGCCCGCAACTCATGCCCGTCATGGAAATCCACTCAAAGTGGGGCACCAGCGAGTACCGCGGCAACCCCGGGCCACTCAAGGAGATTCACCCTGGCCCCAGCTACGCCGTGGACCTGCTCGGCCAGGGACTGAGACTGGGGTTCATCGGCGGGACCGACACGCACTCGACCATGGCGGCAGGGATTGGCGACGATGCACACCAACTCGACCGCCTGCCCGGCATGACGGCTGTGCTGGCCGACGAATTGAGCCGCCAGGCCGTCTTCGACGCAATCGCCGCCCGAAACTGCTACGCCGCCAGCGGAGAGCGAATCTACCTGGACGCAGAAATCGCCGGCCAACCGATGGGACGGTCCGTCACCTGGCCTGACGCATCGCGGGAGCGTGCGATCCGCGTCACGGCGGCGGCACGTGGGGAGATTGTCTCCATCGACATCATCCGCAACGGCAAGACCATCCACTCTCAGCCAGTGGGCGACTGGCAAGGCACGTGCCAATGGCAGGACCAGTCCGACCTGAACGATGCGATGCTCAACAGCAAACACCTCGGCCGGTTCGCGTACTACTACATCCGCGTCAACTGCGCTTCCGGCGCGCATGCCTGGTCCAGCCCGGTCTGGCTGACCGCCTGAGACGGCCGGGACGGAACCTGTCTGCTGACGCCTGTCGGGAAAAGTTTCGATTGGACTCCGAGGTCGGCATGCGAGCGGTTCAGAGACATACCCTCTGATCGTCAGAACGTGCTTGCGCCGTCTTTCCCCGTCCTGTCAGTTGGCTAGTTCCCACTGGCCTGCCTCCAGTTCAATCGCAACGAACTTTCCGCTGGCCTGGCCTTGGGTCTTCTTGCCGTTGACCGTCACCTCCGTGCTCTTGCCGTCTTTCATAGGAAGTTCGACGCGCGCGGTGACGCCATGGGGTATCCGCACCTTTAGCCTGAAACTGCCCGAATCACCATTATCAAACTCCGCGTACACCGCCCCGCGCACGGTTGGAATCTTGAGGCTGGCTCTTTTCAGACCGCCGGGCTGGGGTTTCACAAGCACCTTTTCGAAGCCCGGCCGCAGGGGGCGGATTCCCATCAGATATCGCGGAATAATGTTTGCCGGCGCGGCGCCCCAGGCATGGTTCCAGTCCAGGTTATTCTTGTACTTCCAGTCCCAGGCCTCAAGCGTAACCGTGGAACCGACCTTAATCATATTCCACCAGCCGCGATCACCCCTGGCCGTCATGAGCCCGAGCGCATGGTCGTCCGCCCCGGCTTTGTAGAGCGCTTCGAGCAGGTATTGCGCCCCATAAACACTGCACGCCATGCCGCGGGATTTGACGAACTTCACGACGGAGGCCTGTCTTTGCTCAGGCACCAGCCCGAAAGCCAGCGGAAACATATTGGCGTGCAAAGAGCAATGCTGCGACCCTTCCCCGTCGACATAAACTCCCTTGCCCGCATGCCACAAAACCCGGTTGAAAGACTCCCTCACCTTACTGGCACGTGTATTGAACATTCTGGCGTCGGCATCCTTGCCAAGTGCTTCGGCAATTCTGCCCATAACGACCAGGGCGCGGTAGTGGAAGGCATTGACTACCGTGTTGATCTTCCTCATATCATGACCATCGCGTTCGCCATATTTCTTGCCCCGGGTGAAATTGGCGGGTGGCCAGTCGACCAGATCGCGAATCTTTTTGGTATGCAGGGCCGAAAGCAGCTCTCCGGTCACAAGGCCGGTCTGAGTACTGATCAGGCCATCATCCCGCGCCAGATCGAGCAGGACTCGCAGTTTCAGATCATCGTAGTGCTCTCTGGAAAAAGCGATATCCCCCGTATACATATATTCCGCCCATGCCATCAGCGGGCAATGCAGCAGCCATTCGGTCGGCCAGGTGGGGTGGCGCATGAAGTACTGCTGAGTGGCATGGGCCATGCCGTATTCGCTGTCAACGCAGTAATGGCCCAACTGATTGATATACGCATCCGCCTCGTAAGGCAGCCTTTCGCGGTCGCCGTCAACGTACAGGCCGCAAAAACTGGTCGCCTTCATGCTGTACTTGCAGAGCCCCCACACCTGGTTGAGGGTGTCATTGGACGACTTGAATTCGGATGCATCGTCGTCGAAGGGATAATGTACCATCACCTGCCGGATGTTGGCCTTGGTGATTGCTGAAGGACAATTCAACAACTCGCAGTAACGAAACGGCACGACCTCGCCGATGTAATCGGGCATGCTGACTTTCGCGCCGCCGTAATTCTTATATGGGTGTTTGGCACGCGGGACCTCGACCATGTATTTATGTCGGCCCTGCTTAAGCTTTATTGCTGTCTCGCGGTATCGAATGGTGCCCGGGGGGTCCCTGTCCACGGCATGTTCACCGGCAAGCGCTTCACCCAGATGCACGTTCACAACGCCTCCGCCGGCGTCAGCAGAAATCTCGACTTCGATCGTGCCGAACGCTGCCTTTTCAAAGGCCACGAAGTAATGTCCGTCGCCTTTTTTGACAACCTCGGTCGGTGGGTTGCGGGTTTCGACAAGCTTCTTGTGTTTGAAGATATCTCTCGTCTTGGCCGGGCTCATCTCTTCACTCCCGCAAACATGACCAACAGATAAGACAAGAATCATCAGTGACAAGAAAGCGATTGCCTTATGCATCGTTGAAGTCCTGTTCTGGCATGGTGTTGAACTCAAGAACCATGGATCCGACGTTGCCCATTTGAGTTTCGCCCGGCGCCAAACCGCGACACTTCGGATGTGAAATCGCGGGCGCCAAGCGCAACCATGGTGGCACGAGACCACTTTGGCCCCGCAAACGCGGGGGAACAGGCTTTCGCAAACGTCGCTTTCGGGCCGGTCAGTCGGCGAAGAACTCCTTCACCTTTCCAGCCACGTACGATATCTGCTCGTCGGTCAGTTCGGCATAGATCGGCAGGGCCAGGCTCTCGGCCGCGGCGGATTCGCTGGCCGGAAAATCGCCCTTGCCGTAGCCCAGCGTGGTAAAGCATTCCTGCTGGTGAAGGCTGAGCGGGTAGTAGATGGCCGTGCCGATATCGGCGGCGGCCATGTGCTTCTGGAGCTCGTCCCGTCGCGGAACGCGGATACAGTACTGGTTGTATATGCTGACGTTATAGTCGCGGATAGTCGGCGTTGTGACCTCGTCCACCCCGGCCAGCAACTCGTTGTATCGCTGGGCGTTGGCCCGTCGCTTGGCCGACCATGCATCCAGGTGCGGCAGCTTGACGAGCAGGCCGGCAGCCTGGAGAGTGTCCAGCCGGAAGTTCCCGCCGACCCACTCGTGGAAATATCTCGGCTCCATGCCATGGTTGCGGCACTGGGAGAGACGTGCGGCGAGTTCCGAATCCTGCGTGACGACCATCCCGCCGTCGCCAAGGCCGCCTAAGTTCTTGCTTGGAAAGAAGCTAAAGCAACCCGCCGTGCCGATCGACCCAGCCTTGCGGCCCTTGTATTCGGCGCCGATGGCCTGCGCGGCGTCCTCGATGACGGAAAGATCGTGCCTGGCTGCGATGGCCATAATCTCGTCCATATCCGCAACTTGGCCGAAAAGGTGGACCGGCATGATCGCACGGGTCCGGCCGGTGATGGCAGACTCGATCTTCGTGACGTCGATGTTGAACGTATCGGGTTCGATGTCCACGAATACGGGCTTGGCGCCCACGCGCCAGATGCTCCCAGCCGTGGCGAAAAACGTATACGGCGTAGTGATAACTTCATCACCTTCACCGACTTCCAGGCTCATCAGCGCGGCGATCAGGGCATCCGTGCCGCTGGAGACCCCCACGGCCGCATTGGCGGTACTGTAAGCGGCGATGGCCTGCTCTAACTCCTTCACGGCCGGACCGTTAATGAAGTATTGACTCTCCATTACGGCATCAAGGACCGGCTTCATCTCGTCGCGAATCGTCGCGTACTGCGCCTTGAGGTCCAATAGCGGTACTTGCATGTTTCTGTGAGTCCTTTCTCAGTATGCAGTTAGCCCTTCTTGCGGGCTTTGATTTCGTCGTACGGTATTTTACCCGTCGAGAGCTCAGTCGGCAATGGGGCATTCTCGTCGAGGTCCAGACAACGAAGCACACCCGGCGAGGCCTCCTTATACCGATAGCCGCTTTCCGGGCATATCATGCACCCGTCGGCACCAGGTTCGCCAAGCCGATGCCCGTGGCGACTCATCCAGCCATGCTGGCGAGCGGGCACGCCGAGCATCAACGCGTAGTCCGGCACGTCGCGGGCCACCAACGCCCCGGCCGCGATAAACGCGTAACGCCCTACCTCGATTCCACATACGATCGTCGCGTTGGCTCCTACCGTTGCGCCGCGCCGCAGAATGGTCTTCTCGTAGAGCGATTGACGCACCACCTGCGACCGCGGATTGGTCACGTTGGTCAGCACGCAACTCGGACCCAAAAATACATCATCCTCGATCACCGTGCCGGTGTAGATGGCCACGTTGTTCTGAACCTTCACGTTGTCGCCCACCACAACCCCGCCGGCGACCATCGTGTTCTGGCCGAAGATGCACCGCTTGCCGATCTTCGCGCCGCCCATCACGTGCGCGAAATGCCACACCTTGGTCCCCGCGCCGATCTCCGCACCATCGTCGACATAGGCGCTTTCATGCGCGAAATAAGGCTTATCCTGCATCTCTGCCATGATGTTTACCTGTAATTACATCGCCGGCCAGGCGTTTAGACCACCCGCGAACCACTCTAAACCACGCCAAAACGGCGCAACAACCACACTTCCAGCCACTTCCAGGCCACTTCCGAACCACTTCCAGCACACTTCCAGCACACTTCCAGGCCATTTCCGACCACTTCCAGCCACTTCCCCACCACTTCTACAACACTCGCGAGAGCATCGGGTGGTACTCGCCCGTCTTACCGACCGGCTTGGCGTTGCGGATCGTCGAAACGATCTCGATCGACGGCAGGACCTCCTCACATCCAAAACCGTTGCCCGCGAGAATCCGACGATAGCTCTCGGTGTGAAGGTCCGTGAAGCCCTGCGAAAATTCCACCTCCTCGCCATCGACGCAAATCGCCCGATACGTCGCCGGCTTGCCCGATTCCGGAGGCTTGGGAAGGTCGGCGCGGTCCAGCGACAAAAACCACCGCACCCGGCCACGCTCCAACTCCAGATATCCCGCCGCCTTCGTCGCTTCATGCAGATGAACTACATTCTGCCGCACCGGGCCGAATATCCACGTCAGCATGTCGAAGAAATGCACGCCGATGTTCGTCGCGATCCCGCCGGACTTCTCCACATCGCCTTTCCACGAAGCGAGATACCAATACCCGCGAGTGGTGATATACGTCAGGTCGATCTCGTGAATCTTGTCCGCCGGCGACTGGTCGATACGCTCCTTCAACGCGACAATCGCAGGATGTAACCGAAGCTGGAGTATGGTGTTGATCTTCCTGCCGTGCTCTGCCGCCAGGTCTTCCAAGGCTGCGACATTCCACGGGTTCAGCGTCAGCGGTTTTTCGCAGATGGCGTCAGCGCCGATCCGCAAGGCGAAGCGCACGTGGGCGTCATGAAGATAGTTCGGCGAGCAGATCGTGACGTAATCGATCGCCTGGCCGGGCTTGCGACGGAGCTTCTCCAGGTGTCGGTCAAAGCGCTCGAACTCCGTAAAGAACCGCGCCTGCGTGGTATACGAATCGAGTATGCCCACCGAGTCGTTCTTGTCCAGCGCAGCCACCAGCTCGTGGCCAGTATCCTTCACCGCCCGCAAGTGCCGCGGAGCGATGTACCCGCCGACCCCGATCAACGCAAA
>CAZMBZ010000278.1:0-6893 GCA_964564285.1 uncultured Planctomycetaceae bacterium | reverse complement strand
CCAGCAGTGTCGGCAGGGCTGCATCCATTTCCTCGATCCGCTGGACCTTTCCGTCAAGGTCGCCGTCTTCGCCGGTCTTGTCGGTGTATTTGAAATGAGCGAAGACGAAGGTGTGGTCTTTGATGGCCTTGGCGGCTTCGGCGCAAACATCGGCTGCGGTTGTCGGCTTGGCCACCACGGGCATGCCGAACAGCGTCGCCACGCCGCGGTACATCGGATAACCCGCCACGGCGGCGGGGTTCAACTGGAACCGTTCGGCGAACGTAGGCCAGGACGGCGCCTTGGCGAATCCTCGGGCGAGGATCATATTCGCTTTCGGCTCGTCGGCGAGGATCTTACCAACCTGCTCGATTACGTCAGCCACGATTGCGGCGGTTCTGGACTTGTTGTGCGGCGGGCGGGTCGGCGACAGCGGCGCCAGGCCGGTGTCCTGCGGGTCGGTCTCGCCGATGTTGTCGTCCAGCCCATCGCCTCGCAGTACCATGAGCGCCCGGTGTTCAGCCACGGTTTCGAACAGCACCTCCACGCCGGCAGGGGGGGTGATGTTCTTGCGGATCTTGTCCAGCACGCGGTGGTTTTCCTCGTCAGGGATTCGTCCAGCCCGGCGGTCTGTTACTTTGCCGTCGGCGTTGACGGTGCAGAAGTTCAGCCTGGCAGCGACGTCCCGTCCGGTCAGCGGGAACTCGATGCCCAGCGCGCTAAGCACGCCTCGTCCGACCTGGTATATCTGCGGGTCGTATCCGAACAGGCCGATGTGTCCCGGTCCGCTGCCTGGCGTGACTGCCGTGGCGACCGATTTGAGCAGGCCGAGGGCGCTTGTCGAGGCAAGTTTGTCCATGTTCGGCGTGTTTGCGATAGCCAGGGCCGTGCCCTTGCCATCGTTGTCGCAGTCGCCAATGCCGTCCATCACCAGCAACACGATGCGCTTGTCGTTGGGCTTGGCCAGGGATGTAATCAGGTTTCCGTAGGTGTCTTCCATCGTCCGGGTCCTTCTTGTGTGGTAATGCTTTTTCAACTGCACGCTTGTCTTGCCGAGTTACGGACTCGGTTGCGCAAGTCTATCATTCATCGCGGGCGAATCCAACGCTCCGTCGCGAATGGCGTGGATTACCAGTATTGTTTTATGTCCCGGTCGATCAGCCGCAGGTGGTCGGCAGCGGGCTTGTAATGGGGGTTAACCTCCAAGGCCTTGGTGAAACACTTGCGGGCGTCCTGCCAGTGCTTCCGCTGGGCCTGGACGTCCGGCGGCGACTCGCGCCACGCCTGCCAGCCCAGTTTGACCAGGCAGATTCCCTTCATATCCCACAGGCGTTCGACGTGCGAGGCACCAGGCGAGTGGTTCAGGGCGTAATCGATCACCGGCACCGCCTGGGCATTCCAGTCGATATCCATCAGCAGCGAAGCCCCGAGGTAGACCGGATAGCTGGCGACGGGGTCCATCTGCGCGAGGTGTCGGACGTAGGCGTCGACGTCCAGCGTTTCCTGCGTGATTCGCGTCCGGCGTGCCAGGTCCGCATTGTTGCCATCGGCGCGAAGAAACATCGCGTAAACCGCATCGAGATCAACCAGTGCCCAGTTGGCGTCGGCGAGCATTCCCCTCGCCAGGGGAGCAGATGTGTAATCCATCTTGAGCGCCACGATCTCCACCTTGAGCCCGTCGAAGACCTTGCGGTAGTCCATTCGTCCCCGAGAGACCGCCAGCACCATCTCCATGGAATCCGGCGGGTACGCCCAGGTGTTGGTCAGCACCGGCACGTCCGGGTGCGGCTGGACGAACCAATGAAGGTTGGATGATATGTTGTAGTCCGTCCAGATTCGCCCGGTCGGGGCGTTGCGGTTGAGCCATTCCCCGGCGGAAATGGGCATGGCTGTCTGCGAAATACCCAGGCCGAAACGGATCGGACGGCTTTCGTAACTGTAGAATCGTTGCGTGACGAGGGCAAATGCGCCGGCGCCGGCTGCGAGTGTGAGAAGGGCCGAGACGAGTATTACGGCCGCGGATCGCCGCTTGTCACTAAGCCATCGCACCGCCAAAGGCCTCATCGCGCCGTGGCAGGCCGAAAATGCCACCGGGATAATCAATATCGCAGCCGGGGCGATATTCCGCCGCATCGTCAAAGACGCCGCCGTCATCGCTGCCATCAGGAGCAGGTGGGCCCATCTTCGCAGCCAAGCCGCGCACAAGGCCCCAACGGTCGCGACCGCCAGCAGCGCCACGTAGGCACTGCTGACCATGGTGTTTCTGAAAACTCCAGGTGCGAAGGGGCGGAAGAACTCCCCAATAACCGCCCAGGGATGGCTGGCCTCGGTGAATGTCCCGCCCGCGATAGCGTGTTGCTTCATGAAAATCAGCGTCTGTACCGGCAGCACCGCAAGGCGCCACGTCCATGGATTCGCAAAGCACGCCAGCACCTGTGCGCCAAGCACGATCAAGAGCAGACGGCTGAATCTCTCAGGGAACTCGGCAGGGGCCTTCCGGGCATTACCGGTTTTGCTTCGCCATCGCCGCCAGAGCCATCGCAGCAGATTCTCTGCGGCGATTGTGCCCGTCAGTCCCAGGCCCAGAAGGAAGTAGCTGTGCAGGTTTACCAGCAGCAGTTGCAGCACCACCAGCGTGACAGCCGACGCCCGAGTCAGGGGCGCGCGGACGAGCAAGTACAACATCGCCAGCAGCATGAGGTAGCCGAAAACTTCCGGCCTGAGGAGGATTCGTTCATAGGACGCCATCGCCGCCAGCAGCATCCCTGCCGCGAGGGGGACCGCGCCCAGGCCCAGCCGTCGCATGGTGGCCGCGAGCAGGGCGAAAATGCCCGCCGACACCGCCGCCAGCAGAACGCTGAGCCCGACCATGCCCGCGGCGCGGTAAGCCACCGCGATTATGACCTGGCTTAGCCAGTTGGCATTGGGAAATCGGTAGTGACCCTCGGAGTCCAGCCAGGCTCCGGGTGGCAGTTCGTAATGAAGGCGGTTTTGTGGCACGAGTTGGTAGACGCCAAGGGAGTCATCCACGATTTGGCCGGTGGACAAAAAATGCTCGCCATAGGCCAGATGATACCCCAGGTCCTCTGTCGTCAGCGTACGCACACCAAGGACCAGAACGAACGCCGCCGCCATCGTCAAGGCCGCGACGCCCATCGCTCGCTGAAGCCCGGATCGACAAGGCGGTTCCGCCGCAAGAGATTTGCGCGTTTGGGCAGTGCGCGTTTTTGATTGGCTGGCGTTCATAGGCTCGCGATTCTAACCTGTCGCGCGAGTGAAGTCACCGCCATCCGGGATATGAAAGGTTTCCAATGGCTGAAAACTGGTGACATCAGGCCGTCGGCAAAGTACCGTTATTGCGGTCGAACGGACCGCGCAGGCCTCCTCTCACACACGGACAGAGAGTGCCCGCAAGGCGAAGGCACCGAGTACAACAAGCCTAAGAAAGAGTGACACATGGAAAAGGCCAATGGCGAATGGCGTAGTGATGAAGGGGGCTGCACGAGGCGTGCGTTCCTGCGGGCAACGGGGTTCGGCATCGCGGCAGTAGCGGCGGGGCGGGGCGGTCTTGTTCGGGCCGCCGAGGCCGGCAAGGATCGGCCTAACGTTGTGATCTGCATCGCCGACGATCAGGGGTGGCGTGATGCGGGTTGCTACGGAAACCCGGATGTCAAGACGCCCAACATCGACCGCATCGCGGCCGAGGGGATGCGGTTCGATCGCGCCTTCACCGCCACGGCCATGTGCGCCCCGACGCGGCAGCAGCTATACACGGGCGTATTCCCGGTCCGCAACGGGGCGTACCCCAACCACAGTCGCGTCCATGCGGGCACGAGGAGCATCGTCCACCACCTGACCGCCCTGGGCTATCGAGTTGGGCTTGCGGGCAAGAGGCACTTCGGGCCTCGGGAATCCTTCCCGTTCGAGAAAGTATCTCCCAAGGACGTCGGCGGGTTCATCACGTCAGACAAGCATCAGCCGTTCTGCTTGGTCTACACATCGCACAGCCCGCACCTGCCCTGGTCAGCGGGCGACTCGACGGCTTACGACCCGGCCGCGCTGACATTGACGCCCGATATGATCGATACGCCGCAACTGCGGGCCGCGCTGTGCAAGTACTATGCGGAGATCACCGCTTTCGACGGCGAGGTCGGCGCGGTGCTGGCGGCCATCAAGTCCGCCGGCGTGGATGCAAACACCATGTTCATCTGCACCAGCGAACAGGGTCCGCCATTCTTGCACGGCAAGTGGACGTGTTACGAAGGTGGCCTGCACGTGGGGTTCGTCGTTCGCTGGCCCGCGCGGGTCAGGGCCGGGTCGGTGGCCAGGGCGATGGTGCAGTATGTGGACGTGGCGCCCACCCTCGTCCAGGCCGCCGGTGGCGACCCCAAGAAGATCGACACCGGCCGGCGCGGCGCGCCGGACGGCGGGAGAGGTTTCGACGGGCGAAGTTTCCTGGCCGTGCTGGAAGGCAAGACCGACACGCACAACGAGTACGTCTACGGCGTTCACACGACCAGGGGGATCATCGACGGTTCGGAGTGCTACCCCATCCGCTCGATCCGCAGCGAAACGCACAAGTACATCCGCAACCTGAATCACAAGACGGCGTTCAGGAACATTCTCCAGCGGGCCAGTTCGGCGGACAGCTACTGGGTGAGCTGGGTGGAAAAGGCCAGGACCGACCCCGCGGCCGCGAAGCTCGTCGGCCTGTACGTCAACCGCCCGGCCGAGGAACTCTACGACCTGACCAAAGACCCCTACGAGCTCAACAACCTCGCCGACGACCCCGGTGCCGCGAAGGTCAAGGCCGACCTGCGCAAGCGACTTGACGCGTGGATGGTCCAGCAGGGCGACAAGGGCAACGAGACCGAGATGCTAGCCAAGACCCGCCAAGCCCGCGGCAAGGCGAAGCCGAAGAAGAAAGCCGGCAAAAAGAGGGCCGCCAAGAAGAAGCCTTAGCGATAGTAGGGCCGTTGTGCCACCGCGGTCGTTTGCGGAAGCATGTTCCCTCGACGTTGCGGGTTCACCGTGATCTTGTCCTGCCAAGATCGCACTTGGAACATGCTTCCCAGCGGGACCCAAGGTCCGGCAACGGCGTCCGGTGGCACCACATCAAGCGACTCTTGAACCATGCCACCAGCCAGTCTCATCCTCGCGGGGCGGTGATACTGCCAGGGCAGGCGGCATGGTGGCCAGGTGGCTGGCGAGCAGGTCAATGATCTGGCGGCGGCGTTGTTTGGCGGTCAGCGCGGGCGCGGACGTTTTGGCAGAAGGTGTCCTCATGAACAAGTACCTGCGCTTCGACTTCGCTCAGGTCAGGCGGCGTACAATCGCGGGCGCAGTCCTGAGCGAACGTAGTGAGTCGAAGGGCACCCACTACATCTGCAGCCGGTTCGATACTGTTGCGCTGAGGCTCGGGAAGAACGGCTCAGATCAATGCTTGCCGATCCCGCGGTCGGTGGTAGAATCATTAGGAAGGCCGGCGACGGTCATCGGCCAGAGACTATCTGAGAAGGTAGGTGGTGTCATATGGCCTCCATAGGTGGCAGCACGGGCAGGTTCTTCCGACTGTGTGGCAAGGCAGCCCTGATTCTTCTTCTGGTAATTGGCGGATGCGAGTCCGGAGGTAGTACCGAGGGTCACTCCTTCACGAAGATGTCGCCTGAGCCCGAACGGAAGGCAAGGATTCAAGCCCTTATTAAGCAACTCGCCGACGAATCACTCGAAAACCGGCAGGCCGCCTTTGCCGAGCTTCGGGATACGTTACGGAGGCGGGATATTCCTGAGCTGTGGAAAGAACTCGATCGAAATGACGACCCCGAGGGCAAATTGCTGGATCTCGTCATATTAGTGGAGGAAAGGTGGCGGCTTCCAGACAAAGGGTGGACCACCGACATCGATGAATGCAAGAGGCGTTGGAAAAAAGAATTCCAGGACCTGGGGTGCCAGGCGAAGGTGTTTGTGTCTAGGAACACGGACCGCGACCTTGGCCTGGATGTTGCAATCAGACCTGAGAAGTGGACACGAGTAATTAACCTGATTCTCATTCTTGAACCAGAGTTGCTAACACTACGGGGATCTTTGACCAACATCACCTTTCCCGGCACACTGGCGAGTCTGGAGTATCTCAGCCTCGAACATACTAGAGTGACCGACCTGACGCCGCTGAAAGGGCTGCCAAATCTAGAGAGGCTTAATCTTCAGGACACACAAGTGACCGACCTGACGCCGCTGAAACGACTGCTAAAACTAGAGAGGCTTAACCTTCACGACACAACAGTGGCCGACCTGACACCGCTGAAAGGGCTGCCAAATCTTAAGTATCTTTACCTTCAGAATACAAAAGTGACCAGCCTGCAAGGGCTGCCACAACTCCATCATGTTGACCTTCGGAATACAGAACTGACTAGCCTGCGAGGGCTGCGACATCTAACGTCGCTTTCCCTTGAGAATACAAGAGTGACCGACCTGACGGGGCTGGAAGGGATGCCAAATCTTTGGGAGCTTCGCCTTCAGAATACAAAAGTGACCGACCTGACGCCGCTGAAAGGGCTGCCAAATCTTAAGGAGCTTTCCCTCTATAATACAAAAGTGTGCGACCTGACGCCGCTGAAAGGGATGCCCAAGCTAAGGTACCTTTCTCTTGCTAATACACAAGTGACCGACGTAACACCGCTGAAAGGGCTGCCCAAGCTTGAGGGCCTTTGGCTTCAGAATACACAGGTGACCGACCTGACGGGGCTGGAAGGGATGCCAAACCTAGAGAGGCTTCACCTTGAGCATACAAGAGTGACTGACCTGGCGCCGCTGAAAGGGATGCCCAAGCTTTATATGCTTGATCTTCAGAATACACCCGTGACCTCGGATTATTCACCAACCATTGACAGTTGATTCTCCCCGATCTTTGGGCG
>CAZMBZ010000277.1:0-6962 GCA_964564285.1 uncultured Planctomycetaceae bacterium | reverse complement strand
GCGGGTTTTCGTGTGCCGGCCGTGGCTAAAAAGTGTGTTTTCGTGTGCCTGACGTGGTGCGCAAGTGGTGTTTTTGTGTGCATAGCGCGGGTCTGGCGTGGCGCGCAACTGGAGCTTACATTGGCTTTTGCGTAGTGTTTGCGGTGGGTTTGCGAGCCTGGCGCGTGCCTGGCGCGGCCTGGGCGCTGGGTTAAACGGGTCGAATGCGGGTCGGAGCGGGCGTTAGTGGTGCTGTCTGAGGCGCAGGCGCAGGTGGTTAAGGGCGGCCAAGGCGGCTCGGCGGCGTACTGTCGGGCGGTCTCCGGGGAGTATATGGCGGTGAACGTCGGTTTGGTCGTCGCCGGCGATGGCTGTGTAGACCAAACCGACGGGTTTCTCGGGTGTGCCGCCGGTCGGGCCGGCGATTCCGGTGATGGAAATCGCCCAGTCGGTGCCAAACTTTGCCCGGCAGCCGACGGCCATCGCACGTGCTACGGGTTCACTTACGGCGCCGTTTGCGGCCAGGATGTCCTCGCCGACGCCAAGAAGATCGCGTTTGACGGAGTTGGCATAGCTGATAATGCCGCCAAGGTAGTACTCACTCGAGCCGGAAACGTCGGTAACCATCTCGCCAATGAGTCCGCCGGTGCAGCTTTCCGCGGTCGCGATGGTCTGGCCGCGATGGCGAAGCAATTCCCCCACCGCTGCGGGCATGGCCTGGTCGCCCTGGCCGACCACCAATTCGCCGAGTCGCGTGGAGATTTCCGCTATGGTAACGCCCGCGATTCGCTCGGCCTCGGCGGTGTTTGTGGCATGACTTGTTACGCGAACGCTGACAAGTCCGGCAGAAACGGTCGTTCCCACCAGCGGGTTGGCGTCGCGGACCATCAGATCGGCGATCCTCTCGCCGATATCGGACTCGCCGGTGCCGAAAGTATGTATGATTCGCCGGATGATGGAGGCCCGGCCAGCGGGCAAATCGGGCGCGATATGCTCGGCAAACATCGCCCGCATCTCTCGCGGCACTCCTGGCATTACGTAAACTCTCGCATTACCAATGCCGGCCGCGATACCTGGCGCGGTTCCGCATGCGTTTGGAATAGCCCGCGTGCCAGCCGGGAACATGATCTGGATGCGATTTGCGGGCACCATTGTGCGCCCGCGGCGCTGGAAAAAGGCCTCCAGATCAGCCAGTGATGCGGTGTCTTCGACAAGTTCTACCCCACCCATGGCGTCGGCTAGTGCGTAGCGTGTGAGGTCGTCGGCCGTGGGACCCAGGCCACCGGTGACCAAAACAAGCTCTGCCTCCGCTGCGGCGGCGGTAATTGCCCTTGCGGTAGCGTCGCGGTCGTCGCCAACGGTCACATGGTAGAGCGTGTCGATGCCCAGCATGCCCAATTGCTCGGCCAAATATGCGCTATTTGTATCGACGGTCTGGCCGCCGGTTAGTTCGTTTCCGATGGAAATGATTATCGCACGTGTCGAATGCATAGCGTTTGTGGGGGTATTCTCGTCTGTCGGATGGGTCGAGTTCATCGAGTTTGTCGCGTTTGTCGCGTTTGTGGGGGCCGGGCCTTGTCGAACTTGCTCCCGCAATGGGGGCACTTCGGTTTGCCGGAGAGGCGGCGCAGTTGGGAACGTCGCATAGTGCGGCCGCATTTGGGGCAGGTTACCATCTCATCGCCATGGCCATCGGGGCTGGGCTGGGGCGCGGGTTCGTCTTCTTCCTCATCTTCCAGGTCGGCCGGGCAGTACCCGCGACGTCTATCGTGAAACATAACCATGGTAGCCGGGATGCTGGTGGTGAAAATCGTTATGGCCAACCACAAAAAGAACGACCTGCCGCTACGTCGCATGGCCCATGCGGTGCGGGTACATAGCACCAGGTAGAAGCCAACCATCGCGATAAGCAAGGCCCATTGTGTCTCATTGAATGCAAGCATGGAAACATCATACCGGACAAGCAGCCGTCGATGCCAGCGCGGGGAGTTTACTTCGTCTTGGGCAGCAGTTTTACGGAGATTGCGTTTCGTTCCCAGCTATGCCCGCCGCACTTGGGGCAAGTGGCATCGGGGGGAATCACCCCTGGGTCGTAACCGCAGTAATGGCAGGTGGTGAAGACGTGCTTTGGCTGGGCCATGCTTGGCGGCACGCGGAACTCTGGCCAAGCCTCGGCACCGCCCCGTGCTCGATGGACGTTGAGGTGCATCTTCCGGGCCTGGTCGGCCTTGGCGACGACCGAGTCGCCGCTAACCGAAGTCTTCGACTGATGTTTCCTTCGAGTGTGAATCATAGCTCGACTCCGGCTGGGCGCGCTGAACACTCCGTCGGCGGCGGAGACAGGAACATTATTCGACGAAATGCCTTTGCGGACATTAGCGTATTTAAACCGTTGATGGACAGCGGCTTGTGCCGCTCATGCGGGCCGGACACCTGGGCAGTCGCAACCGGAAGATTTCCTGTGCTTGGCTGGCGGCGATGGGTTGGTATAATATGCACCGCGTGGATGATAGGTCGTCGCGGCTGAGCGAGTGCAGGGCCGCCCGGCCAAGCCCATAGACATAGGGAGATCCGCAAACCGTGAAACGAATCGTCGCTGTCATGCTCTTGGGGCTGATCGCCATGGGCGGCGGATGCGACCCAGGACCGATCTACGGCCCTGACGCCCCGCGAGTTTCGGTCGGTACGATTAGCGATCGCCAGAGTTGGACAGCCAAGGGAAACCTGGAAGATGGCGACCTCGCTGCCGACGGCAACATCAACACCATTGCCATCGGACAAGTGGGCAATTCCGCATCGCTTACGATCGATCTCGGGCAGGCCTGCATGTTTAACTTCGTGGTGGTCGACCACGGGCGGAACGAACTCGGCTTCGCCCGTCAGGTGGAGATAGCCACCAGCATCGATGGCCGAACGTTCACCCCGCAAGCCAATTGTCCCGGCACGCGGCGCGTGAGCAACTTCCTGCTAAACCTTACGGTGCTGGCGAGATATGTTCGCATTACCGCAGTCCAGCCGGGCGCCAATCCCTGGTCGGTGGCGGAAGTTTACATTCAGTAATGCCCTTGGTCCAATCGGCAAGAGGCATTCTGCCCGACCGAGCGGATCGCCCGCAACCCAAGCCGACGTACCCGCCTGAGGAGCGACGCCATGGAAAACACCGCACCCGACAAACAGCCCGCCTCCGACGCAAAGTACATGCTCATCGTGTCCGGCCTGCTCATGGGAATCGTGATACTGCTGAGCGTGCTATGGATGCGCGAACGCCGCAACGTTGCCTCGCTCAACGCTCAGTTGCGGGTAGCCAGCCGAGGCGCGATCACTGGCCAGTTCAGCAGCAACGACATGACGCGCATGTTTGCCGGACGGCAAATGCCGCAAGCCCGGCCCCTTCAGCGCGAAGACCTCCCGGCCGAAACGGTCAAATGGAACGGCCAGCCCAGAACCATCCTTCGCGTAAGCGCCTCGGCCGGGCAGCGTATGGGCCTGCGACCCGGCGACGTGGTGCTGGTAACCTCGCCGCCTGCAAGTGCGCCAGCGACGGAGCAATCTCCCCCGACGACCCAACCGATCACTCTCCCGGGCTCATGAAGGCCGGCGCTGCCGCACCCGCCCGCCGGGTCAGCCGATGGCCTCGACTCGCACCTGTTCCGCCTCGGCGGCGAGGGTTGACGGGTCCAGGCGGCAGGGCAGGAGTTGGCGGCAGTTCTGCGCCGCGGCTGCGATTGCAAGCCTAGCTGCATCCACCATTTCCATGCCAGCCCGGAAGCCCCAAGCGACTGCCGCAGCCATGGCATCTCCCGAACCGATCGGGTTAACCACGTTTCCAATCACCGGCCCGGTCAGCCTCCATGCCTTGCCGGCAGAGCTCAGGTAAACCGGACCCGGACCCTGGGTTGTCAGCACGTACCTGGCGCCGCGATCGTTGAGCGACCACATTGCCCGCAGAAGGTCATCGTCGTTTTCCAGCGGGTCCCCCACCGTCCCGGCCAGCTCCTCGCGGTTGGGCTTGACCAGAAGAGGTTCGAGATCAAGCACCGAGAGAAGCCCCTGCCCGCGGAAGTCCAGCACAGCCTGACAAGGCGTTTTCTCCAACAGCTCACGGTAATAGCTCTCCGGCGTCCCTTGCGGCAAGGAGCCAATCAGCACCACCACGTCCGCCCTGGCAGCCTGGGCGGCGTAGGCGAGGCGAAACTCCTCCAACTCCCCTGCCGACATGGCCCGGCCGTTCTCGACAAGTTCGGTCATCGTCCCCGTGGCCGCGTCGAGAATGGTCGTGCAGACCCGCGTGGCTGACTGCGTGCGAACCCAGCTACACGGCACGCGAAGGTCCGCGAGTTCGGCCTCGATTGCACCCAAGGCCACCCCGCCAACCGGCGCAAGTGTCAGGCTCGGCCCGCCGAGATGATGGGCAGCAATGCCGGCGTTAAAGACCTTGCCCGAAGCACACCAGACAGCCTTATCGGCGCGGTTGACTTCGCCGAAGCGAAACGAATCGAATGTAAGTATCTGCTGCCAAGCGGGCGTAAGCCCGGCTGAGAGAATCATGCCTGCTCCTTCCGAACTGCTGCGGCCATGCAATATCGCCGGCGCATCCTCGGCGGCGTCTGCCCGGTTAAGGATAACCTCTTTGGCCGCCACGAGAAATGCTCTTTCTTTGAACCAGGCCCACGCCCGCCCCGGCTGGGAGCGCGTCTGCCGGGCGGACGCCAAGGAAAATCGCCTGCTGCGACTTGCCCGACCCAGCCGAAGAGTATTGTGGCTCTTGGGCCGCACATGTACGCTATGCTGTGTCGTCAGATGCGGGAGTTGACCCCTGGCGACGGATGCCGGGCATCCCGCTACGAGATGATCGAGACGGACCTCATGGAGTGAGAAACGAAAGATGAAGCATACGAGCAATGACGTGATGACCCATGCCCCCACCAAACGTCGCCTGGCGACATTTGCGGCGATAGTTTGCGGGACGATGCTCGCCAGCCTCGCGGGCGGCTGCACCAGCGAGAAACTTACGACGGTCAAGGATGAATCGGAGTTCCTGCAGTTGGTCCTGGAATCCAAGCAGCCGGTAATGGTGGAGTTTTCCAAAGACAACTGCCCCACGTGCGACATGCTCGAGCCGGAACTGGTCAAGGTTTCCAAGGAGTACGCCGGGAGGGTAAAGTTCTACAAGTTCATGCTGCTGAACAGGTTCTTCCAGCCCTACTCCGTGACGATCCGGGAAAACTACAACCTCCAATGGGTTCCGTCGGTGATGCTGTTCGTCGACGGCCAGGAAAAGCAGCGATGGGTGATGGACTATATTGGCGACAATTACCGCCAGGCCCTGACCGAAGTCGTCGGCCCGCCGGCCAAGCCCACGCAACAATAACCGGGCCCCACCTGCGGACTCATTTTACTTCGCGGAACGCATTGGCCGGACTGCTGCGGAACTCGCACACTTCGGACGCCCTGCCGACAACGAAGTTTTCGCAGGTTCGGCAAACGTAGATCGGCTTGTCCGCAACATCCTGACCTGCCTGTTGCACTATTGTCGGATGATTTCCCACCAAAGGCCTTACTGTTAGACGCCTGGTTGCGGTAGAATCACCCGCTGACCTATCGCTGGAAGGATACCCACATGACCGACGACCCGACGACCGTTGCAAAACTCGACGAACTGCTGACCGCCATCCGAGGCTACGATGACCCCCGCCGCGCCGGAACGGAATGGAAGCAGGTCTACAAGCTGCTCCAGAAAGCAGGCCTCCCGGCTGGACGCTTATCGGGCGTCGTTGGGATGCGCGACGTCGCGGGCCTGGTCGAGTTGATCGACCAACTCCGCAGCCCCACCGCGGCGGCCTCGGCTGCCGAAGCTGCCGAAGCCGCAGCAATTGACCCGGACACATGCAAGCGAGCCATGAAAGCCTTCCGCAAGCGACAGGCGCTGACGCGGCTGGATGATGAGTCAAAGCTAGGCCGGGGTCCGCTTTCCAAGGGTCCAGACGACAGCTTCGCAGCCATCGTCCCACCCCACGAATGGCCCGAGCCCGTCTGGCAGGAACTCGTCCGCCAGGGCAAGCTCCGCTACCTCAGTCAAGGGTTTTACGAACTGCCAAAGGATCAATCGTCGAAAGACTGAATCCGCCGCGGTCCCCCCGCCACTACAAACATCATCGCCAAAAAGGCTTAAGTTTGCGACTGAGCGATAGGCGAAGGTTTTTTTGGGGGGGGCGCACATTTCTGCCCGGGATTTTGAGTTTTTCCCGTATTTCGCGATTTCGAACACGGGCGCTCGCGGAGCATCAGATGCGATTGTCTTGGGGGCAAGCCAGGAATGGCCGATCGGCAAAGACGTTATGTCTTATATTGACGCCTCCCTCACAAGTCCGAATCTGCCCGAATATTCAAGAAATCACAACGGAAATAAAGGACTTATGAGCACAATTTACCGTCGCTTCCGGTGGTTGTCGATTTCTGAGGGAAGCATCTATATTGGGAAAAGTTTGTGCTTGCTTTTCAGATGATTCGTGGCATCAGGGACGAGGTAAATTTGCACTCACGTCTCCGGCGTTGTGGGTATTGGACGTTTGGCACGCATTAGTGCTCGCGTGCGGGTGCCGGACGGTGTCGCAATTCTTCTAGCTGGGAGGTATGGCATGAAGCGCTTCATCAAATCCGTTACGGTTCTTACTGCTGTTTTTCTGGATAGGAGGAGCACGATGAATCTTGAACTGGCTGGATCCTTCAACACGCTTGGCAGACGCTTGGGCGTTATCCCTGTCCTCTGCCTTGCAGCGGCCTTGATTCTTGGTGTCGCGGCGAGCAATGAATCGCGTGCCGACACGATCATCGTGCCAAACGGCGATTTCGAATTGCTTTATAAACCCGGCACTACGATCACCGGGGGCGTAGCAGAGGGCGGATGGTCGATGGGCGTAGGTGTCCGGTGTCCGGTCCTGGAATAGGTTGTCACCTTGAGCAGCGAGAGTGACAGCTTATTT
>CAZMBZ010000276.1:0-6968 GCA_964564285.1 uncultured Planctomycetaceae bacterium | reverse complement strand
TCATCACCACCAAGGCCGGCGAAAATGCCATTTCGCCTGCGGGGATGGATGCCCGCGAGGTCCTGCGTATCGAGGCCCATCTGCCGCGATGGGGCCATGAGATGGACGATAACACCGACCCAATCTCGGCCGGGCTTGGCGCGATGGTGTGCTTCGAGAAGGACTTCCTCGGTGCCGAGGCCGTCAAGGCTGCCATGCAGGCTGGCGTCAGCCATCGGCGCGTGGCATGGTCGATGGAGGCCGGCAGCCCGGAAGGCCCTCAGGCGGACATCGCCCGCGGCGACAAGCTCCTGGACACGGCAGGGACGCCCATCGGCGTTGTGACCAGCACCGCCTTCAGCCCCTCGGCCGGGGTGTGGCTGGGCCAGGCCCGCGCAAAGACCGGCCTGCTGGGTGTCGGTTTAATGTTCGCCATCGAAACCGCCTCCGGCGAGCGGCATCATGCGACAGTGGCAGAAGTGTTCTAGCGATCCTGACGCTCTCTACCATGTTGCGTCAACAAGTCGTTAGTGCCGGCCAATCGGCCCAGGCGCTTGACTTCCGTCCATGAGATACCGAAGATACACGGCCCTATATCTCCATAGAGGCTTTACAAATGCTGGAAAAAGTACAAGCGGACAGGTTGGCCAAGCTTGAGCAGATCAAGGCGCTGGGCATAGACCCATACGGCGGCCGGTATGACACCAACGAATCCGCCGCGAGCATTCGCGGCCGTTACGAGGAAGACACCGAAGGCCAGACCGCCGATGTGGCCGGGCGACTGGTGCTTCTGCGCGACATGGGCAAGATGATGTTCGCCCACGTCCGTGACGAGACCGGGCAGATGCAGGTTGCCTTTCGCAAGAACGCTCTCGACGAGACCGACTGGAACCTGGCCCGCCTGCTGGATTTGGGTGACATCGTTGGCGTGTCCGGTCTGCTCCAGAAGAGTCGTACCGGCGAACTCACCATCTGGGCTGACAAGCTCACGCTGCTGGCCAAGGCCCTGAACCCCATGCCCGAGAAGTTTCACGGCCTGCAGGACACCGAGATTCGCTACCGCCAGCGATACCTCGACCTGATGACCAACCCGGACTCGATGACTTCTTTCAAGAATCGCATCGACATCATCGAGCACTTCCGCACGACGCTCAAGGCCCGGCGGTTCGTAGAGGTCGAGACGCCGATGCTCCAGGCTGTCTACGGCGGTGCCGCGGCCAGGCCTTTCGTTACGCACCATAACGCGCTGGACTGCGACCTGTTTATGCGGATCAGCCCCGAGCTTTACCTCAAGCGACTGCTCGTCGGCGGGATGGAACGCGTCTTCGAGATCAATCGCAATTTCCGCAACGAAGGTCTCTCCACGCGACACAATCCAGAGTTCACCATGATGGAACTCTACCAGGCCTATGCCGACTACGAGGTGATGATGGAGATCACCGAGACGCTTGTTTCCGGAGCGGCGGAGAAGTTGTTCGGCTCGTGCAAACTGCCCTACGGCGATTTGGAAATAGACTACACGGTGCCGTGGCGACGTGCCAAGTATGCGGACCTGCTGGCTGAGCACGCCGGCGTCGCCATGCGCGACATGCCAGCCGTGCGGGAAAAAGCAAGGCAACTGGGTATCGAAGAGTCCAATAAGGACGACGCGGTGGTCATCAACGAGGTCTTCGAGGCCACCGTCGAACCGCATCTGGTCCAGCCGACGTTCGTGAAGGACTACCCGGCCGAGCTGTGCCCGCTGACCCGTCGCGATCCAAACGATCCGGCCATTGCCCTTCGATTTGAGGCGTACGTCGCCAAGATGGAAATCGCCAACGCCTACACCGAACTCAACGACCCGGCCGTGCAGGAAGAGAACTTTGCCGGTCAACTTCTCGGCGAGGCCGAGGGCGAGACGATGCGCGTTATGGATGAGGACTTCGTGACGTCGCTTCGCCACGGCATGCCCCCGGCAGGCGGGTTGGGTGTCGGCATCGACCGCGTGGTCATGCTGCTGACCAACACGCAGACCATTCGCGACGTAATCCTGTTCCCGCTGTTGCGGCCGCAGGCGAGCACCTGACCCAAGCGCCGTGGCATCCCGGTCGAGATAGAAATGTATAAGCTCACGCTTTGCCTGAAATACCTCGTTAATAGAGGCTTGGCGTACTTCGCCATGCTGGGCGTGGCGGTGTGCGTGTTCCTGATGCTCGTTTGCGTCAGCGTCCTGACGGGCTTCGTCGATAAGATCGAAGTGGCCGCCAAGGGCCTGTTCGGGGACGTGGTCATCTCATCGGCGTCGCTGGGTGGTGTGGGCCAATACGATGAGCTCATCCGCCGCATCGAAAAGGATGTTCCCGCCGTCGAGGGCGCCAGTCCGTTCATCCTGACGTTTGGCATTCTCCGAGTGCCGGGCACCGATTTTCGCCGGACCGTCCAGGTGGCCGGCATCCGCCTGCCCGAGCGTGCGACGGTAAGCGATTTCGAGAAGGGCCTGTTCGTCCAGGCCGGACTGGACCAGCCGACATTCGACCCGTGCCAGCCGCTGGTCATGCAGCGGCTCCGGGAGGATATACTTCGCACGGACGACATCCTGAAGGCGGTCAACAAGGCTGCGCCCGACGGCTCGCTTACGCCCGATCAGAAGGGTCTGGTCGGTCGCCTTCGCAATGCCCTTTACTACCAGGACCAGGCCTACATTGCCTTTCGTGACGCCGATGCCACCCGAAAGCAATTCGAGGATATCGAGGCGAAGATTAACGCCGCCGACGAGGCCGGCGATGATGATAAGCTCCAACAGCTCGAGGCCGAGCGGGCCATGGTCGAGCGGGATTTGATCCTCCCGCCGGATCGCCGGGCTATTTTGGGCCTCGGTATCGCCGGTCTGAGTTTCCGGACGCCTAAAGGCGAGGTCGTACGCGTTATCGGTCCCGGCCAGCAGATCGTCCTGTCACTGATCCCGCTGGGCAGGAACGTCAGCTACACTAACATCATTCCCGTAACGCGGAGTTTCACCGTAATCGACGACTGCTCGACGGATGTCGCCAGCATCGACAGCGAAATCATCTACGTCCCGCTTGAAACTCTCCAACAGCTCAACAACATGGACGCCGAAGTGGCTGCTGACGACCCTAATCTCATGGTCCAGCCGGCACGTTGCTCGCAGATCCACATCAAGGTAAAGCCGGAATTGTCGCGCGGCCTGGCGCTCAAGAAGGTCGCCCGTCAGATCGACGCCGTCGTGACTACCTTCCTGACCGATCACCCCAATGCCGCTCGCTCGTCGGTGGACGTCGAGACCTGGCGCGAGCGTCAGGGCAGGCTGGTAAACGCCATCGAGGCGCAGAGAACGCTGATGATTCTCATCCTGGGCATCATCTCCGCCGTGGCCGTCGTACTTATCTTCGTGATCCTCTACGTGGTCGTCGTGCAGAAGACTCGCGACATCGGCGTGCTCAAGGCAGTGGGGGCGTCCAACCTCGGCGTGGCGGGAATCTTCCTGGCTTACGGTGGGGCCATCGGGATGATCGGTTCGATAGTTGGCGCCGTCGGCGGGTGCTTCTTTGTCTGGAACATCAACCCCATCCACGACTGGATGGCGCGCAATTTCAGCTTTGAGGTCTGGAACCGCGAGACGTTCATGTTTGAGAAGATTCCCAATGCCGTCGAGGCCGACACTGTCGTGTGGATTGTCGCACTGGCGATAATTGCGGGTATCTTCGGTTCGCTCCTGCCGGGCATACTGGCCGCGAGACGACAACCCGTGGAGGCGCTGCGATATGAGTAGCCCCGCGCCAGGAATCGAGGTCCACGGCCTGCACAAGAGCTACAAGCTCGGCCGGACTCACCTGCACGTGCTGCAGGGCGTGAGTTTCTCGATCCAGTCCAAGGAGTTCGTTGCGGTGGTGGGGGCATCTGGCAGCGGTAAGAGCACGCTGCTGCACCTTGTGGGCTTGCTGGACAGAATGGACAAGGGCACGGTTAAGCTCGATGGTGTGGACGTGGCGACCCTTTCTCGCGGCAAGCGTAACCGCATGAGATGCCACGACGTGGGCTTCGTATTCCAATTCTATCACTTGTTGCCGGAACTCAGCGTGCTGGAAAACGCGCTTCTGCCGGCCAAGGTGGATGAGTCGGTGCTGGGCTGGATTCGCCATCGCGGCGAGCATCGCGCCGCAGCCATCGAGATGCTCGAGCGTGTTGGCCTCAGCGAGCGAATGAAACACCGGCCCAAGGAACTTTCCGGCGGCGAGCGTCAGCGAGTGGCTATCGCGCGGGCGCTGATGAACCGCCCGAAGTTTCTCCTGGCCGACGAGCCGACGGGCAACCTGGACAGTCGGACCGGAAGACAGATACTACAAGTGCTCAGAACCGCCAGCCAGGACATCGGTCAGACCGTGGTAATGGTTACTCACGACGTTGCCTTGGCCGCCGAGGCCGACCGGGTTCTGCACCTTCGCGATGGAAAGCTGACAAAGTAAGGACTATGAAAGAGATCACACTTGGAAAACTCGCCGAGGCCATTGACGGCAAGCTTCAAGGGCCCGCGGATCTGATTGTTCACGGCATGGCCGGCATCGAGGTAGCCAAGCCGGACGAGGTGACGTTCCTCAGCAATGTCAAGTACGAGCGGTACGTCGGCGAGACCGATGCTGCCGCCGTTATCGTTCCCGCTGACTACGTGGGGCCTGGCGAGTCGCTTATCCGCTGCGAGGATTCGTACTTTGCGTTTCGCCAGGCGATGGTGCTGGTGTACGGCTTCCGACGCGCCCCGTTTGAGGGGATCGATCCGCGAGCGAGCATTGATCCTTCCGCCGAACTCGGCGAGGGCGTCAACGTCGGGCCGTTTGCGTTCATAGGCCCGCGCGTGAAGATCGGTGACGGCACGACGATATATCCCGGCGCTTACATCGGGGCCGAGGTGCGGATGGGGTGCGATTGTGAGATATTCTCGTCGGTGACGCTATACGATGGCTGTATTCTTGGCGACCGCGTGCGGATTCACGCGGGTACGGCGATCGGACAGGACGGCTTTGGGTACGCGACTCACAAGGGTGTGCACGAGAAGATCCCCGAGTCCGGCTGGGTCGAACTGGGCGACGATGTGGAGATCGGTTCGTGCTGCGCCATCGAGCGGGCAACGCTTGGCGCGACGGTTATCGGCGCGGGCACGAAGTTCGCCGACCTGATAGGCATCGGTCATGGCACGAAGTTGGGCAAGGGCTGTCTGATGGTTTCGCAGTCCGGCATCGCGGGATCGACGACGGTGGGGGACTACTGCGTCATTGCCGCTCAGTCTGGACTCGTCGGGCACATTCACATCGGTGACGGTGTGCAGGTTGGTGCCCAGTCGGGTGTGATCAATGACATCCAGGCTGGCTTGCAGGTGCTTGGCAGTCCCGCGATTCCGCTGGCTGAGGCGAGGCGCCAAGCGGTAGTCGCATCCAAGCTGCCGGAGATTCGGCTGACCATTCGCGACCTTACTCGCCAGGTCGAGCGGCTTAAGGCCCGACTGGCGGAACTCGAGGCCGGCGGAGATTCAGGCGGTAAAAAAGAGCATTAGTCAAAGAGCCACAGAGTTGCCGAGAGAAGAAAGATAAACGGCAAAAAACTTGGAAGGTGATTACACGAATTAAGAGATTACACGGATTGACTACTTCTCAGCTTCTTAATCTTTGTAATCCTTTAATCTGTGTAATCCCCGTCTAAAGCTGTTTCTTCTCCTTGTTTTCAGCGACCTCCGCGAGACATCTGTTTTTTTGGGATGCCCGACATGATCGACAACCGCCAGAGAGTCGGACTCATTGCCGGCAACGGTCGGCTTCCGTTTCTGGTTGCCCGCGGCATGAAGGCGTCCGGGATGAAGGTTGTGGTTCTGGGGCTGCGGGGGTTTGCCTCGCCGCGACTGGCGGGACTGGCTGACGAGTTCCACTGGGTCGGCCTGACTCGGATCGGCAGTTGGCTAAAGGCGCTGCGACGGTCCGGCGCTGTCGAGGCGGTCATGATCGGCGGCGTGAAGAAGGGCGAGATTTACTCGCCGCTGCGATTGCTGAGGTATATTCCAGATATCCGCACAGCCTGGCTGTGGTACGTGCGGGTTCGCAAGGACAAGCGCGACAATGCCGTTCTCCTGGCCGTCGCCGACGAACTGAAAAAGGAGGGCATCGAACTCGTGTCATCCGTCAAATATTGTCCCGAGCACCTGGCCGACGAGGGCCTGATGACTCAGACCACCGTGCCCCGAGGCACCGAGCAGGACGTCGAGTTCGGCTGGCGGATAGCTCGGGCCAGCGCCGACTTGGACATAGGCCAGTCCATCGCGGTCAAGGAGCGAGACATAATCGCCGTCGAGGCCGTCGAAGGCACCGACGCCATGATCCGCCGTGCGGGCGAACTCTGCCGCGTCGGCGGGTGGACGCTCATCAAGGTAGCCCGACCGGACCAGGACATGCGATTCGACGTGCCGACAGTAGGCCCGGCCACAATCCGCAACCTTCGCGACGCCCGCTGTGCCTGCCTGGTGGTCGAGGCCGGCAAGACAGTTATCGCTGACAAACCCGACACCCTCGCCCTGGCTGACAATTTGGGCATCGCTGTCTTGGGCAAGCGCGGCCAAGCCGATTAGCTCCGAGCGGGAGTTGTTGCCCAGCGAAGGGAAGAAACATTCCCGAGTCCCTCAGCCTCCTGCGCGGTCGCGGGGAGAGCCGCGTCCCTCAGACGCATTGCGTTACAGCGCTGTCGGCGTGGAGACAGGCGGCGAGGGTTACGTGGCGAAGCTTGTCCGTGGGGACCTCGTCCAGGAACTCATCGGTGAAATCCAGCGGGAAACGCGTTTTCAACGAATCGAGCATCGCCTTGAGTTCTTGTCGGTCCATCCCGGCCAGGCGTGTGATCAGTTTATCGAGTTTGTCATCGGTCACGGCGTGTATACTCAACATTTGCTAAGGTAATGTGGTGCTTCATTGGCGGCAATTCCGGCCGGCTTCCTATTAGGTATCGACGGGCTG
>CAZMBZ010000275.1:0-6998 GCA_964564285.1 uncultured Planctomycetaceae bacterium | reverse complement strand
TGGGCAGCATTGGGGTCAGCCCTTAAAATATAAAATAAGGGTCGTCGGGGTCGCCGGGCAGAACAGCTATCGGGGGTAAAGAACCGGTTGCGGGCGGGCTCATTGGCTTTGTGGGCGCGGGGTTTGGTTGGGTTGTTTGCGGGGCGCGTTTAGATCGTTGCTTGTCTGGTGGCGGGCAGGTGCATTTTTTCGCACCTGGGCCGCGCTAGGGGTTTTGATTTTCGATCGGCTGACAATAAGCAATCGTTGGGAAAGTCTCGTCGGTCATTCCTGGACGGGGAACGTCACCGGCCTGCCCTGCTTCATGGACAGGTAAGCGCCGCGGACTATTTCCAGCGCCCGCCGGCCATGGGAGGCTGGTACGGGGACCTCGCGTCCTTCGAGGATCGCCTTGGCAAAGCCATCCGCCGCCGTCGTTCGCGCGTCGGGGAAGTCATCGGGTGCCGCGATTTCGTTAGTTTTGCCGACCTCCAGATCGCCCCATGGCTCGGTTACGGTCACCTTCAACGGATTGCCCAGGTGGATCTGGCCCTTCGTGCCGTAAATGTGGTCGCCGAAGGTACCCCGGCCCACCGCGGCGCTCGAGCCGTCCAGGCTGACGATTGCCCCGCCCGCCAGCCGCATCACGAACGAGATGAAGTCCTCGACCTCCACCTTCGTGCGGAACGTGCCGTACTCGGCATAGATCCGCTCGGGCTGGGGGTCGAGAATCTCGATCATCGTCGAGAGGTTGTGGATCTGGTTCATGATGAGATACCCCCCGCCGCTGGTGGCAAGCGAGATTCGCCAGTCATCCTTGACGCGATCGGTGAATCCGCCGTGCCAGTAGCTTTCGGGCTTGTCGTTGGTCTCGTGGAGTTTGACGGCGATGACTTCTCCGATGGCCCCGCCGCGGACCAGTTCCCGGGCCTTGACGGCCTGGAAACCAAACGGCGTCGGGTGATACACTCCCAGTCGCACGCCGGCCTCGGCGGCGGCGGCGATCATCTCATCGGCCTGGGCGAGCGTGCAGGCGATGGGCTTTTCGACGAGCACATGCTTGCCCGCCCTGGCGGCCGCGATCGAAAGCGGCGCGTGCTCGTAGTGCGGTACGGATATTATCACCGCCTGCACATCGGCGTTTTCCAATACATCTTCCAGCCGGCCCGTGGAAGTCGCATCATAGACCTTCGCCAGGTCCGCAGCGAGATCCGCGCGAATGTCCATGCATTGCACGACACGAACGCACTTAGCATTCTTGATGCACTTGGTGGTCTTGGAAGCAATCTCGCCGCAGCCAATCAGGGCGACGTTCACGTGGTCGGACATATTGCAGATTCCTTTCATCGCTAGCAAAGGCGTTCTATCTATCTGAGTGACCTACTAAGTGACCTACAGCATTGCCTGAAGCTTTTTCCAGCCTTCGGCGTGGTTGGCCATCACCGTCTGCGGGTCATCGGGGCCGATGAGCTCGACGGAGAAGAACCCCTCGTAGCCCTCGTCCGACAGCAGCTCGGCCTGGCGGCGAATGTGGCCCGGCACGGCGCCATCCTCGCCGATGCTGAAATGCACATGCGAGACCCGCCCCTTTACGTGGCGGTAGGCCTCATCCACATCCTCGCCATGGCCGAGGCAGTGGTCGAGGTGCCAGTTGATCCGCAGCGCACTGGGGTAACCCGTGCGGTACAGCATCTCGCCGGCGTCGAAGGCGCGGAAGTTCATGTGGGTTTCGAGCACGATCATCACGCCCGCCCGGGCGGCCTCGGCTGCGGCGCGGGCGAGATATTCCGCCTGGTACGTGTAGCATGCCGCCCGCTGCCCGTCTTTGGGGATGGGGTCGCCGAATACCCGAAGCCTGCCGATGCCGACATCCGCGGCGAGTTGCGCGTACTTGCGGAGGCTCTCGAGCTGCGCATCGCGCTGCTCGACGTCGGGCGAGCAGAACTTCACGCCGGGCGACAGGGCGCAGCCTTCCAAGGGACTGTCGGCCAGCTCCTTGGCAATTTCCTTGCGCCGGTCGGCCGAGGCAGTCAGCTCTATGCCATGGCCATGCTTCCATTCAGGCCGGAACTCGACGCCCTCGTAGCCATACTGCTGACCGACGGCCAGCAGCTCCGTCAGCGTCATTTTCGGCAAGACCGAACTCATGAATGCCAGTTTCATCGCGATATCCTTTACCTTTCTGCGCCTCGAGGTCCAGCCTGCCGCAAGCTACCGACGCTGGACCGCTTCCAAGCCATTTATACCGGTTAGTGTACGTTTGTTCTGGCTTGGTTGCTCGTATCCAATCGAAAAACGAGATGCGCCATGTGAAAAATCAAGGCTTGCTGATCTATCGGTCCATGATAGAGTTGTCATGAAGGTCGATAGTCCCGACGCGCCGGAACCTGCCGAAAAGGCCCGATCCAGGCATCGTCGATAAGGAGTCATTACAGTGTCACAACAACATATGGGCAGAAGGCAGTTCCTCGGCAAGACGGCAGGAGCATTGGCCGGGATCGGTGCGGTCTCGGCGATCGCCCAGACCCAGGCCGCAAATGCCAAGGCGGCGGGCAAGGCCGATCCGAAGCCGCCGAACGTCGTCCTGATAATGGTGGATGACCTCGGCTACCATGATCTCAGTTGTTATGGCCATCCCGCGATCAAGACGCCCGTTCTCGACAATCTCGCCAAAGACGGGATCAGACTGACGAGCTTCTACTCCGGCGCGAGCGTATGCACTCCATCGCGCATGGCCTTGCTTACCGGGGCATACCCGGTTCGCGTGGGGTGGACCAAGGGCGTGATGGGCTACATGATCCCCACCAGCACCGGGCTCAGCCCCAAGGCCCTAACCATGGCGGAGGTGTTCGGGGGCAAGGGTTATCGGACGGGAATCTTCGGCAAGTGGCACCTGGGGGAACGCTCGCCGTTTTTGCCCCAGCGGCAGGGATTCGACGAGGCCTACTACGTCAAATCATCCAACAATCAGACGGACGAAATCTGGCGCGGCGACGAGTTGATGGAGAAGCCTTTCGAGAACCGTCTGCTGACCGAGAAGTTCACCCGCGAGGCCATTCGATTCATCAAGGCCAACAAGGACAAACCGTTCTTTCTCTACCTGCCTTACACCGCGCCGCATTTCCCCGTGCAGGCCCACCCCGACTGGAAGGGCAAGTCCGCCTTCGGCGAATACGGCGACGTCGTGGAAGAGATGGACGCGGGCGTCGGCGAGGTGTTGGCGACGCTGGAGGCGGAGAAGCTCGACCGCAACACGATCGTGGTCTTCCTCTCGGACAACGGCCCGCAGAAGGGACAAAAGGCCCAGGCGAAACCCTATCGCGGCTGGAAGTGGGACGCCCTGGAAGGCGGCACGCGCGTGCCTTGCATCATCCGCTACACGGGCATCATCCCCGGCGGGCAGACCAGCGATGCGCTGATCGCGGCGATCGACCTGCTGCCCACGCTCAGCCACGCATGCGGGATCGACCTCGATGCGATTTCCAAAGGCAGCCCGGTCATTGACGGCATGAACGTCTGGCCGACGCTGCTGGGAAGGACCGACGCGCCCCACCCGCGAAATGACCTGCTGTACTGGCATGGCGCGAAGGGCTTCCATGCAATTCGCGCCGGAGACTGGAAGCTATTTCTCAAAAGCCGCGATGCCGATCTGAAACAGCCGGGCAAAGGCCCCGCGCTGTTCAACCTCGCCGAAGACGTCGAAGAAAGAACTGACATGAGCGACCAGTTCCCACAACGCGTCCGGGCCATGCAAGAACTGGCCGACAAACGCCTGGCCGACATCAATCGCGGCATCATTCCACTCGGTGAATAAACGCCAAGCGGCCGCGCTCCCGGGAAGCGCCGCGCGGGATGCCGTAAATTTTGGAGTACAGCCGGCCTGCCTGCTCTTGAGACGACGAAGCCGAAGACGCTCTTGCACGTCGCCCAGCGACGACATACACGCAAAACCATCCGCCAACGCGGTAACCACCCCCTAACAAGTTCCTGACCCCTTTTCCTTTTCAGGGCTCGTTTAGAAACACTCCCGCCACCCAGGGCGGCGCTGACGCTCTGCCCTGGGCTAGGCTGCGTGAGCCCGTTGGGCTCAAGAAGCACCACGAGGAAAGCTTATCTTCGGGCCATTGGTTACCGTCCCATATTGTCGCTTGTCTGCGTATATGTTGCAGATGAGTGAAGTGTTACGTGTGTCGATACAAATTCATAAGTACCGGAGTTCACATTCAGTACGGCAGTGTTGTTTTCTATTTTAACGAATTTGACGCCTTCAGCTACGAGGAGTTGTTTGCCGCTTTCAGTGATGTCTGTAACAGTTGTGGCGGGGATGTATACCGTTGCTGTTGTGTTAGCTGGAATTGCCACTTTGAGCGTAAAAAGGTCGCTCTTGATTTTCCAATCACTAACAATGCGCCCGCGAATCGAATCGTAATAGCCCCTTGCCCATGTCACCTCAGGCATGATCTCGGGTTTGATAATAAAGTGCTTAAATCCGGGCGCGTTCATATCGCTGCGAATCCCGAGTAGTGCCCGGTAGAACCATCCTACGCAGGAACCGCCAAGCGAAGGCATTTGTGCCATTCCGCCGGTCCAGGTTTCCATGAATACTCCATACTTACTGATTGAATTGAAGCTGGGATAGTCTTTCTGATTTACGATCTTGCCGACAAGGTTCGCGCGGCCCAGGTCCGTCAAACCATGCAGCAAATAGGGGTTACTAACGAAACCTGTACTGAGATGGTTGCCGCGTTTGCGGATGTTATCTTCCAGCTGTTTTAATACCAGTTCTTCTTTACCTTTCGGAACAACTCCGAAATACAGCGGCATGATCAAAGACGCCTGTGAATCGGTTGCCTTGGCATAAACACCGGTTTTGGGATCGAAATGTTTGTCGTTGAATGTTTTGCGAATCCGGTCAGCAAGTTCCTTATGTATTTTGGCATCTTCTTGACGGCCGAGAATCTCGGCAGTGCGCTCAACTATCCTTGAGTAATAGTACCATGCCATTGTTGAAACCAGAAATCTGGGAGTGCGTTTGGGCGGTCCCCAGCCCTTTATGCCAACTTCTATCCAGTCGGATGCGCCGGACCATTGAAGAACGCCGCCAGTTGAATCCGCCAGTTTCGTCAGGTAGGCGACATAGCGTTTCATTGGCTCATAAGCTTGTGCGAGGACTTGTTTATCTCCATAAAACTCATAGTGCCGCCAAGGCGTATAGACTATCATTCCTCCCCACCAGGGGTCATTCCATGTCTTAACATAGCCGACATTAGTGGGTGCCACAGAGCAGACATAGCCGTTTTTCAGTTGCGTGTCGGCAAAATCCTGCCACCACATTTCATACATTACTGCGGTATCGGTCATATAACTGGCCGAATCAAACATGTTCTGTATATCTTCTGACCAACCGGATTTCTCGCGGGTCGGATCGTTGGGATAGTAAAGAACATAGTTCAGGTGTGTCCGACGCCCGATCTGATGTAGTTTGTTAAACAGCGGGTTGGAACATTCGAACTCGCCAGTCTTTTGCAGGTCGCCATGTACCCTGACAATGGAAACGTCTTCTAGTTGAGGCAGCGGTGAGACGCCCTCGATTTCAAGAGTCGGCCCGATCGTGTGCGCGAAGAAACGCGGCTCAAGCGTGACTTCACTATCATCTTTGAGGGTGAAATCAATAACAACGGGACCAAAAACTCCTCTCATTGCATGAACATCGCGGCCGCGCACCGCAACAACATCGCCTATCTTTCCCCTGGTGTGTATGCGTGGAAAACCAGTGTAGACCTTATCAAAAAAGTACTTGTTGCCCTCGCGTCTGAGCGGTTTGACCGACTCCTGTTGCTTAACCGGTCGAATGCGAGCGGCACGAAGAGTCCCTTTTGGCGGATTTGCAGGAGCGACTTTCTGCCAGTTGGAAGCATCAAAGCCTGCCAGATTCCAGCCAACCTGCTCTTGACGCAGATCGTGAATCTCTTTCACCCAGAAATCATTATATTGAATCCGACCAATACTAAACTTCCAACTCTGATCAGTACCAATGAATGTTCGCGAACCATCAGTGAATTCGATCTCGATTTCCAGCAGCAATCGCGGCAGACCCTTTGACGTCTGCCATTTATTCCATCCTCTACTTGGCGGACTGTTATAACCATTGCCGACAATCGCACCAATACAGTTATCACCTTTATGCATCAGTTTCGTCACATCGTGAGTGACGTATTTTACGCGATGCTGCGGATTTGTGTAAGGGGTGGCAAGCATAACGGAGTCGTCAGGCTTTTTTCCATTTACCATCAGATCGACAAATCCCAGGCACGCAAAACGAGCAGTAGCACGGCGCACCGGCTTGTGCAGGGGTACTTCTTTTCTGATGTAATGAGCCGGGCCTGTTCTGTTCGGTTGTAAATTACATTCTATCCATTTGCCGTTCCATTCGTCATGGGAGAGAATCCCCATTGTCCATTGCTGTGGTTGTGTCCAGGCAGAGGGTCGCCCACCCTTATCCCATATCTGGACTTTCCAGAAGTAACGATGCCGTGAAGCCAGGGGTGTGCCCTGATAACGATGGTGAAGTGATTCAGTAGACAGAACCTTACCAGAATCCCATAAATCACCGATATTGTTATCCAACTGCTCATCCGAACTTGAAACGAGAATTCTATAAGCAGTTTGTTTCTGGCTGCGTGTGTCCGATTTGAGTGTCCAGCTTAAACGCGGGTGTGTTGCGTCGATACCCAGGGGGTTATTGAGGTATTCGCAGCGCAGATCTCGTATCAGTATGCCGTCAGCAACTGAAATACCTGGTATCAGGCACAAAAGGGTTATTGTGATCAGTGTCATTATGTTTGCAGTTGTATTGTTCATGGAATCAACTTTTTGGTGTCCGGGGACGCCTTATTGTTTTGTAACACTTCACTAACGTGCAATAAGAATCGCACACGAGTGGTGTTAAAGCAAGTGCGAAAAGCTTTTCGGATTCCGATTATTCCGACTTGCGCTTTTGGGGATGGTGGTGTATGCAG
>CAZMBZ010000274.1:4590-7005 GCA_964564285.1 uncultured Planctomycetaceae bacterium | reverse complement strand
GCTGCTGATCCTGCTGGCCCTGGTGGCCTACGCGATGTCAGCCGTGATGACATGGATCGCCGGCCGGCGAAAGAACCAGGTTCCGGCGAAACTGACGATGGTCTCCCTGGCGGCAGGAATAGCCCTCTGCCTTGGGGTGGTGGTTCTTCGCCTAGCCCGGGGACACTTTCCTGCCGCAAGCGGGTTCGATACCTTCTCGATGCTGGCGCTGCTGGCCGGAGCTGTGGCGGCGTATCTCCGGGCCGTGGACGCACTCGGAAGGGCTGGGCTTGTGCTCATGCCTTTGGCGACCGTATGGGCGGGCCTGGCCGTGGCGCTGTCAGGCCCTGCCTATCGCGACTTCGCGCGCAATACATGGACGGTGGTCCACGTGGTGCTGGCGGCATCGGCGGCGCTGGCGATGGCGGCAGGCTCCGTCGGAGGATGGATGTACCTCCGCAAATACGCCCAACTCCGCCGCAAGGATCCACGGATGTTCGAGGGCGCCACGCCGTCGCTGGAAACACTCGGACGCTTCCTTCGCCGGATCCTCCCCGTGGCGTTCTCCCTGGTGACCGCGACGGTCCTCACGGGGTTCGTCGACGCGTTCCACAAGGACGCCTACTTCCATAAATGGGTAACGCACCCGAAAATGCTCACTGCGGGAATAACCTGGCTTATCTACTCCGTCGCACTGCACGCCGCCTACGCCAGGCGATTCAGGGCTCGACTGGCGGCAGTGCTTTCAATTGTGGGATTTATCCTACTGCTGGCCGTGCTCCTGGCCAGCATGCTCCTGCCGATAAAATAACATGCGAATCCTCTGCGTAGGCACAAACCACAAGACGGCCAGCCTGGCCGTGAGAGAAAAGCTGGCGATGAACGCCGAGCAGCGACACAGCGCGCTGACCGAACTTCGCAAGATATGGCCCGATTCCGAGTTCGCCATTATCTCCACGTGCAACCGCATGGAAGTCTACCTCGCCAGGCCAGTGCATGGGCATCCCCGGACCGAGGAGCTGCGCGACTGGATTCTCAACTTCCAAGGCGTCTCCGACCCGCCCTGCGCCGAGGCCCTGTACATGCTCGCCGACGCCGAAGCCACCAGCCACCTCTTCGCCGTCACCAGCGGGCTGGACAGCCTGGTTCCCGGCGAACCGCAGATCGTCTCACAGGTCAAGGATGCCTACACCCAGGCCGTCGAGGCAGGGACTGCCCACGCCGTGCTCAACGAGCTTTTCCAGGCCGCACTGCATGTGGCAAAGCACATCCGCACGGAAACCGAAATCGCGATGGGAAACGTCTCCGTCGCGTCGCTGGCGGTCGATTTCGTCCGCCAACTCTTCGAAACGCTCAAAGGAAAGTGCGTGCTGAATGTCGGAGCGGGCAAGATGAACTCGCTCATGCTCGCCCGTCTGCGAGAAATGCAGGCCGACAAACTCGTGGTCGTCAACCGCAGCCGCCCCGCAGGCAAACGCATGGCCGACAAGTTCGGCGGCACGTGCGGCGACTTCGCCAATCTTCAGAACCACCTCGCCCAAGCCGACGTCGTCGTCACCAGCACCGCCTCTGCCGAGCCGGTAGTTACGCTGGCGATGGTCCAGGCTGCGCAAAAAAGCCGCAACTGGCGCCCGCTTTTGATAATCGACATAGCCGTACCTCGCGACGTCGAACCCAAAGCGGGCGAGGTCGACAACGTCTTTCTCTACAACATCGACGACCTCGACCAAATCGTCCAAGCCAACATCGAGATGCGAGCGGACCAGAACGGCCCAGCCCACACGATTATCACCGAGCACGTCGACGAGCTTATGAGCGCGCTTCACGTGCGAAAGGTGGCCCCGACAATTGAATCGCTTTACAGGAGAATGAATCTGATCGCCGAGCAGGAGCTCGCCGACGCCCAAAACAAGTTCTCGACCCACGACGACGCCGAGGAGGACATCGAAATACTCCGCCGAACGCTGCACCGGACAATCCGGCGAATCCTACACCCGTTAACCCAGCGTCTCCGCAAGGCCGCCGGCACCGACGTCGCCGGCGCACACATCTCAAGCATCCGAGAACTCTTCGAACTCGACAAGGCAGACGAACCAACAAAAACAACCGACCCGGAAACCGACAAAAACAACAACTAACCCGCCCCTGGGACTTGTCATTTGTCATTGGGGCCTTGTCAAGTCCTGGCTTCCGGTTGTCACTTGACCGTCCGACTTCTTACTGCTTTTTCGACCGATACAGCCAGAATATTCGGTACTCCAAGCTTCGTCTCTGTGTCTTGTTCCTGTTGTTGTTTTGACTCTTGTTTCTTCTTCAAATTCTCTCAGTGTCCTGCCTACCGGCAGGCAGGCTCAGTGTCTCTGCGGTTGCTGTCTTCTTCTGCCCCGCCCCACCTACCGCCGGTATTCCTCCGGCAGGCGTTTGGACCACTCATCC
>CAZMBZ010000274.1:0-4490 GCA_964564285.1 uncultured Planctomycetaceae bacterium | reverse complement strand
GCCCCGCCCCACCTACCGCCGGTATTCCTCCGGCAGGCGTTTGGACCACTCATCCCAGGCGACGTCGTACCTGCGCAAATGGCCGCCTTTGATGATCCTTCGCTCCGTACCGTAGGCCTCGTGCTCGCGAAGATATCGAAAGGTAGCCCACGACTGGTCGCGAATCGCCTTGAGGTCGTCCTGGCCCCAGAATATCAGGATCGGAAGACGCTTCGCTTCGTCGGTCAGGCCAATGCCCTCCAACAACTCGTTCGTGCAGTTGACATCACGGGCTATGAGCATGTCGAACATCTCCGGATGTCGCAGGCCGGTATAGAACAGCGGAAAGCCGCCCGATGAAAAGCCTGTCAGCAGAACGAGTTCCTTGCCCGCCACGCCGTTGGGGTCCGGCGGGCGACGGGCGATCCGCCATTTGCTGCGCACGTCCTGCATCACCGCCAGGATTGCCTTCTCATCCTTGGCCAGCCTCTTCGGACTCGCGTGCGATACGCTCGGCACGACCGGAACAAGACCCTGAGTGCTCGATAGCTTCGGCGCCACCACAATAAGCCCAAACTTCTCAGCCGTGTCGCGCCACTCCAATATCTGCCGGGTCTGGCCGTCCCATGGGTTCGTCCCGTGCAGCGTCACCACCAGCGGCCAGTCGCTATCCTCGCTGTAGTAACTGGGAATGTAGACGTGGTAGTGGTTCTTGGTCACAGGCTCTTTGAGCGTCAGATGCGGGTTCTTGGTTTCCGGGGGCACCAGGGGACACCCAGCCAGGAACAGCGGCATCACCGCCAGTAGCAACGCTCTGGTCATCACTGTGAAAACGGATAGCTTCATCTTTGATACTCCGGTCGCCAGTCAGCGCGGGCGAATCCACCTTTGCATGCCGACACACATATGCGGTATGCTGCTATCTGGCGACGGCCAGGCCGTAGCGATTACTGTAACGATTGAACCATACCAGCAGCACCAATGGCAAGACAATGACCTATCACAGACAAACCATCGTACTGGCCTTCATTATCGGCATGCTTGGCGCGGCGGCGACCGGTCGCGCGGCCCTGACGGCCAGGGAAGTCCTCATCGTCGCCAACGCCGGCGTGGTGGACTCGGTCGAGTTGGCAAAACTCTACGCCCAGAGGCGCGGCATCGACGTCAAGCAGATACTCCTGCTCAAAATGAGCGGGGGAACGGACATTACTCGCGAGAACTGCGACAAACAGATCGTCGAGCCGATCCGCAAGGCCCTGCGAGTTCGCGGCCTGGCAGGGCAGATCCGCTGCATATGCACGATCTACGGCGTGCCCTACCGCGTCCGCGGACCCGTTGACGACCCGGCGGCGGTTATGTATCAGAACGTCAAACGCGATGCGACCAAAACGCATTACCAGATTGCCATCGACCACAAACTCCTGACCACCGTTGGCATCGAGTTCCCAAAGCCGCGAACCGAGGGCATCAAACCGCTGGGGTTGCTCTTCGCCCCCAGCATGGCGGCGCCGACCGAGCCGCTGACTAAGATAAAGACACTTCGCGACGATATCGACAAGCTCCTCGCGGTCAAGCAAACCCAGGTCGCAAAGATCGCCGACCCCGGCCATCGGAAGATCGCCCAGCGACAACTGATGGCGATGCACTTTGAGTTGCGGGGATTCAAGGGCCTCATCAATCACCTGCGCGAAACTCGCCCCGAAAGCGAAGTGTACGTCAGGCAACTCCAGAAGCAACTCGACAACGCCAACAACAAGCTGGCAGGCCTGCGAAAACGGAAACTGTCGCCCGACGATTTGACCGCGGTGATCGAGAACATGCGATCGGCAAGCGGACTCCTGACGGCTGGGATGTACCTCGACCAACTTAAGGGCCGAATGAAGACCGCACAGTTGGTCAGGAACTCCGTCGCGTCCGTAGACAGCGAACTGGCCCTGCTGCACTGGGGGAAATACTCCCTGCCAGGCCCGGCCCGGAACCCGCTGAACTGGCGAACCAGGCCGCCCGCAACCGCCAAAGTCGCGCGGACGCTGATGGTTTCACGCCTCGACGGTCCCAGCCGCGCCGATGTCGCTCGCATGATCGAAGATTCGGTCAAGGTCGAAAAGACCGGCCTGGCCGGCCAGTTGTATGTGGATGTCGGTGGACCCCAGAGGGTGTCGATCCAGGCGCGAACCGCCTATGACGCCAAGCTCACTGCCCTGGGCAAGTTCGCCCGGGAGTACTCGACCACGAAAGTCGTCATGGACACCAGCCCTGCCCTGTTCGGCAAAGGCGACTGCCCCGATGCCGCCCTGTACGTCGGCTGGTACAGCCTCCAGAAATACATTGATGCGTTCACATGGAAACCAGGCGCCGTCGGATGGCACGTCGCGAGTTGGGAGGCCGTCCACCTCCGCGACCCCAAGAGCAACGAGTGGTGCGTCAAGATGATCCAGAACGGAGTCGCAGCCACTCTTGGCGCCGTCGGCGAGCCGCTGCTGACGGCATTTCCCGAGCCCGTCGAGCTCATGGAAATGCTGATGACCGGGCGGTACACCCTCGCCGAATGCTATTGGCGGACGATCCCGCACGCCAGTTGGCAAATGATGCTGCTTGGCGATCCGCTGTACAACCCCTTCAAGGCCAGGCCCCAGGTAAAGCTCAAGGATCTGCCCGCGGGCCTGGCGCCGTAAGGGCGGGTATTGGATTTTACTGTGCTTGCTGAAGTCTCACGGCACGGCGGTGGACGGCATGGTCGTTGCCCTGTCGACCACAAGCGGGATGGGCCGCAGGGGTCCCCACCGTGGCCATTTCAAGACCTTGCGAGCCTCGACGGCAAGGAAAGGATCACGCCCTTTAGCCACGGAACTGATCGCCTGCGCAGCCTTGTCGCGAAGCGCCGCCGAGAGTTCATAGTACCCCTGATTCTCGACTCGCAGGCCGGGATTTGTGTGCGTCAGCCTGAGATCCGGCATCACGACCAGAATCCGTCTGCGAATAGCTGCCGGTGCCGATTCGTCCGCCAGCACGTCCAGCAGATCGCCCAGGGCCTCGTAGGCGGTGCCGAGTTCCAGGAGGGTCGCCATATGCTCCAAGGCGGCGGCCTTGATCGCCGGGCTCGCTTTGCCTTGCCATATCTCCCTGACGAGCCTTGCCGCGAATAGGTGCTTCTGCCCGGCCACCTCTGCCAGGGCCTTGAGCTTCTCGGCGTTGGGCTTGTCGGGAGCGGCAAGCAGCGCCCGCACGTCGTCGTATTGGCGTTTCATGGCGGGAGGAATCTCCTCGGAAATCACGAGAGGCATCTCCGCCAAGACCGTTCCGCTCCACCATCGGGGGCCGTTCCACTTGCCGTCCGGGCCGAGATGGAGTAAGTGTATGCCGCGCCGGCTGGTGAACCTCACCGGCAACAGTGCTTTGCCCGGCAGGAGCAACACGTGACTGTCCACAACCTCGGGCGTCTTGGCCTTGGGCGCAAGCGGACTGTAGACCTCCCGCCCCTGTCCAGACGGCGGCATATCCGCACCAACCGGCCCGAAATGCAAGTCGCCGATCTTTCCCGGAAATGTCTCGTAGCACAGATACGAGTACCAGTGGGCGCAAAATCGCACGCTATTCCTGTCGCTGTCGGGCAGCAATACGTCGCTGCCGGAAATGTTTTCCAGGATCATCCCGGCCTTAATCTTGTCCCCGACGTGCAGGACTGCGGGCGGGTCGATCAAGCGAAGGTGGACCTTTAACTTATCATCCTTGTCCCCGCCAACTGCGTCTGCCGATAGCACGCAGAGGGCCATCGATGGCTTGGGCGGCTTGGGGGCGAGCAGTCGCCCCAATCGTGAGGTCGCCTGCCTGGCGGCGGCGGTCCTGGGATACTTACGGATGATGCTCTTGTATTGCTCGCGGGCTTCGACGGTCCTGCCCTGCTTTTCCCGGCAGAAGCCCATCCAGAACAAGCACTCAGCCGTTTTGCCCTTGTCGCCTTCGGCCCGGTGCCATACCTCCGCACGACGGAACTGCATCTCAGCCTCGGCGTACTTCCGCTCGCCGATCAGGGCCACGCCGTCGTCGATGGCCTTGCTTTCTGGACCCGCCACCGGGGCCGGCGGGGTTTCCATCACCGGCGGGCGAGACAGCATAGCCCCAGGCATCTTCATCGAGCATCCCCCAGCCAGCACAGCCAGTGCGATTCCGGCAGCGACCGGCAGGCATGCGACGATCTTCACTCGCGTATCAGCCTGCATTGGGCTCTCCCATCAGGATGAGCTTGGCCTCGAATAGCCAGTTCTTGACCTCCGCGGCCTGGCCCGGGGCGCCGAGCGCATCGTCGATCTGCTGCTGAAGATCGCCCTGGCCCAGCAGTCGCGAAAACGACTGGGCGTCGCCCGCCCTATCCGCGTTGATCAGGTCCAGCCGAGTCAGAACGGCCTCGAGTCGATCGAGCAGTTGGCGCGTGTTGTCGCTCCGCACGTCGCCCGACAGCTTGGCCAAGCGATCCAGCATCTGCCTTGCGCGGATGGCGGTCTTGCGAGCCT
>CAZMBZ010000273.1:1598-7008 GCA_964564285.1 uncultured Planctomycetaceae bacterium | reverse complement strand
ACGCCGCCCAGGCCATGCTCGAAGCCGCCACCAAGATTACCGCCACCGGCGATTCCTCCGGCGGGATAGTCGAGGTAATCGCCACCGGCGTGCCCGTCGGACTGGGCGAGCCGGTCTTCAGCAAGCTCGACGCCGAACTCGGGCGAATGCTCGGCATCGGGGCGATCAAGGGCGTCGAGGTAGGCGCCGGATTCGCCGTAAAGGACATGACCGGCGTTCAGTCCAACGACCAGATGTGCAGCAAGGACGGCAAGGTTGAGTTCGATACCAACAACGCAGGCGGGATTACCGGCGGATTGTCGTCGGGTCAACCCATCGTTGTGAAACTGGCCGTCAAACCGACGCCGACCATCGACAAACCCCAGCACACCATCGACAAGTACACGCTGGAGAACACCCAACTCGCCGCTATTACGCGTCGAGATCCAACCATCGTCGGCAGAATCTGGCCGGTCGCCGAGGCCTACACCGCCATCGTGCTGCTGGACCACATGCTGATGCACCTGGGCTACCAGGCCGTGAAAGACCGAGTCAGCCAGGGATAAAACACGCTTACTGGCAAACAACATCGGCACCATGCTTCCGATCACGGAAGCATGGTGCCGAACATTTCAGGGGTTCTGCCGCCGGTGTTCCGGGTAACCACCATCGCGCCATTCTCATATGTCCGGTTGAATACGAAACAAACCAACCCCGCCGTCCGCCGTCGTGACTCTGACGCTGGGAGTGGACGAAGAGGTTCTCTCGGCGTCGGAAACGGTCAGCGTAAATAAATAATCGCACCAGCGCTAAGTGGCGGCGGCTTTGCGATCGGGTGGCGCAACTGGCCTCGATCGCAAGGCCGTCGCTGCTGAATAGCGACAAAACCCATCCCGCAATGGGCTCATCTGAGTCCGCTTAGCTCTTGGGGCAGTGGGAGAGTGGGCAGGCGGCGATGCAGTTGGAGCATTCGCCGCCGTTTTTCATCCAGAAGTTGAAGCACTTTTTGTGATCGACCGCCCATCGGAGAACGCCGGGGCTGTTGAACTCCGGATCGTGGTCGTAGGATGGGTCCTTGTCGCGGCGGATGGCGCCGGCTTCGCAGGCGTCGGCGCATCGCGCGCAGGAGCGGCAGAAGTCGCTTACGCCGAAGGTGATCGGGTGGTCCGGGGCGAGCGGCATGTCGGTGAACACCTTGCAAATGCGAACGCACGGGCCGCGGTCCGGGGTTATGAGCAGGCCGTTGCGGCCCAGTTCGCCCAGGCCGGCATCCACGGCCAGGGGTATGCTCAGGGCTGTGTCGTTGCCCATGGGAATCGCCCGGTAGCCCAGGTTCCTGATGAACTCCGCCAAGCAGCCTATGACAAACGCCATGCGGGAATAAGCCAGACCCGTCTCGGCGCAGGCGGTGAAGTTTGGCGATGTTGCGATCGCGGCCGGGTCCATTGCGATGGTCATCACGATGGCGAACCGGCAATCCTCGGGTATCTCTATGGGCCTGCCCTGCCTGTCTCGGGCGTAGACCCATCTGGTGTTCAGTCTGGCGATGCCGGTGTCGGTAGCGCCGTAGAAGCCGGCAGTGTCTTTCACCAGAGCGCTCAGGGCCGGCGGGTCATCGGTCGGCAGCTTTTCCAGGTTTGGTTTGGTCAACACGTTGTTGGCGTTGCCCAGCGGCTCCCAGGAGAAGGCCTTGCCGAAGTAGTCATATGCCGTCCACGCCCCCATCGCCCTGGCGAGGTCAGTCCGCGAATAGCCTTGCCTGCCCTGTGCGACGATGGCCTTGGCGTTGTCGTAGATGCTTGCCCCGAAGAATTCCGAGTCCTTGTCGTGGGCAATGCGGGCGAAAATGGTCTTGCTCTGATCGAACCGTTTGTGGACGGACTCGTCGATGGTGCAGGGCTGTGGGGCCGGGTTCTCGCGCATATGTCACACGTATTCTTGCTTACGGCCTGCTTTCGTCCGGGACGGTCCTGAATGCCGACAGGTCTCAATGACTCGTGGAATGACATGACGCGGGCTTGACGATAAGCCCGCGCCCCTCATCCATGAGACATCGTATGATACGCCCGTCCGGCTGGGCCTGTCCAGTTCGGCTACTTGCCTCGACGTGTGGATTTCGACCGCGTTTGCGCCTTGGCGCTGCGTCCTTGCCGGTTGCGCCAGAACTCATTCTTCTGCTGCTGAGGCGTACCGGATTTCTTCGCGCCATGGGCGGACTTGTCATTATTTGCCGCAGCCCGCTGGCGACGAGACCCACCCGCTCCGATCACTTTCTGGGTCGGCGGCGCCTGGGTTTTGATCGAGTGTTGCAGAACGGGGATGGGTTTGCCCAGCAGCTTCTCGATATCGCGAAGAAGGTTACGCTGATCCTCGCAACAGAATGAGATAGCCTGGCCGCTGGAGCCCGCTCGCCCGGTGCGCCCGATGCGGTGGACGTACGTCTCGGACTCGTTGGGCAGATCGTAATTGAACACATGCGAAATGTCGTCCACATCCAGGCCGCGAGCGGCAATGTCGGTAGCGACGAGCACGCTCGTCTTGCCGGCCCTGAAATTGCCCAATGCTCTCATGCGGGCGCCCTGGGACTTGTTGGAGTGAATCGCCTCGGCGGCGATGTCGTCGCGAACCAGTCTGCGAACGACCCTGTCGGCGCCGTGCTTGGTGCGGGTGAACACCAGGGCTCGCGTGATGTCGGGATTATCGAGCAGGTGCTTCAGCAGCTTTGGCTTGCTGTGGTGGTCGACGGAATACAAAACCTGATTCACTGTGTCGGCCGCCAGAGACTTAGCCTCCACCTTGACACTCACCGGTTGCTGAAGGATCGTCCCGGCCAGTTTGCGGATTTCGCGGGACATGGTCGCCGAAAACATCAGCGTTTGTCGGCGCTCGGGCAACTGGGCGATCAGCCGGCGTATGTCGTGGATGAAGCCCATGTCCAGCATGCGGTCCGCTTCGTCCAGGACGAATATCTCCACCTCGCGCAGAGACAGCATATGCTGATTGAGCAGGTCCAGCAGCCGTCCCGGCGTGGCTACCAGGATGTCCACTCCGCTGCGAAGCGCCCGCGTCTGCGGGCCTTGTTTAACGCCGCCGAAGACTACCGTGTGGCGCAGGGACGTGTGCTGACCATAAACGCGGAAGCTCTCGCCGATCTGGGCGGCCAACTCGCGCGTGGGTGTCAATATCAGCGAGCGGATCGGCCTGGAATGGCGGCCTGCTCCTGATCGCTTGGACGTATTGTGAGTCGGCGCACTTTCGAGTAACCGCTGGAGGATCGGCAGCGCGAAGGCGGCCGTTTTGCCGGTTCCCGTCTGTGCGCAGCCCACGAGGTCCTTGCCGGCCAGTACGTGGGGAATAGCCTCTTGCTGAATCGCGGTGGGAATCGTGTAACCTTCGGAACGAACAGCGTTGAGCAGCGGCTCGATAAGCCGTAACTTCTTGAATGGCATAAGGGGGGTCTTAACTCTCTTTTTACTTCACTTCATAAGCATCGGATGCGCGAACAGTAATCGCGCTAAGCCGTAGTATAGCAGCAATGTCGGCAAAATACAAGAGGCTCTTTTTGCAAGATCAAAACGAGCTCGGGCGGGTTTTTCGCATATTTCCCCTGGTCCGTTTGACCAAGGTGTCTGCTGGTGTAACGGCCTGCTCAGCGGCGCGGGTTGCCTTCCCACAAGTCGGCGATCAGGTCGTACCCGGGCGGGTCCTGGTCCTTCAACTCGCAGCGAATGAAGGGGTAATGATCGTTTACCAGGAAGTAGCTCTCCATCATCTCGGCGAAGTATTCCTTCTCGCCGGCCAGGGCTGGGTGCGCCACGTGCAAGCCATCGAATCGCAGGACTGACGTATACTTGCCGTCCTTTTTGGCCTGTTGGTAGGCGCCCCGGGTTTTCTTGCCGAGTTCGGAATTCTTATCGGCGGCGTGGAGGTCGTAATACGCCCGCGCCAGTTCGTGCAGTACGTCGGACTGCTGGAGCAAGGCCCATTTCATCATGCGCCGCGGGTCGCGGACCTCGATGGCCTGGAACTTGTCGGGATTCGCTCGGTCGATGCTCAACTGTTCGCGACTGCCGCAATACCGGACGTATGGCCCGGCCTGGCCGACCTCGAGCCAGATCGGTATTTCGTGGAGTTGCTTGCGGCCTGGCTCGGCGATGAAGTGGTCTATCATGTGCAGCTTGTATCTCAGCAGCGTTACCATGGTTTCGCAGAGCCCCGGCTTGCTCGTCAGGTGCGGACTGACATAAACGCGCCAGCCGTCGAAGTCGCGCTTGTCGTACTCGGCAGTGGGGGTATGTTTCGCTGCGCCCTGGGAGCCACTCGTCCGTGCCGGGCTGGCCACCTCGGCGGGCTGGTCCTTGTAGGTCGCGAGTTCCTTTTCCAGCCGCACCACGCGTGCGGGGTCCACGCCCCAGTATCTCTCGACGAACCGGGCCATTTTCGGATCGTGTTCTCGCAGCTCCGCCCGGACGAACGGATAGATATCGTTGACGGCGAAATAGGCTTCGGAGCTTTCAGTCCAGTATTCCATTCGATTGGTGCGGGCGTAGTGCGAACCGATCCTGCCGTTCCATATCTTCACCTTCTCGTACTTTCCCTCCTTCATCATGCGCTCGTAGTTGGCCTGGCATTCCTCGTTGCCGTACGTGTCCCCCTTGCCAATGAAATGAAAGTCATACCCGTGGGCCAATTCGTGGAATACGACAAATGGATGCCGGTAGCTGTCGCCCACGTGCGTCTTGACGCTGAGCGACATGAAAGACTGGGGGTCTTTGGGGATTTTGTACCCGTGGCCGATAAGCCAGTTCCGGCTCGGGTGGTACGACAGGTTCACCTTCTCCTGGTACTCGATCCAGATGGCGTTGTTTTCCTGCATGTTGCTCACCGCCAGGGCCGGGGCAGCCAGCTTAATCTGGTAGAGTTCCCACCGCAGATGTTCCATCGTTCTGGTCGTCTGCTGGGGATACTGTCTGGGCACGTCGCGATTGGTGTAAACGGTCCAGCCTTCCACGTTTCGGATCTCGAATCGGTCCTCGGTGTTCGACTGGGTGGCGGCGGACTTTTTGGCGGCGGCAGCCGTGCTGGCCGGGGCGGCCTGGGTTGCGACCCTCGCGCCCAGCAGGCAGGCAATCAGGCATAGACAGCGAGTCATCATCATCGGTTCTCCTGTATACGTTGATGCTGCGGGCGTCGCATATCCATCGTTTTGCGTTTCGGCTTGATCGTCCGGTCTACTCCGCCGTGACGTTGTCCACTCGGTCGAAGATTCGCACCAGTCGATCTCGCACGGTCTGGGGAAGTGGCGGGCGGCTCATCGACTCGACGTTGGCTTCGAGGTGTGCGATGTCGCCCGTGCCCGAAAGTACGATGTCGATACCGGGTTCGTCGCGGCAGAAGCGGTAGGCCGCGTCGGCCAGGCTGGTTGCCACGC
>CAZMBZ010000273.1:0-1498 GCA_964564285.1 uncultured Planctomycetaceae bacterium | reverse complement strand
CCGGGTTCGTCGCGGCAGAAGCGGTAGGCCGCGTCGGCCAGGCTGGTTGCCACGCCGTCGTCCAGCAGGAAACCCAGCGGGTCGGCCAGGTCCATCTCGTCCGGATCGACGTGGCCCTGGCTGACCAATTCTGCGACCACCTCCGCCAGGCGATCGGGCTTGCTGAAGGCGTTGCGGACAACGAACATCGCCTGCGTGGCGATATTCCTGGCTTTGGTATGAACCAGCACCCGCTGGCGTGCGGACTGATTCAGCACGTTGAATCCCACCATCATCACGTCCCAGCAGTCGTCGGCCACCGCTTCGGACAGCATCGCGTGCGCCGGGTCGGCGTTGAATCGTTCGGTGATGCCCAGGAAACGAATGTTGCCCTTTTCCCGCTGGCGGATCAACTCGCCGACGAGCTCGTCGCGGGTTGCCTGGTACTGGCTGGGAAGGACGCCATGGAAGTTGTACAGGTCGATCGTGTCGCGACCGAGCTTGCGAAGGCTCTCCTCGATCCGCTCGGCCACTTCCGTCGGCGTCAGCACTCGCTCGTCATTCATGTACGAGCCCGCCTTGGTCGAGATGAAGACCTTCTCGGGCCGCGCCTCGCGAAGCGCCTGGCCGACGACCTCCTCGGTTCCGTACGACTTGGCGGTGTCAATGTAGGTTATGCCCAGTTCGAGCGCCCGGGTCACGATCGCCACTCGGTCCGCCGTTTCCAGCCCGGCCGAGTGCCCCAGCCTGCTTCGCCCGCCGCCACCGAGGCCGAGTTGGCTGACCGTCTCGCCCGTCCTGCCCAACGTTACGTATTCCATCGCATATCTCCCGCCTGCGTTCGTGGTTACATTCGCACTCGCACATGGCCGATAGCGAAACCCGAGGCCGCGCCGAACAGGACTATCTCCTGGCCCGATTCGTAGCTGATTTGCCCCCGGCTTATCGCGTCGTCCATCGCGATCGGAATCGACGCCGCGCCGGTGTTGCCGTACCTGTCTGCCGTAACGGCGGTGCGTTCCATGGGTATCCTCGTTTCGGAGCACAGCAGTCGTATCAGCCGCTCGGAAATTTGGTGGGGAATCAGGTAGTGCATCTTGTCGGCGAAGCAGGCCTCGCCGAACTGGCTCTTGCGGTAGGCGGCGTACTCGCGGCAGTAGCTGGGCACATACTCTTTGACCATCTTGGCCAGCGAGGCCAGATCCAGGTAGAACCACCCCATGATGCTCTCCTCCGGGCGGTTGCGCCAATCGGTGTTGTGGGGGATATGGCAGAACCGCCAGGAGTCCGGCAACGAGCGGAGGTTGAACTCGAGCAGGCCTCGCTCGTCATCGGATCGCTCCAGGACGATGGCGGCGCCGCCGTCGCCGAGGGTCAGGCCACCCAGTTTCACATCCAGGTCCTTGCGGTCACGAATATTCAGGTTGGCCCAATGGCTGCCGATTTCACCGGATACGATCAGGCCCTTGCGGCAGGCCCCGGTGGCGATCAGCGAGTCCATCACGAGCATCGCCTGGAG
>CAZMBZ010000272.1:0-7016 GCA_964564285.1 uncultured Planctomycetaceae bacterium | reverse complement strand
GAACGGGGCTGCGCCTCGGAAGAAATCATGCGGGTGGTGAATAATCCGGGATAAGGGTGCCCACGTCCAGCATAAGCGTGGGCCGACCGGTCTGGTTGCCCAGGGCCTTGGCGAAGCATGACTTGCCAGTGCCAGGCACGCCCAACAGGAGGATCCCGCGGGGAGTGACAGTCTTGTCAGCCTGGCGAGTGCGTAGGGCCTTCAGACAAAAGGCCTTCAGGGCTTCCAGGCCGCCGAGATCACCAAAGGTCTCTTTGCCCCGGTGCAGGGACAGGAGCCCGGACTTCTGAAGAGCCTGGGTCTTGAGTTCCCAGACTGCCTCGGGGTCGAGCCGGCCGTGACGGACGAGGGATAGGCTGAACGCGCCCTCAGCTTCAAAGCGGCTCAGTCCGCCAGCGGCGTCCAGGAGCTTGGTGATCTGCTCGCCATCGGGCATCTCGCCCGGTTCGGTGGCAATGCCTTCGGCAATCTCCCGGAGCTGCGACCGGTTGGGCAGGTCGTGTTCGATCACGACGAATTGCCGCTCCAGTTCCAGCGGTATCTGCACCAACGGCGCCAGGATCACCACGAATGTGCGGTTCTGTTTGCCCTGGTGAATCTGGTGGGCCAGGGCCTGGATGATCTCTGCGCTGCCGAGGAACCGGTGGAAGTTCGGCAGTACCAGCAGGGCCGATCCCTCGGCGCTGGCCAGTACGTTGATGGACTTAACTGCCGCGACGGGGTCGTTGGCCGTAGCGCCTTGGGGACTTGCGTCGCCGGCCTCCAGGCCGCGGTCTACGTCCCAGACCGCCAGCGACCACTTCTGCGTGCGGCAGAGCTGGGCGATCTCGGCCAAGGCGTCTTCGTGTTCGAAGCTCTGGATCCAGATGCCGGTAAACGCGGCGGCGACGTACTCGTACAGCTTCTTGGAAAGCATGGAAGTACTCCTATAGGTAAGGGTGAATACGACAGGGACGCAGCGGCCCTACTGGGTCGAGGTGTCCTGCCGCTGGTTGATGGATGCCTGGTGGAACTCGGCTGTGAGCTGTTCCCGCTCCACCAAGCCAAGGGCCTGCTCTAATGCCTTGCTGGCATGGCGGCAGGTGTCGCCGGAAAAGCCCTTGGTCTGGACTGTGGTCTTGCCGTCAGGGCTGACTACGATCTCGATGGTTCTTGCGGCGCTGTTCATGAGGCACCTCCCAGGTGGATCGTGAGCTTCACCGAGCCATCGGGAAGCGACTGCTCGGTCACCGAGTTGCCGGACTTTCGGGCCTCTATGCGCGCCTTCTCGATGGCGTAGGCCTGGAGCAGGCGGTCCAGTTCTGTCTGGCTGCCCCAGGCCCCATTGAAGTTGTCGTAATGGACCTGGCCGGCCTGGGTGTCCACCACAACGGGGAATCGCCAGTTCGGCAGATTCACGAGCAGGCCGGTGGCCTGTCCGCTGAAAAGTTCGGCCGTGCCCGTAGTGGGCGAAGCAAGGCCCAGGCGATTGCAGGCCACGGCCAACGCGGCCGGGTCCTTGACCTGGGCCTTTACAGTGACAATATGACTCATAGGTCTTCTCCTTCTAGGTTGGGGGTTGTGCGGAATCGCGATGCCTCGGCCATCATTGGGCCGGGGTGGACTGCGCGCGGAGATTGCATCATGTTGCATAGCAACTCCTTTCATTCGGGGGTTCATGGAAAGAGGTGATGTTGGCCGTCGCAATAGGAGGCGGCGCGATGAGGGCTACAGCAGTTCCATCTCGGTGTCGCAGTCGGAGCAGATGGGCGTGCCGACTTCGGCGAGTGCTTCGTAGGAGTGCTCGATGATCCGGCTGCAATCCGGACACTTCCAGGTGCGGCAGTAGCCAGCTTCCCGGGCCTTCGTGATGATCGGCCAGTTCTCGGGGCCGGTGATTCCCTCGGCCGGGTCCCACTGGCGGATTGTGCAGAGCTGACCGTCGGGGTCACGCGAGACGCCCGGCTCGTTCTCGTCAGCCCCGTCGGCGTCGTAGTCATACAGTGTGAGGGCGATTCCAGGCGACTTGAACAACACGTCCGCGACGCCTCCGCTGATCGTCACGATCACCTGGAGGCTTGGGGGCTTCTGATCCTTTGCTTTCTTTGGCATGAGTTTCCTTTCATGTTTGGGTTTTCGCGGCCTGATTGCCGGCATGGACGCAGGCCGCCTGTTCGTTGTCGAAATCCTTCCGGTCCTTGAGGAGGTACTCCACCGGGTAGTTACCGGATACACGCAGCACCGATGCCTTGCGATAACCGTCGTAGACGATCGGCGCAAGGTTAGGGCGTTGCTTCTTGATTATGGTCGGTGCCTCCTACAGCTTGAAAGTCTTGCCGATCGAGGGATGGCTGTGGACCTCGTTTCGCAGCTTCTCCCTCAGCCAGTACTCGATCCTGTCCAGGGCTTCTGCGGACACCCGGCTAATTCCCAGGTGCGGCCTGTTGCGTGCGAACGTATCCAGGATGAACTTGCGGACCTCCGACCGGTTGATCAGATGCGACGGCCGAGGTCTGCCCTGCTTGGGCTCTGCGGGTGGGTCCGTCATGGTTGTCTCCTTTTCTTGTCCGTCAGGACGATTGGCGCCAGGGCTGGTGGGACGGCCACCAGCCTGGCAATCTGAGCCAGCTTCCGGTCCGTCGATGCCTGGCTGACCAGGAGCTTGCGGACCTCTTCTGCGCTTACCAGATCCTTGCCGGATTGGTCGGAATTCCTGATAACGGGACGCTTACGGCCGCGACCGTAGGCGTTCTCGCCGTCGTACTCGTAGCGGGCATCGCCGTGGCGATCGAAGTCGATGTCGTGGCGGGTAAGCCAATTCTCCAGCTCCTCGAACTGGCCATAACAAGCCTCGTCATCCGTGAAGCGGACGGTCTCGCACTTGGCGGCGGCTGTCTCGATGGCAGCACGAACCGCCGACTGGTCCAGCGCGTACTGCCAATCCAGGCTAACGCTCTCGGAGGCGATCATCCCAGTCAACTCATCCAGCAGCCGGCGGGGAATGTTGCCGCCTATAGTTATCTCAGCGGGAAATCGGTCTGACATGTTCAACTCTCCTTCCTGGCCGCTCGCGGCGGGTCTAAGCCGCGCCGGGGGCCATGCAGATGTTGTTCAGGTACTCACAAACGGCCTCAGCCTCCCGCAACGAGCGGAAGTTGAGGAAGGCACGATCGCTGATGACGTCGTAGCCTTTGGCGTCGATCTGTGAGGCGTCCTTTACCTCGAAGGGTCCCAGGGCGCGGATGATCCCTTGGGGCGCCTGGCCGGGGCCCAAAAGCCTGGCTCGCAGTGAAAGCGGGGCACTTTCCAGGAGCCGGCTGGCGTGCTGAAAGGCCTTGCGCGACGCCTTGACCTGGGGCTCGTTCTTGACCATGTCCTTGGCGTGGCCCAGGTCGAAGATGCCGTAGTTGTGGGTGGCCAGCGTGCCGGCCACCTGGTCGGCCTGCCTCTCAGTGAAAATCTTGGCCTTATCCAACCGGCCCCAGCGGCGCGAGGCCGTCAGGAACAGGTTGTCGAACAGGCTGCCTTTTCGTATGACGAATCGCATAGGTTCTCCTCTCGTGCAAGATGGGTAGACCCCGCTTCATAACACGCCCAACTGCTGGGCGATGCCCAGGCCGAAGGCCTTCTTGAGCATCTGGTAGCCGCGGCCGTCGGGTTCATCGCCCCAGGACATCTCGCCGGCAACGACGACCTTGCGGCCGGGTTTCTCGGGGTCGATACGGAAGGCCAGATCTCGGAAGCAGCCGTCATTCCAGGCTGCCGCGAACTCCTGGACCTCCTTGGCAAGATCCTGGGCCGTGCCGGCAAACACGTGGTCGGATTCCACCGCGTGATCGCAGTCGGCCAGGATGCCCTGGACCAGGCTGCGGTAATCTCGATGGGACCGGAGTTCTTCCAGGGAGGCAAAGCTGGGGATCGGGGCCTTCTCCTCGACCGCCAGGCGGAGGGTGATGCTGCACTTGGCTGACACCGGGCTTTTGCGAGGCTCGGGGACGTCCTTCTTGCCCAGCAGCACCTGCTCGGCGGCCGCGATGCAGGCGTCAAGGTACTGCCGGACTTGCTGAGCGACCTTGGCGACCTTGCGGTCGTCGATGCGAATGCGATTGGGTCCAAACGCGATGTAGCAGATCAGGTCTGCGCCCATTGTGAGTTCTCCTTCGGCGCAGCCGCAAAGGTCAAGAAGGACCTTGTGCGGCCACGCCTGTTTTGGGTTAGGGGTTCGATGTGACTACCGCCGCGGGAACAACCCTTGGCGGCACTACGGCTCGATCTGGGGAGGTCTGGGAATGTACTGAACGACGATCTCCGCAATACTGTCCAGGATTTCGGGATCCCAGCTCTTGTCGGGGTCGTAAGACTCCCGGCCGTCCTGCATGTCCAGGTACAACAGGTCATGGATTCTTCGAATGCCAGGGTGAGACGGCTTCGGCTTGGCTGGGGGTCTGGGTCGGGCGATGCCGAGGCTTCGCTGAATTCGCACCAGAGTCTTCTTCTGGATCTGGGCCGACTCGATGCGGATGCCGGTGTGCTTGACGTAGGCCGACCACCATACGTCATCGTTGGTGACCTGGACCGTTTGGCATTCGACCCTCTGGAAATCCTCTTCTCTGAAGCTCGGATCAGCCGTCAGCAGGATCGGCTCTCCCTGCGGGACATCGGCAGCCAGATCGCCGTCGACATCGCGCAGCTCCTGGAACTTGTCGTTGAGGCGGAACAAACTGGGGGTGGCGTCCCAGCACTTGATGGCGTAGATGCCGTTGTCGGCCCGGCGCATCCTGCGGACCTCGTCCATGTAGCCCAGCAGGTACGAGATGTACTCCGCTGTCATGGGGACGAGGCAGTAATCGCAGTCGCCGTTGTCGAATTCGTTGCTGCTGGAGGTGTCGATGACCAGGTGGGTAATGGGTGGCTTTTTCATGGCTGCTTCTCCACCGTCACCCCATCCGCCTCGTCATCCTCGCCGCCTGCCTTGTACTTCAATTGGTTGAGAGTGCAGGCGGCCGGTTCGATGTCATCTCGCTGGCCCAGGCAGACGGGCTGGAACAGGCTGCCGCCTGGATAGGCGTAGAGGTACCTGACCTCAATCACGCTGCCGGCCTTGGGGATCTGCTGGTTGGCGGTTATGGTCACATTCCCCACCGCCAAGCGTTTGCGGCCGTCGAACAGTACCAGGGCGACGCTGCGCTTGGTGCCGTTGGCCCTGGCGACGATGCAGGAGGCCGTCGCGGTGAACTTCAGCTTGAGCTGGTCGCCGCCGCTGGCTGGCTTGCCAGGCGTGTAGGGGGCGGAGGACCGCTTGAATACGGCGCCCTCAGCCTTGATGCGGCGCAGGGCCTCCAGCATCTTCCGCTTCTGGGCTGTGTCGACGGCCGTGTCCGGCAGGCGGATCGCTTGGGGGTCATCGCCACGCAACACGATCGCGATGAGCGTGTCGAGTCGATAAGAGTACGTCTTCTGCCGCAGGTCCGTAAGGCCGTCCTCCAGCATGTCGAAGGCGACGTATGCATCGCCGATGGCCTCTCCGTCCATGAGCCACTGTTGTCCGACGAGAATCCTGGCTCGCTCGACAATAGGCTGCGGCAAGGCAACAACCAGGCCCTTGCGGTTGATGCCGATGACCTGGTCGCCATCCTTGCGGATCAGGATCCGTTTGCCGTCGAACTTCTCCTGCATCCACCAGTCGTCATCAGCGATCAATTGCTCCGCCTGATCCTGATCTATGGGGTTGAGAAGTTGGGGAAAGATGCCTGTTGCGACATCTTCTCGCTCCGTGCCCTGGTAGGGCGTGCCGTCCTGGCCTGGCGTGTAGCCCTTGGCCATCTTCTCATTCACCAGCTTGTCGTAAAGCTTGACGGCGGCCTGGTACTCCACGGGCCTGGCCGTCTTGGTTCCGGTCTGGAGCGTGGTGCCCCGCCGGCCGAAGGCGAAGTTGACGACAAAGCCGGCGCCCTTGGGCTGGACACTGGCCTGGTAAACCTTGTCGGAACTGCCTTCACGAAAGTACAGGGTGATGCTCTTGCTCTGTGTGTCTGCGGACATTGGATTTATCCTTTCGGTTCGGGTTGTGATTGCCGCCAGCGGTAGCCCTTACAGGGGCCACCTCCTGGACAGGCGGCGGGTTGGGTGCAACTGGAAGGCTTGACGCTGAGCCGGCTCTTTAGTGCCGGTCGGTGTTTGGCCGGGAACGAGGTCCGATCGGCACATCGATCCGCTTGATGCGGCCGCGTTCGAAAGCAAACGTCCTGGTGTCGTTCACGACGTACACCAGGCCGCCTTTGTCGGCGTTCTCCGGCTGGATCATCGAGGACACGTCCACGCGGTCCAGCTTCAGGCCGCTCTCGGCGGCATGTGAGATGGCCCGCTTGGCTGCGTCCAAGGGTGAGGCCGCCAGCCAGTACTCGTGGTAGCGGCCCTTGTTCTGGACTTCATACAGCGTGATGGAATGCTTTCTTGGTATAAAACCTCCTTTCTCGACGCCGGCTCAAACCGGTGCCTCTTCGGATAGGTCAATGGAAACGGCCTTGCCCTTGCGGTCGATAACCTCCAGGACCGGTGGCTGGGACTCGGGATCGGCCATGATCTTGTAGGCTGTCCGCGATGCATCCATCGGACTGGCCGCATTGACATCGATGACGTACACGACCCGGAAGAGAGGCTTGTTGCCTCCTTCCTTGTGCGGCGGCTCGATTACGAGACCCTTGGTGGGCTGGCTGCCTTCACAGAGGTTCAGCCTTTCGCACAGCTTGCTGATCTCGCGGAAGCTCAGCGGCTTAAGGAGACCGCCATCCGTGGCGATCTCCCGGATGGACTGGTCGGGGATTTCTCCGCCGGCCTGAAGATTCTCATCCTGATGAAACCGCAAGGCGGCCAGGATCGTAGCCAACTCGCGGCGCGTGATGCGCAGAGTGATAGCGTCGTTCTTCTTTGTCATGGTTTGCTCCTGGGGTGAAAGAGGGTGGGATGATACGGATGCGTCAGGAACCGCGGTGCCGATCGGCCTGAAGCTCCCGCTTGTCCTGGCTCAACTGCTGGCG
>CAZMBZ010000271.1:0-7066 GCA_964564285.1 uncultured Planctomycetaceae bacterium | reverse complement strand
CTCGCTCGGCGCAGCGGCCGTGGCGGCGGTCGGTTCGGGACTCTGGCCTGACTTTCAGCGGATCGAGCGACTGCACGAGGTCCGGCACGTGGCCTGCCCCGCCGCGCCCGGGCGAGATGCCTATCAACAACTGCTGCCCGTCTTCCGACAAGTGTGCCAGGACCAGGCCAGGCTCGGCGATATGCTCTCGCGACTGAAGGCGGGCTCCCTCGAAAACAATGTTTAAGCAAATAGAAAGGCAGTGAAGTATGCAGAACGAACCATCAGGCGATTACTACGATTACACCAAGACGATGAAACCGGAGCGCCCGTGGCTGTTGGAGTGGCATCAGAAGTATGTCTACCGCATCATGCATGCGGTGCGGGGTGGAACCGGCACGGAAAGCGCCGATCCCGAGATGGCAGCCAACCGGCCTCCAGACCATCGCTATGTCTTTGGCGACGGCAGGATCGCCAACCTCTACTTGACCTTTGAGGAAGGGCTGGAAGTGATCAAGCGGGTCCATGATATTACTTGTGGCACGCCGCAAATTGTGCTTCTCACCGGCTGGCAATTCGAGGGGCATGATTCCAAATACCCAAGCTGGGCCCGTGTCAATAAACACCTGAAGCGACCTCAGGATCAGACGGCTCTTGACAGTCTGCGGTGGCTGATTCGGGAGGCCCGAAAATACAACTGTCTGGCCACATTGCACATCAACATGTTTGATGCGTATGAAGACAGTCCTCTTTTCGATATGTATGCCGCCAAGGATATTCTGGCGAAGGATGAGGATGGGAAACTGATTGTCGGGAACCGCTGGTCGGGCATGGACTGTTATCATGTAAGCTACACTCAGGAGTGGAAACATGGTTTGGCACAGAGACGGATCGACGACCTCATTGAAATGGTACCGGAGATCCAGGAGAACCATTGTGTTTACGTCGACGCGTTCCTTGGAGCAAGGAAGGCTGACCAAAAGGGTCCCATAAGTCCCTACCTCGGGTACTCCAAAGAGGAAGAAGCGCGGACAATGCGCAAGATCTTCCGGTACTGGCGTGATCGCGATATCAATGTTGCCGGCGAGCATGTACATGGCATTCGTGTCGATCGGTTTGTCGGTCTTCAGGCACACACCGCCTCCCAGATGCAGCACATTGAGGATCTGCCGGATGAGCTCTTCTGCGGGAACCCCGCGCATTTCGGATTCACAACAAGAACCGAGCCCGCTGAGTTTCAGGAGAAGTTCTGGCTGACCTTCCTGCCATGGTTCTACAAAAACAACCCCAAGGGCACCGATGATCCAGAGTCGATGATTGACGGCACTGACATCTGCATGCCATGCCTATGGTGTGAAGCCCCCACGCTGATCGCCTACAGCAAGGACGGCTATGAAGGCAAGACATGGAAGCTCCCGGCGGATTGGCAGGACGCCGAAAAGTTGGCGATTGCAGGAATCACTTCGCCAGGATCCAAGACAACCATCCCCGTGGTCGATGGCGCGATTACGTTGTCTGTGGGGCGTGACGAAGTCGCGGCAATTACCAGAAGAGAATAAGGACGTTAACCAATGGCCCGTGGATAAGCTTTCCCCTTCTTGCTTTTTGATCCCAACAGGGGTCCACACCTGCCTACCGGCATGCAGGCAGCCCAGACCAGCCCAGAGCGTCGCGGCCGCCCTGGGCTGGTGGCATGGTCCCAAAGCCCTTGGAAGCGGCGTCGTGCTTCCGGGTGCTGTTACCGGCAGCATGCTTCATGTGCGATCTTGGCAGGACAAGACCACAGTGGACCCACAGGCGTCGAGGGAACATGCTTCCGCAAACGGCTGCGGAAACATGGCACCGCAGAGCACTGAATCGGTCGGAAGTATGCCACCGGCCCGGACCATCTCACAGGCCAGCAGAACACGAGCAGGACAAGCACTTGCCAACCTCGCCGTCCGTGATTAGATTGCCAGATAGGCCGATGGCGGTGGTCTGCCACAGTCCATCCGGGAAATCCCGGGTAACAGGAGTAGTATCCAATGCGCACTGAAGCTTTCCCATCATCGCATGTCCATTTCAGCGGCATCCTTGGCGACTCGCTTAACCGCGCCGTGCGGCGGCTGCGGTCGCATCCCTATTCGCCCATGTTCGTGCGCTCGGATGTCTCGTTTGAGATGCCGCGCATTTTCAACGCTTACTCGGGCGATATCTCGGGCAGATACATAGAGTTCTTCTCCATCTATGGTCAGATGGGTTACGACACCGAAGGCTTGCCTGAGATGGTTCAGCAGGTGCTGAAGTTCCAGCAACCCGAGGGATACTTCGGTGCGGAAGGCTTTGACAAGACGAACCTTTCGTACAAGGAGACGAAGATATTCTGGGGCAATGGGCGGCTGTTGATCGGATTGCTCGAGTATTACCGCTTGTCGAAGGATCAGGGCGTACTCGCGGCCGCCAAGAGGCTCGGGGACTTTCTGTTTAGTTGTGGCGTGCATGAACCCACATCAGCGATTGGCCAGACCATTGCTTCGGACACCTACTCCGCAGGTTTTGCCACCACCTTCTGCTCGTGCATCGAAGGCGTGGTCCGACTGTTCGAAGAGACGCATGACGAGCGTTACGCGGCGCTGGCAAAGGGAATGGCCGACTTGCTGCCCGATACGTTTGAAGGCTTCCACTCGCATGGTCGTATGACTGCCTTGCGTGGCATGGTGGATTTGGCGGGGGCAACCAAAGACCAGGCGATGCTCAAGCGCGTCCTGGCGCAATGGCAGACGATCCACGATGAGCACGTCATCGTCCTGGGCGGGGTCCGTGAGTGCTTTGGCTACCGCTGCAAGAGGGATGAGGGGTGCTCGGTGGCGGACTGGGTCATGCTGTCGCTGAAGTTGTTCGCGGTCACCGGCGACACCCGGTGCCTTGCGGCGGCTGAGAAGTGCCTGTTCAATCACCTGCTCGCAAACCAGTTCCAGAACGGTGGATTTGGACACGTGCCGCTGGCTGTGGATGAGGTTGCGGGGCATGACGACCGTATCGTCGTGGGCACCTCGCTTAACGGACTCTCGGAAGCTTACTGGTGCTGCTCGTTCCACGGCCCTCGAGCCATCCTTGAAGCCGCCAGACACCTGGTAACGCCCCGGGGCGATTGCTTGGAGATAGCGTACGTTGCGTCGGCGGATGTCTCCTGTGATGGCGTGCGGCTGGAACTCCGGGCCGATCCGTTCGGCCAGACGTTGGAGATTGCCATCAAGGAGACGCCTGCTAGTGAGTTAGCCATTCGCGTTCGCGTTCCGGCCTGGGCGCACGAGCCAGAGGCCTGGCTGCCTGGCGAGACGCCGCGGCGAATAACGCCTGAAGGCGGGTATCTGACCATGAAGCGCCGCTGGCGGAAGAACGACGTGATCCGCATTGAACTGCATCCGAGGTTTGAGATCACACCCGGCGTGGATGCGACCCAGCGGGCATATGCTCCCGACAAGGATGCCCTGTTCTTTGGCAGGTCGCTGCTGGGCTACATGTACGCCGACGATCTTCTATGGGGACAGGAAATGCAGTCTGATGTCACGACGGTTGTGCTTTTCGAGGATCGTCCGCAAGCTGCGCCTGTCCGGTTCCCCTTCAAAACGATTGTGGAGTACTTCGACAAGGCGAAGAACCGGACCATCTGGTCTCCGCGGGAGCTGGTTCCGGTGATGCATCGCACAGGTGACCAGCCCCTGCGAACGGTACACACGATTGAGCGCCGGCCATGGGAGTCGCTGACACCGCAACAGCAAGCGGAGTTGAATCGAGAACAAGAATGAAACCGAATGTTATCTATATCTATGCGGATGACCTGGGTCGCGGCATGTTGTCCTGCTATGGCCAGAAGTGGTTCAAGACCCCGAACATCGACCGGCTGGCAGAGGATGGCATGCGATTTGAGCATGCATATGGGTGTGCCGTTTGCGCACCGGCCCGGGCAAGTCTCTTGACCGGGTATCACGACTGCCATGCCGGCGCCTGGAGCTATACGACGGGCGGCGTTTATAAGAACATATCGCGCGGCCAAATGACGTATGACGAGGTCCGCGAACTGGTCAACAACACGAGTTTCAACGAGCGGGCGGATGAGGAATTCCTGGCCTCGCTTGCCAGGAAGGCGGGCTACGTCACCGGTCAAGTGGGCAAGCTGGAGTGGGGATTTTCAACCACACCTGAGCGGCTCGCCAGACATGGCTGGGATTATCACTACGGGTACTACGATCACGTGCGCTGCCACGGATTCTATCCACCATTCCTTTTCGAGAACGGGCAGCGCGTGGACATTTCAGGCAACACCGATATCGATTGCGGCAGGTCCCCTGATTCTCCCGAGTGTGCGGCCAATCGCGAAAAGCGTCGCGATCGGGCGGGCAAAGGTGTCTATTCCCAGGACCTGTTCAACGAAAAGATAGAGGCGTTCATACGAGGTAATTCCGACAAGCCGTTCTTCCTGTATCACCCATCCCAATTGCCCCACGGTCCGATATCAGTGCCGGAAATTCATCCCGGCATCAGGGATGTAGACGGCATCACCGAGTACGAAAAGGAGTACGCCTCCATGGTGCTGCGCCTGGACGACACGGTGGGGATGATCGTGAACACTCTCGAAGAGCTGGGTATTCTGGACAGGACCATGATCATCTTCGCTGCCGACAATGGCCATGAGGTGTACTACAAGGAAGAAGGCCGCTGCCACCACCGTTCGGACCTCGCAGGCAGGGCATTCGACAACATCACATACCATTACACATCCCGGCGCGGGGGAGATGTCTTCAATGGTAACGATGGCTTTTCGGGCAAAAAGCTCGCAAGCCTGGAAGGTGGCACGAGGATTCCGTTCATCGTGCGATGGTCGGGGATCGCTGAGAAGGGAACGGTGAGCAACCATATGGTGGCGAACTATGACACCATGCCAACACTGGCGGAACTGATGGGGGTCGAGTGCCCGTCATGGAAGGATGGACTCTCGTTTCTGTCGGCTCTCAGAGGTGAAAAATCCGATGAGCATGATTTCGTAGTCTTCGCGGGACGATTGGGGCCGGCCCTGGTGAGTCCCGATGGCTGGAAGGTTCGTTTCATCAATTCCGAACGATTGTTCCAACTCTTCTACTTGCCTGATGACCGCCAGGAAGAAAACAACCTGGCCGAGCAGCACCCCGCGAAACTGCGAGAGCTGGCGGCAAAAATGCTCAAGGCCTGCGATGGCAATTTCTATCATGGTTTCTGGGATAACCACAAAGCCGTTCGTCTTGATGAGTACATGGGAAACGCCGCCGCTGATGAAGCATTTCCGACGGTTGAGCGCTATCGAAAATAATCCCTGCCGCCACGGGCAAATACCACTGGGTAAAAACCACCGGCCTGAAACACCGCGGGAAAAACAAGTAGCTGCAATCGGCGGGGGGCGTTAGGATAATGTTATGGATCCGCCCAGGCCGGCCGAGCCAGGGCCGTTACACGCGGCGGGCGAACTTTCGGCAGGGCGTGAGGCGGCAAGGGTTTCGTCAAGAAGCTGGAGTTAATGCCAGGTCGCACACTGCTCCCGGCCAAGCCCGGCCGACCGAAGAAAAAGGCGCAAGAGAACGAATAGTATGGTATTTCCAGATAACCCATGGATGTCCCCGGATAACCATGGAGAAGATTCCCGACCCCAATGTCTTTCTGCTACCTATATTTGTCACCACGATGTGACCCGCAACGCAATGGTATCCACCTGAAGGAGTTATCCGATGGCACGTGCCCGTAAGAAGAGTTCCCTTCAATCAGTTCGAACTGCCGCGTCGGCAAAGCTCACTCCCGCCGTCTTGGCTGCCATGGAGGATGAATTCCAGGCCAACCCCACCTACGAGATCATCCAGAACGCCATCACCAGCGTTAGCGTTGCCAGTCTCGCCAAGCGCCGTTCGGTGGTGACCGAAGCCGACCACTCCTTCTCCGTTCGGCTGGATGACTGGCCGGTGACTAATCAGAAGAGTTCCGGCCGATGCTGGATGTTCGCGGGCCTGAACCTTTTCCGCGCCGGCGCGATCAACAAGATGAAGGTCAAGAACTTCGAGTTCAGCCAGAACCACGTCATGTTCTGGGACAAGATCGAGAAGGCCAATCACTTCCTCGAGACGATCATCGAGACTCGGAAACTTACCCAAGACGATCGGACCGTCGCCTTTCTGCTGAAAGATCCCATTGGTGACGGCGGGCAGTGGAACATGTTCGTTAACGTCATCCGCAAGCACGGCCTGGTACCCAAGGCAGCCATGCCGGAGACCGAGAGTTCTTCCAGCACGCGCGTCATGAACGGGCGATTGGTAGCCAAGCTGAGGCAGTCTGCCAAGTTGCTTCGCGACATGCACGCCGGCGGCGCCTCCCTGCACGATCTGCGGCAAACCAAGCACGATGTGCTGAAGGTTGCTCACCGCATTCTCAGCATGCATCTTGGAACGCCCCCGACGCGATTTGACTGGCAGTGGCAAGACAAGAAGAAGAAGTTTCACCGCGACGCCAACATGACGCCTCACCGTTTCGCGGCCAAGTACGTTACCGTGCCGATGGACGATTACGTCTGCCTTGTCCACGACCCGCGGAAAACCAGCCCCACCGGGCGAGTGTTCACCGTAAAGCATCTCGGCAACGTTGTCGGCGGCGAGGTCGTAAAATATCTGAACGTTGACGTGGCCCTGATGAAACGGATCGCCATGCGTACGCTTCGCGACAGCGAGCCGGTATGGTTCGGCTGCGACGTGGGCAAGCAGATGGACCGCGAGCTAGGCCTGTGGGATGCCAACCTGTTGGACTACGACCGGCTTTACGACACCACGTTCGCGATGGATAAGGCTTCTCGCCTGGAGTATGGGGCCGCTTGCATGACCCACGCGATGTTGTTCACGGGCGTGGACATCAAGGCCGGCAAGCCCCGGCGGTGGCGGGTTGAAAACAGTTGGGGCGACAAGGGCGGCGAGAAGGGCTTCTACGTGATGAACGACTCGTGGTTTGACGAGCACGTGTTCGAGATCGCCGCACGTCGCAAGTACCTGCCCGCCAAGCTACTCGCCGCCCTGGACCGCAAACCCATAGTCCTGCC
>CAZMBZ010000270.1:4266-7166 GCA_964564285.1 uncultured Planctomycetaceae bacterium | reverse complement strand
GTCGATGTCGGCGAAGCTCAGGCGATCGATCTTCCGCGTGAGCTTCTCGCGAAGGGCCGCGTCGGGGTCTGGCTTGCTCTTGATCGATGTTTGGCGATTCTGGGCTGTCGCCTGTACCTGGCGAAGTTGCTCGATAAGCTTGGCCAAAGCCTGGTGGTTCGGACCCGTCTGGGTTACGACCAGCCAGCCGTTGCGAAGATGAATGTGGCCAAGGATTCCTTCCGAGGAGCCATCCCTGCGAACGACCCATGATTCGCCGTCTATGAGCTTCCTGACCATGGGAGCGAGAGTCTTCGCTCTCCGGCGAACAGCGGTTGCCGAGGCGCCCCCTACCAGCAGGTCACGAACGTCGTACGCCCTGCGAACAAGTGTCTTCGACAGGTCTGCCCTGGTGGAGATGGTCAACACCCCGCCCTCAATCATGAAGCGAAGTTCGGCATCGGCTGCGGCGCCACTGACTTCACGCAGCACCAGTTCCAAGGCTCGCAGGACGGTAATCTTCCGGACATCGGCGCTGGCACGAGTGGTCCGTTCGATACCCACGCCTGTCAGGGCGCCCCAGTTGACGTGAATGTTAGCGCCCGAATACTCGCGGAGAAACGCGATTACGTCCACGAACTCGATGTCGCTAAAACATAGGCGATCAATCTCTAATTTGAGTTTTGCGCGAAGGGCCATGTCGGCCTCGGTCTCGCCCGTGGCGGAGGCCGGGAACTCCTTGCGGCCATCGAACTGAACCACCCCCGCCGCTGTCACCTTACCCCACGCACCTTGCCCCCCATCGCTGTCGGTGGCCCGGTCGCGGTAAGAACTGTCGTCGAACAACCCACCTGAATCTTCAGTCTGGTTGTCGGACGTCCCAGCCTTGTCGAAAATACCTTGCCCACCCGAGCGGCCCTGAAACTTGCGCAGCGCGTCGGCCACCTCGTCGCTCTGGTATGACCAATCCCCATGCGTCACCGGCAGGGCAGGAGCGTCCTTAGCATAATCGTGCCCCCCTCGCGGGAAGCGGGCGCTGCCCGATATACTCCTATTCCTAATTGCGAAATCCAGCATACCCGTCCCGGCCGACACACCCCCTCCGGCCACATCTGAGAACTTATCAGCCCTCTCATCGCTAGCGGACTTCCGCACCGACGCTATGGCGAGTCTTTCCAACTCGCCGCGTAGGGCTTTCTTCTCGTCTTTTTCTTTGGAGAAACTCTGCAACGCATTGCCAACCTGAAGGGCCTGCTCGACTTGCCCGCTCGCTTTGAGTTGCCGGTAATTCTTGCGAAGCTGGTCGACTTGCCCCTTCTGATTCTCGTCCAGCCGCTTGAGCTGCTCGCGAGCATGACGCATGCGAACTCTCTGCTCGCTCTTGCTGGAGCCCTTGGCGAGTAGCTTGGGGCTGAGGCCCTCGGCCGCCTTGTAGCTGGCCCGGGCCTTGGAAAAATCCTTTCTCTTGATCGCCTCGTCGGCCTGCTCCAGCAATGCGGCCTGCGAACCGTAGAGAAACTGACCCTTACTTAGAATCTCGGCCTGGACCTTCTTTCCGAGGGCCTTTTCCTGTCGGCTGGCGTTTTTCGCCTTGCCGTGGACGACGTCGATATTGGCCAGCAGACGCCCCGCGTTGGTCGCCTCGACCGAGCCCGGCGCCATGCGCCTGACGTTGCCCAACGACGCTGCCGCCTTTGAGTACTCGCCCTTATCGTAGAAGTCCTTGCCAGCGCGGTAGTAGTTCCCAGCCAGCAGCGATTGCCCGCCAATCAGCAGCGTTCCGCCGGCGGGAACGGTCACGCTGGTCTCAATATTCTGGATCTTATGGGAAACGGAGGAACCGTTCCTGGCGAACCTGCGCAGTGACGGCCTGGACGGTGGGGCTATCTTGGCCGGCTGGGGCCTGTCAGTCTCGGCCGTCGGAATCTCGATCGGCAGCGACTGGCCCACGCCCGTGAGCTTTTTCGGATCGAAGCCCAGCCTGATCCTGGGCTCCTCTGCCCGGGCCATCACCTTCACGTGGGCTTCTGTTTGCGTAGTGGAAGGGATGGCGTCTTGCAGCGGTTTTCTCGTCTGGTCAGGCTGGTTCGTCGGTCGGCGTACCCCGCCAGCAAGGAATCTGGTCCGATCATGCCGCACGACCGCACGGTTTTCGAACTGCCGATTGATGATAGGAATCTTGCTCAGGACCGAGGTCGGCTTCGGGGCGGTTACCACCTTTACGCGGTCTTCTGGCCGGTATCCTTCCGCAAGTTCGGCCGAGCCGTAGCTCAGGCTTGCGACGGCGGTCTCGCTGGAGAACTGCTGGACCTTTCGCATCGCCCCGCCCCACTGCCGCACCTTCATCCCCGCCGGGGCGTAAAGGTCGCACCAGCCGTAGGCGATCGGCAGATCGATCGTCGGCAGGGGAAGCTCCGCCAGGCCTCGCCGGCCCAACGCCGCGGCGCGGTAAAGCACCACTATCTGCACCGGGAAGCTCACCAGCCCCTTGACTGATGCCTTCGACCGCACCAGCGGCAGGAGCGACGCCCCAGACTCACCCGCGACCGGCATGAGCGACTTGGGCACATCATTGACGCGGGCGCTGAGCACTCGTGAGCCCGCAGGCAACTGGACGCGGAGGAACTGGCGGGTGCGGTTGCGTATTTCGTAGTCGATCTTGCACATCACCGATCCATCAGGCCGAAACAGAACCTGATAATGTGCCGCATCAGCGATGCTCTCGCGGAGCGCGAACTCGCCGAGGTTCAGCACCTCGACTGATGTGTCGAAGTCGCGCGATGTTATCTCGTAGGCCAGCACCGGCTTGCCGGCCAGGATGCCCCGGGCCTCGGCGGGGATTTCGCTGGGGGTAATCTCCCGCAGACCGCGAATGTCGCCGGCCAGGAGCTCGCTCGCCCCGGCGGTGTCCGTAACGACAA
>CAZMBZ010000270.1:0-4166 GCA_964564285.1 uncultured Planctomycetaceae bacterium | reverse complement strand
CCGCGAATGTCGCCGGCCAGGAGCTCGCTCGCCCCGGCGGTGTCCGTAACGACAACCGTGCCGGATGACCAGTGCCCGTTGGCGATGGCGGGCGCCGCCAGGGGCTTTTCTGCCGCGGCGCCGATGGGTAATTCATAGCTCACATCCAGGCGAGTCTGCCCGGTGATGGGTCCGCGAAGGAACGCCACCAGCGACCCGCCCGACAGCCGCATCTCGCGAACGTCAGGACCTGCTATCTTGCACCGCAGGGCGTTTGGCGGAATGGAAAGCCTCAGCCGGTCCGTCGGCCTGCCGAGAATGCGGACGTTCATCCTGGCTGCGACCTGCTGACGCCCGGCGTCGATATTCCAGGCTATCGCACCGCTCACCTCGTACCGCGGCGGACGAGGCGGCAGCACAACCGCACGAGTCCAGGAAATGTCAATTCGCTTGGTGGGCACGAGCGGAAGCTCAACGTGCGTGCCGCCTTCGGCAGGGGCATTAAACACACGAGCAGCCCCCTTGGCCAAGACGCGCCACTTGCCGGGCGCGTCGAACTTCGCGACAGTACGAACGCTCGGCGAGGTAGCCAGCGTGATTCTCGCCTTGTCGGCCCAGGCTCGCCCGAGCTTCACCTCGGCGACAATCGAATACACCCCGACCTTGTCGGGCATCAACTGAAGCCAGCCGTCCTTCTCGCCCAGCTTGGACGCCTGGCCGTTGAGGGTGACCCTGTCCCACGCCAGGGACGCCCGCAGGACGGGAATCTCCCGACACTGGTTCGGATCGAGAACGCGAACCGAAAGCTCGACTCGCAGGGAAGGTTGGTTCTTCTCTCCAAGTGTTACGCCGTATCGCCCCTGCTCGACAATAAAGGCAGTCGGGGGTTTCTCCGGCTCGGCCGCGGTCTCCGCGAGGTATCTCCGGTAGATTTCAGCGGGCAACTGGAATTGAACATCATCGATGAGTCGACTTCGCTGCATCAGGGCACGCACGACGTCGTCCCGCGACGGATCGGGAGCCCCGAAGGCAGCGCCCGCCCACGCGATGCAAAGGACTACAATGCCAACCGCTCTGCCCTGTACCACCCAAGCACTCCCATATATCCAATAAGCACAATACCCTGAGGCCCATCAAGAGTCTCTATCCCTTTTTGACGCTCGGGCACAGAAAAGTTCCCGAATAGTTCAGGAATTTTCCGAGCCCGGGATTCTGGAGATATCGCGAGTTGGCTTTGGGAAGTGGGAACGGGGGTTCTCCGCCCCGGGGGATCGCTGCCTTTCTGACGCCAGGCAGGCCCCCGGGCTTCGGGACGGATACTCGGTTGCGAGCGGGAACGGGGGTTATTTCGCGGCGGAGCGTTTGCGGAGGACTTCGTCGCTCTTGCGCTCGAAATAGCGTTCGCGGGCGGCTTGTTCCTGGGGCGTCAGGGTGCGATACTTCAAGGCCGCCTGCCACTGCTCACAGGGGATTTCCCGAGGCTTCGGAGGCATGTCCGGTGTAGCGATGAACAGCTCGTAGAAGAAGACCGATTCGTCTTCCACCCCAAGCAGGCCGGCTGCCTCCAACACCTCATCCGGCGTCATCTCGCCGGATAACGCACCTGGCCCGGCGAGGTCGGACTCGTCAGCCAAACCAGTCATACCCATCGATCTGTCCGCATCTGCCCTCATCTGTGCTAGTCTCCTTTTGCCGGCCCGTCAAACCGGGCCGGCATGACAATCGGCTTTATACGTACGCCACAACCACCGCCGAGTAAGATGCCTGGACCTGCGCGATGCTCAGCCGCAGCAGGCCGTCGGAATAGTTGTTGTCGTAGGACTTTCCGTCAACTCCCCATGGGTTGTAGACGGTGATGTAAGCGTTGGCGCCGCTGCCCTCGATACTCATCACCGTGTAGGCGTGCCCGCCGACGACCGGGGAGGGAGGAACGCTGTAGCTGCCCATCGTGACGGAATGGCCCGCCGCGAGGTTGCTGCTGATGTGGCTGGCCAGCGAATCCACCGAGCCGCCCGTCCAGCGTGTCGAACTGCTGACGCCAGTGAGCTCCTCGACGACAGTGCTCATCCAGCCACCCGAGATGGAAGAGTACGAGTTCTGCCCGTAGCGGAAGAACGCGTACGCCTTTTCCATCAGGGCAACCCACGTCTCGCCGTCGGGACTCAACTTGGCGTAAATCGGCGACGATGCGCCGGGCAGGTCGCCGTCGAGACGCAGGTAGACCTCGCCGCCGTCGCGGAAGAATCGCACCGCGTACGTGCCGTCGCCAAGGTCCGTAATCGCCTGGCGGATGAGGTCCGGGTCCGTGTCGGCAAGCCCTGCCAGCGTCGCCAGGTAGTAGCAGTCGCCAACGTTGCCCTGGCGGATGTCGTTGTATTCCGGCCCGTCGGCAAACAGCGACCTGTCGGAATAGTTGCCGTAAGTGGTCCCGGCGGTCGGGTCGCGAAGGCTCTGGCCGTCGATCTCTTTCGAGACGTAGTCCACCGAAGCAGGGTTGGTCGAGTAAGGCTGATAGAAGCTCGCAATGCGGTGAACAGCCTTGGCGGATGTCTCTTCCGAGGCAACGTCGCCGATGGTGTCGGTGGTGTCAACCCAATAGCTATCCGCGCCGGACTCGCCGTAGATAACATCGTTGCCGCCGCCGACAGCGATCAGCAGGTCGTCGCCCGCGCCGCCGTAAAGCGTCGAGGCGCCCTGGCTGTTCTCATAAACCTTGTCGTTGCCGTCGCCGGCGTAAACCAGACTGGCACTCAAAAGCGAGTACTCCAGCGTGATCGTGTCGTCGCCGGAGAAACCGTAAACCGAAACGTTCGTGTACTGGCCGTCGAACGTCTCCGTGCCATCCTGGCTGACCAAGGTGGTGACCGAACCGTTGTAGGACAAGGTTATGACGTCGTTGCCGTTCGTGCCCGCAATCACAAGCCGCGTCACGCCGCCGGAAGACTCCACCGAAGCCGCCACGGCCGCACCTGCATCAGGACTGCCGTCAGGCACGGGCGTCGGCTCAGGATCAGGCGAGGGAGCAGGCTCAGGATCGGGCTCGGGAGTCGGATCCGGCGCGGGGGCCGCTTCGGTCGAAACCGCCAGATTGTACCAGCCGGTGCCTTCGTCCACACTGCCGGCCGAAAGGAAGTAGGTCTCGCCGGCAACAACCTGGAAAGTTATCAAGGCCGTGCCGTTAGAGGCGTCGTCGGCCGCGAGTTCATCGCCCCTGATGTCCATCGCCCTGACCGCGCCGATCAGATCGTTGGCGCCGTACTTGGCCATCGATACGGTCATGTCGCCGGTTACGGCCGCTTCGAACTCGAAAACGTCCACGTCCGAGCCGTAGTTGAGCGTCGCGTACTTGCTTGTCGAACCGCTTGCCGCCATCGCCATCGCGGCAGCGCCGGCCATGTCGTTGCCGACATCGTCGACCGGGTCGCTGGTGAACTTCACCGAGAAATCGCCGGCGGTCGCCTTGGCGCTGCACCGGACGTAGAACGTCTGGCCTTCGGTAACGTACATGCGTATGCGGCTGTCGCCGGTGCCCGCACTGGCGTTGTCGTTGTAAGCAACCCGCCCCTGCGCCTCGTTGTAGACCTCCAGGTAAGAGTCGATCGCGCTGCCGTTGGCGGCCATGTCGAACTGCATGTACCCGCCGGCCGGGACGGTTACGCGGTACGACTTGTACTGCCCCGCAGCCAGCGAGGAATCGACGGTCAAATCGCTCGCAGCCGTGACGTTCACTTCCGTCGCGTCGATGAAGTCCTGCCATATGGTCGGCAGAATCTTCATGCTATACATACCGAGGGTCGAATCCGCCCCGGAGACGCTGAAGAAGTACGTCTCGCCCTTGTCGGCTGTGAAGTTCAAACCCAGCGACCCGCCGGCCTGGGCCTGGGCTGTGCCCATCACATTCCCATCGCCGTCGCGAACGGTCAGCACCGCCTCAAGCGGACTGCGGTATCCGTAAGCGGAAACGCTCGTTCGCACCATGCCGCTGTGCTTGGCAGTGTAGGCGTAGCAATCGACATCGTTGCTGTACTGAATGTTGCCGTACTTGGTGGATGCGCCCGTGGCACTGATGTACATCGCCGCGGCACGGGCGGCGTCGTTGCCGGCGTCGTCGAAGGGCTGGCTCTCGAACGTAACCGAGAAGTCGCCCGAGGTGCCCTTGGCGGCCGAAGCGCGAACGAAGAACGTCT
>CAZMBZ010000269.1:5047-7212 GCA_964564285.1 uncultured Planctomycetaceae bacterium | reverse complement strand
CATCGGCTGCTCTTGTCATACAGCCACCTTCCCCGGTTGTCGCAAAGTGCGGGCAGGCGTTTGGCGACGGGCGGGGGATCGATCATACCAACGTTTTCATTTCTCCTGGCCGAAGATCGACGGATTGCCATTGCCGCCGTCGAATCCACAATCGCCTGGCATCGCGTCGTATCTGACCATCCCTGTAATCTTTAGAACAAGCTGCAAACGCCAGTTCTTCAGGATAACGAGATTGGTTACGCAAAACATGCCACTGTAACGCATGACCGGGGAGCGACCTGCGTCAGGCAGCATCTCGTATCGTTTCCGGGTAGTTTGAAAAGCTGAAAGTGGAGGCCTATAACATTTTGGATTCAAAGTGTTAAGTGGATTATCGCTTTTCTGGAAAATGACTAGTGCTTTTAAAACCAAAGTAGTTTGTCACAGAAGAGGAGATCGAGATGAGCAGAGTTAATACATTAGTACTGATATCGTGTGTATGCGTAGGTCTGTTTCTGGTTGCTGGCTGCAAAGAAAACGGCGAAAGCGCGAAACACCACACACCGGCCATGACCGTGACTCCGGCACAGTTGGACATTGTTGACACGGCCGTGTCCGCGGGGTCGTTCAAGACTCTTGTTACTGCCGTCACCGAGGCCGGCCTGGTCGAAACTCTCAAGAGCCCCGGCCCATTCACTGTCTTCGCCCCAACGGATGAGGCCTTCGCAAAGCTGCCTCATGGGACTCTCGAAGGGCTTCTCAAGGACAAGGAACAACTCAAGGCAGTCTTGCTGTACCACGTCGTTGGCAGCAAGGTTATGGCCGCTGACGTCGTCAAGCTCCACAGCGCCACCACTGCCGGCGGCGCAGTAGTTCCGATCAAGGTCGAAGGCGGAGTGGTTTACGTTGGCGCCGCCAAGGTCGTTAAGACCGACATCGTCGCGAAAAACGGCGTGATCCACGTAATCGACACGGTACTCATCCCCCCGGCCAAATAGTCGGCGAAATGTAACATACCGCGACCGAACTTGCGGCGGGCCTGCTGGTCCGCCGCAAGACCAACCGGGTTTATTACTGCGTACGCGCCTAAACTGTTTTTGCCTGGTAGTGACTCGCATAAGCTGAAACCAAGGGAGTTACCATAGTGACGCTCAGCGATTACTTTGAGAAGACCCGGGGAAAGGGAGTCCTGGCGACCGCCGACGATTCCGGCCTGGTTGACGCCGCCATTTACGCACGCCCCCACTTTGTAAACGAACAGGAAATAGCCTTCATCATGGCCGACCGACTGAGCCATAGGAACCTCCAGTCCAATCCCCATGCGGCGTACCTGTTCATCGAAAGTGGCGATGGTTACAAGGGCACCAGGCTGCACCTGACAATGGTGAGCCAGGAGACCGATCTCGACAAAATCCAGGCTATCCGACGGCGTCCGCTGCCGGCTGAATGCGGAATCGAGGGCGAGTCCAGATACCTGGTGCAATTCCATATCGATCGTGTTCGCCCGCTCGTCGGTGACGAGCCGAAAGGAACATGATGAGTTCCAGAGTTCACGCGGTTCCCGGCGATGCGTCGGGTACTGCATAGCGATTGAAAGGAAGCAATACAATGAACACAAAAGGTAAATATACTATTGGAGCACTGGCGCTAACGGTTCTTCTTGTCGGTTCGGTCGGGTTCGCCGCCGAACCTGTTTCCACCACGATAATGGATTTCTCGAACGCCGCCACGGCCAGGAAATGGGTGACGGTAAACGACAATGTCATGGGTGGCGTTTCCGAGGGCGGCTTTCGCATAACCGATGACGAAGTACTGGTGTTCTCGGGAAATCTATCGCTTAAAAACCGCGGTGGCTTCGCCTCCATTCGCACCAGGCCCGCCAAACTTGGGCTGGGCGGCTACGACACAATTGCCCTCCGCGTGAAAGGCGACGGCAGAGGCTACTATTTCGACCTGAGAACGCCCGCACTCTTCGCCGCAACATCGTATCGGGTGACCGTAAAAACGACAAAGGGCGCCTGGCAGGAAGTCCGCTTTCCGCTGAAGGACTTCGAGTACACGTCTTTCGGAAAACGAGTCGCCAAGGCTGGAACGCTCAAGGCCGACAAGGTCCAGAGTATTGGTTTCACGCTGTCTGACAAGCAGGCCGGCCCATTCCGGCTGGAGGTCGAGTGGATCCGTGGCGA
>CAZMBZ010000269.1:0-4947 GCA_964564285.1 uncultured Planctomycetaceae bacterium | reverse complement strand
CCACCCTCGAGGGCAGGAAGCTGGCGGTCAAGTCCCTCGGCGGCTTTCAGGTCAACGGCGCAAAGGTCGTTGCGACCGACATCGCCGCGTCAAACGGGATCATTCACGTGATCGATGCGGTGCTGATTCCGCCGGCCAGGAAACTCACTCCCCCTAAAGCCGCCCAGGCGGTTATCGAACTCGCGATCAAACGCGGCGTGCCCGTCTTCAATGCCGGCCAGCATTCCGCTTGCTCAGCCATATATGAGGTCGCCGTCGAGTCTCTCCTGCAATCCCACACAAAGGCCTTCAGCGATAAGGACCGCTCCTCAATGCGTGCCGCAATGAAGAAGATGCGAGGCGAAAAGGACCCGCGCGAACAGGCCTGGATCCTGAGACGGGCTCTTGATGCGGCCAATAAGTCCCTCGCCAGGAAATAGTGGACATAACCAGTGGCATGCCGTTTATGAAAGGCCCTTCACGCTTGATGTGCAGCCATCCGTCCGATTTTGGCAGAGTTGCAGCCCTATAATGCCTCAAAGGCGTTTGAGGACCTGCAACATGACTAAACTATTTATTATCGAGGCGTTAGCAATCGCATTAGCGGCTGCCGCTGGATGTTCCACAATGCAGGAAACGGACCCCGCAGTTCTGGCAGAGAACGTGCGTCAGGAACTCACCCGCGAGCCGGCTGATTCGGATGCGGCATTGATATTATCCCAAGCACTTGACGACTTCGCCGCAGCCGCACCCGCGGGGCAAACAGTAGTCCTCACCAAGGCCAGCAAGAGAGCTGCCGCGGCCCGAAGGTTCAAGATCGCCGGCGAATCCCCGCTTCCCAGCAACTGGCCCAAGCCGTCATTGCCCGGCTTGATCCGCATAAAATCCTATCCGCCTGCCCGGTCAGCCTGGGTAAGGGCGCCCGAGAAACGCAACGGCCAGTTCATGGTGCTGTTTCGACACATACAGGCGGAGAAAATCGCCATGACCGCGCCGGTTGTTATGGAATACGCTACGCAGGCCGGGAATGCACCCTCGAAGCTGGGCGCGACCGAGGCGATGGCGTTTCTTTATCGCCGGCCTGACCAGGGCAAGACGGGAGACTACGGCGACGTCGTGGTCGAGAACGATCGGCCAGTACAGGTGGTGTCCGTGGGCCTGCAAGGCTCGTATCGCAAGGCCAACTTCCGCAAGGCCCTTGACGGGCTTCGCCAATGGCTCGATGAACATTCCCAGTGGCGCCTGGCTGGCCCGCCTCGCGTGCTGGCGTACAATTCTCCCTTCATGCCGTGGTGGAATAAATACAGCGAGGTGCAGATTCCCGTTCAAGCCGTCCCATCCGACAAAATCGGGCAGGGGCAGAACGCGACAACAGAATGAGAAGCTAGCGATTCGAGGCCGGTATTTGTGATTTGCATTCCAGCTTTGTGGGCGCCGGCGGTACTCTGTAACCCAGACATGTCTTGAAGAGTCTTCCCTAGGTATCTGTAGGGATGGCTGCGGCGCGGATAAATGTTGATGGCCAAAGACACGCAAAACACGGCGAATGGAAGTGACCGGATCCTGCTGACCGGGGCGACCGGTTACGTCGGTCGAAATCTGCTTCCGCTGCTCCAGCAGCAAGGGCGACCCGTTCGCTGTATCGCCCGTCGGCCTGGACGGGTCCTCGCCGGAACCGACGCCAATACCGAAGTCGTCGTCGGCGACTTACTGGACCCGGATTCTCTGGCGCTCGCCCTGGCCGGGATCGACACCGCTTACTATCTCGTGCATTCCATGGGCTCGGGCGGCGACTTCGAGGCCTTGGATCGGAAGGCGGCGAGGAATTTCGCCGAGGCAGCACGCACCGCAGGCGTTCGACGGATCATCTACCTTGGCGGACTCGCTCATGATGATTCCGCACTTTCGCCGCACCTTCAAAGCCGTCAGGAAGTGGGACGGATTCTGCTGGACTCTGAAGCGCAGGTCATCGAGTTCCGCGCATCAGTGGTCATCGGATCGGGCAGCCTGTCCTTCGAGCTCATCCGCGCCCTGGTCGAAAGGCTCCCCGTGATGATCTGCCCGAGTTGGGTTCGCACTCCAGCCCAGCCAATCGCCATCCGGGACGTCATGCAGTACCTTACCTCGGCTCTTGGCCTGCCGCCGGGTGAAAGCCGTATCTTCGAGATCGGCGGGCCAGACCGTGTCTCCTATGCCGACATCATGCGTGAATACGCCCGCCAGCGGCGACTGAGGCGTTTGATGGTGCCCGTACCGATCCTGACTCCCAAACTTTCGAGCTTGTGGCTGGCGCTGGTGACGCCCGTCCTTGCCAGCATCGGACGAAGCCTGATCGAAGGCGTTCGCAGCCCAAGTGTCGTGCGAGATAAATCCGCGATGTCGGTCTTCGACATAACGCCAGCTGGCCTGGCCGAAGCCATCCGCGCCGCACTCGCCGAGGAAGACGCCCAACTTGCCGTCCAGTCCTTCGCAAAACTTGCGGACTCCCATCCCGCCGGGCCAGGCCATGCTTTGTCCCATTCCGGAAACCGAATACTGGACTCCCGGACCATCACAGTGCCCGTCTCCAGGCATCAAGCCTTTGCCCCCATCCGCCAGATCGGCGGGGCCACTGGCTGGTATTATGGAAACTGGATGTGGCGCCTGCGCGGGTTGATCGACCTTGCAGTTGGCGGGCCTGGCATGAGACCGTCCATACGCAGGCCCGATAACCTGAACCTGGGCGATCGTATCGACTGCTGGAAGGTCGTCGCATACGAGGCGGACCATCTTCTGAGACTCCAAGCCATCATGAAATTGCCAGGCCGGGCCTGGCTGGAATTCGAGGTCGCCGGCGACCGAGGGTCTTCGACTATCCGCCAGACGGCGGTCTTCGACCCCAAAGGCCTCGCGGGCCTCTTATACTGGTATGTTCTATGGCCCCTGCACAAGATGGTGTTTGGGGGCATGCTAAACGCGATAGGAAAAGCGGGAAGGGCAAGATCGACGGATGACCGACAAGGATGACACATCAAAGGAAAGAGATTTGTGGATGGTGCTCGCGGAGGTGTTTTCCTCGCAGAACCTGGCCGTGCTGGCAACGCTGGGAGATGAGCAGCCCTACTGTTGTCTTGTCGGTTTCGCGGCCTTGCCTGACATGAAGCACCTTCTCTTCGCGACCAAACGCTCGACTCGGAAGTTCAGTAACATATCGGGCAATGCGCATATCGCAATGATGATCGATACCCGCGCCAACAAAAGTTCCGATTTCCAGCGGGCCATCGCGGTGACCGCCATCGGCGAGGCCCAGGAAATACCCAAGACGTCCGGGAGCCTGCAGGTGGACTGCTATCTGGACAAGCACTCAGACCTGGCGGAATTCATGCTTTCCCCGGACTGCGCCCTGCTGTGCGTCGAGGTCAGCAATTACGTGATCGTCCAGGAATTCCAGCAAGTCTCCGAGATCAACCTGTAACGGCGGGGTGCATTATCGCACATCTCCCGGGGGCGAAACTATCGCGGAGAAGATTCACTCTTGACAGGGCAACCTTTCTGAAGGAATGTCATGGGCAGTGAAAGTAATCAGTTTATCATCATGGTAATCCAGGAGAAAACATGAGCCCACTTCGCGTTGGATTCATCGGCACCGGCCCCAAGCCGGAAAAGGCCGGCCCCATGGGCTACGGAATGGCGAATCAGCATGCGGTAGCCTATCTCGCCATGCCCGAGGGCCAGGTGCAGCTCGCAGCCTGCTGCGATTTGTATCGCGACCGCGCTGCCACTTTCGCCAAGCTGTACGGCATCCCCGGCGAGGCAGTCTACACGGACTATCACGAGATGCTGGCCAAGGAAAAACTCGATATCGTCAGCGTCGCCACCTGGCCGGATGCTCACGCCCAGATCGTGATCGACACCGCCAGGAACCAGGCCAGGCCCAAGGGAATCTTCTGCGAGAAACCCATGGCCTACACCTGGGGCGACTGCAAGAAGATGGTCGCCGCCTGTGTCGAAAGTGGAGTGAAGCTCGGCTTCAATCATCAGCGCCGCTACGGCAAGCCCTTCCGCATGGGCCGGAAGCTCATCGAGCAGGGCGCCATCGGCAAGCTGATACGCATCGAGTTCGGCGCCGGCGACCTGTACGAATACGGCTCGCACAACTTCGACCTTTCGGGATACTTGGCCGGCTGCACCCGCGCCAAGTGGGTCCTCGGGCAGATCGACTACTCGAAGTGGAAGGTCGTGTTTGACACCCACAACGAAAACACCGCGCTCGCCTACTGGGAATACGAAAACGGCGTGCAGGGCTTCGGAGCCACCGGCCGGTGCGCAAATTTCGTCGGCAGTCACTATCGCGCCATCGGGACCGAGGGAGTCATCGAGATATGCCCGCGAGACCCAGCCGCCAAAGACACGCACTTGCGCTACCGCGTATTCGGCAAGGGCGAGTGGCAGAACGTCGACACCCAAGGCGAGCACGGCCACGGCCCGGGCTACATCGAACAGTCGATCGCGGATTTCGTGTCATGCACCAAAGCCGGCACAGACAGCGAGGTCTGCGCTGCTTCGGCATTGGATGGCACGGAGATTATCTTCGCGATCTGGCATTCCGCCCGCACGCACGGCATCGTGGAATTGCCCCTTCGCGCTGATGACAATGCCCTGGTCAGCATGATCAACAACGGAGACGTCCGGCCGAGATAGCTGTGGTCGAATTGCGCTTCCGCATCAGCAAGTTACAATAACCGCCACCGGGACAACCCGGCCGACCCGGCCGGCTTGGACAAAAACAGCGGGGCCTGCCTGCCGGCCTGCCTGCCGGTAGGCAGGTAGGCAGGCTCACAGACCCACGGGCAGAGAGGATGGGCACACGGGTGGACAACACGGCATTTGACATCGAGCATCCGCCATCAGCGATTCGGCCGCCAACCTCCCGCCTGGCAACCAACACCAACCCGCGTCACAGGACGACGCTATGGAGTGCGCGTGGCG
>CAZMBZ010000268.1:931-7227 GCA_964564285.1 uncultured Planctomycetaceae bacterium | reverse complement strand
GCCTCGACGGTCTCGTCAAAGCCGACAAGGTAGGCCATCAACGCCAGCAGCAACAGCGAGGCCAGCAGGCCAAATGTCAGTTTAGTAGCTCGCTTCATGGGATTCGCCAGACACTAATCCCCACAACCGCGCCGGTCAACAGGCAAGGGCAAAGCATCCGCGCGTTTCACTTCTCCCGCCAGGCAGGTAAGATACTTGGACGCAGCCGGGACTAACCCCGACTGATGCGGAAAGGCAAACGCATGAAGGCACTGGTGACCGGCGCTACCGGATTCGTGGGCAGCCACCTGATCGAGCGACTGCTCGACTCGGGCCTGACCATCGCCTGCCTTATGCGCCCCACGAGCGACCAGTCCATGCTGGAAGGCCTGGACGTCGAGCACCGCATCGCGGACCTCGGCGACGCCGACGCGCTTCGCCGCGCCGTGCGGGGGGTAGACTACGTCTTCCACGCCGCCGGACTGACGCGGGCGCGGACGGCTGCGGAGTACCTCGCCGTCAACGCCGATGGCACGCGCAGACTGATCGAGGCCGTGCTGGCTGAGAACGTCACGCTGCGCCGATTCGTCTACGTCAGCAGCCTCGCCGCCATGGGGCCAGCACAATCGTCCGAGCCGCCCGATGAAACCACCGAACCGCACCCCATCGACGGCTACGGGGCAAGCAAACTCGCCGGCGAACGAGTCGTGCTGGAACATGCCGATCGCCTGGCGGTCACGATCGTCCGCCCCCCGGCCGTGTACGGCCCGCGCGACACGAACTTCCTGCCCCTGCTGCGTTCGACACTGCGCCTGGGGCGCATGCCGATGACCGGCAAGCCGTCCAAGCAGGCGGCCTTTGTGTATGTGACCGACCTGACCGAGGGCATCCGCCTGGCGGCCGAGGCACCCCAGGCCGTCGGACAAGCGTACTTCATCGCCGGCGGCAATCATTCCATGAGCGAGGTCGTCGAGGCAGTCTGCGCCGCCCTGGACATGCCGCCGCGTCACTTGCGCCTGCCGAGTGTGCTGGCCCGCATGGCCGGCGAGATAGGCCAGCTCAAGTGGGCTCTCACAGGCAAGCCGCAAATCGTCTCCCGCCGAAAGGTCCGCGACATGCTCCAACCCCGCTGGACCTGCTGCTGGAACCGAGCCCGCCGCGAACTGGGCTATCGAGAGGCCGTGAGCCTCAAAGAAGGCATGCGCCGAACCGCGAAGTGGTACATCCAGCACGGCTGGCTCGGAAAATAGGACAAGGCCATGAACACAAGATGGAAGCATGTTACCGTAAGCAAATACGGATTTGGCATATAACCGGACGCCGCCTCAGTAAAGGGCCGACAAACAGCAGAAGCCCGAAAGCACAGTAAGATTGGAGACGCCATGAAAAGTCACTCACTAAGTTACATTGTCGCCCTTGTTTGCCTTGCTGTCATGGTCCTCGGGCCGACCCCGCGGGTGCTTAAGGCGGCAGATGGGTTTGAGATCGAGAACAGATTTGTTCGGATTCGATTCGACCCGAAGTCGGGCACGTATGGCGCGGTGGATAAACGTGACGGGCGAGAGGTGCTGTCGGCGACGGCGCTGCGGATGAACGATTGGCGAAGCAGCGACGCCGACTGCACGCATCGCGGAACGATCACAAAGGTCAAGGGCGTTTTCGGCGAGGGGCGGGAGCTTACCGTCCAATCGTCCGTCGCGGGCAAACCCACGCTCATCCTGACGCTCAGGCTGTACGACCGGCGGGGGTTCATCGTCGCCGGGGCCGGGCTGCGGAATACGACGAAGGAGGACATCCAACTCAAGACATTCTCGCCCGTGGCGGGAAGGCTGTTCCCGAAGATCGAGACGATGGAGAACCTGAGCTTCCTCGAAGGCAACAGCGGGGGCGTCAACACGCTTGTTCGCCATGAAACGCCCGTCAAGTGCAACAACAACGTCCTGATGACATTTGGCCGGGAGGGCAGAACGCGTTCACTCGTCCTGGGCGGCCTGACGTATGCGGACTTCCAGAAACGCGCGAGCATCGCCTCCTCTCACGAGGGCCTCATCGAGGCGTTCGACCCGGTCGGCAAGCGAGTGGCGCCCGGCGCGACCTATCTCAGCAAGGACCTCTGCTACATCGACTTCACAACAAACAACCCGTTCGAGGCGCTCGAAGCGTATGGCCGGGCCGTGCATGACGCAATGAACGTGCGCATCAACTACTACACGTTCCCGAGCATCTGCATGTGGTACATCTCGGTACGACATTTCGGCGGGGAAACATCTTCGGTCAACGACACTCCGGGCGGCGTTCGCGAGATGGAAAGGATCGCCAAATCGGGCTTTCTCCGGTACTCGCCCGTGGCCATCCGCCTCGTGCCGGACAATTACGAGGCCAACAACGAGCAGGGCTGGTGGGATGAGGCCCACTGGCAGAAGTATGGCCGGAAAGAAAGCTGCATCGTCGAGGGCGGGCATTACAAGCCGCCTTACGAGACGTCGGCCAAGTGGTGCAAGGCGATAACCGATCGCGGGGGAATCCCGACAACGTACTTCCAGCCAGGCGTGCGATCGAAGGATTACGCCGAGGCGTTTCCCGGACACATGCTTTTCAACGAACCCCACCGCTATCGCCTGACCGCCGACGGCAAGCGTCAGCGGGAACCTCACGGGATCGGATGGAAATACAACATCATGTACCAGGAGTCCTACGATTACACCGATCCGGACTTTCTTCGCCACATGCGCGAGGTGTATTCCAATCTTGGCAAGTCGGGTATGAAGGGCATCTTCTTCGATTACCCTAACCAAGCCTTCCCCGCCCTTGGCGGCATGGAAGACGGCAATTCGACGGCGGCGGCCGCGTATCGAACGGTGTACCGCCTGGCTCGCGACGGGCTCGGCCCGGTCTGCTATCTTCAGGAGCGGCTTGCCTGGGGCTCGGACCTGGCCACCGGGCTGGTCGACTCGCAACGCACCGAGGGCGACAACAACGTCCTGCGAGCAAACGCCGTCCGCAAAGCTGGCCTGCGGTGGTACAAGAACCGCCTGCTGGTCAACTACGACATGGATGGCAAGGCATTGATCGTCACCGGCAGAAAGCAGGAAAAGACCATCAGCGCCGAGCAGCGCCGCGCCGTGTTGACCATGAGCTACACCGTCACCGGACGCTTCCTGGCGACCGAGAGCTTCGGGCGAATGAGTCCCGACGTACTGCACGATCTCAGCAGGACGATTCCGTATCACCCCTCGCCGCTGACAGCCAGGCCCGTCGACGCATTTGTCCGCAAGATTCCGGCGATTTACGATTTTGCGATCAGCGACAAATGGCACCAATTGGTGCTGTACAACTACGACGAAAAAGCCGAGAAGACCGTCAAGGTAAGACTGGCCGGCGATACGGCCTTCGGCGCGATCGGGCTTGACCCGAACCGCTCCTTCTATGTATACGACTTCTGGAACGATCGATTCGTCGGGAAGATTGTCGGGGCCAAGTCGCTTGCCCAGACGTTGCGGCCTGGAGAGGCCCGCGTCCTTGGCATCCATGCAGTCGAGGACCATCCCCAGTGGATCGCCACGGACCGCCATGTCATGCAGGGCTACACGGACCTGACCGTCAAGCCGAAATGGGATGGTCGCGCCCGCACGCTCAGCGGCACGTCGAAACTTGTCGCCGGCGAGCCTTATCGCGTGATCTTGGTCGGCAACGGGTTGACGCCGGTTGGCGCAACGGTCGCCGAGACCGACGGCTTGACGGCGTGCCTCTCGCCGATCCCCGCCCAGGCCGGCCTGACGGAACTAAAACTCATCTCCAAGCGAGGCGGCCCAGCCACCTGGAGCGTAACGTACAAGTAGCGAAAAGGACCCGCAACTCCTTACCACGATGCGGCGTTATTTTGACTGACAGGACACATCTCTCCGTGAAAGATTCGGTTTCCGGTTTGTGCTGTCGTAGTATTATGTAAAGCGTCTTGACGATGGGACCGGCCGAATCGACAATGCCCCGCTGCTTGGGCGATCTGCCCCGATATGGTGACGTTGCATACAGGAAGAATGAGATGTTGAACAACGATTTTCGTACGGTGTTGGCCAATGCCCAGCGTGAAGGCAGATACATGGTAGCGCCGCTGGTCGGGCTGCCAAGCCTGAACATGACCGACTGCACGATCAAGCTGGCCCAACAGAACTACGCCGAGCACTTCAAGGCACTCAAGGCCATCGCGGACACCTTCGAGCCTGATGTGATATTCCCGCTGATGGACCTGTCAGTCGAGGCCAACGCCCTGGGCAGGTATACGATTTTTCCGCAGACGCACTCAGCCACTGTCGTCAAGGACCGCTTCTCCAAGAAGGAATTAGCCAGGGCCGAGCAAATCACGATATCATTCGACACTCGCCTTCGCGGCTACGTCGAGACGCTCAAGCTGATGTGCATCGGCCTGCCGAGTTCCATGATCAAGGGCGCCTACGTGGCGGGGCCTTACTCCCTCGCGGCCCTTATAATGGGCGCCGAAGAGGCCGCCATGGCCACAGTGCTGGACCCCGACGAACTGCACGAGCTCTGCCGCTTCGCGACAAATAAGATCGAGCAGTACATCAGGCTCCTGATAGCCGCGGGCACACAGGTGCTGTGCATCCTCGAACCAAGCGCCGTAATGCTCGGCCCGGAGCAGTTTTTCGAGTTCTCGGCCAACTACGTGAATCATATCGTTCGCAGTTGCGACTACACGGGGGTAGCAACCGTTTACCACACCTGCGGCAACACGATGCACCTGATCGGCAAGATGGTGGATGCTGGAGTCGACGCGGTGAGCCTGGATTCACCAGACGTCGGAGTGGACCTGCCCGCGGTCGCGAGTTCCCTGCCGCCGAACGTGGCGGTGATGGGCAACATCAATCCGACCGGCACGATTCTTAAGGGCACGCCCGAAGATGTCGAAGCCGAGGTGACTGATCTGCTCGACCGGATGCAGCCTTATCCCAATTTCGTCCTCAGCACCGGCTGCGACCTGCCCCAGGAAACCCCGCTGGAAAACATCCACGCCTTCATGCGCGCGGGGCGCCGATACCGAAGATAGAGTTTGCGGGCAAGACAATGGCTTCCGCAACGCCGGTATACCTTCGGCCCATCCATCGCCGTTTACCATAACCATCACTTCGCCGATGGAACAGACGAACTGAAAAACCTGTAGTCTCCGGACTCGACCGCGAACACCGCACAGTTACCACTCATTCCCATACAGGTTACACCTTTGACCTGGGATATAGGTTTTCCGCCCTCTCGCACGTCATTAATATCCTTGGCAGGAATATACACCTTGGCACTGGTGTTAGGCGGCACCACAATATGAAAGTCTCCACTGTTTCCCGTTCTTGACCAATTGCTCACCATTCGCCCATAGCAAGACCCGCTCTCGGACTTCGCGTATGTCAAGTCGCCCACTAAAGTGGGCTTGATGATGAACTTCTTCATGCCATATGCTGATGGGTCCGGAAGAATGCCGCCAATTCCCTTCACAAAATATCCCGCAATGCTCGTGTAGCACGTATGAATCATGCTCTTGTGGCCTACTATCTGCCAGTATTCGGGCCAGGTCGTCTGGCCTTTGCTCAAGAAGTACCCATATCCCGGCTGCTCCCTCCGTGTCAGGCAATGATACAGCAGCTCAGGACGATCGACGTCCTCGATAATATACTTCAAAAGGATCGGAAGACCCGGGCTTCCCGTATCCATGTATGGCTTCTTATTCACTATTTGATCGACGAAACCGGCAAATACCGCCTTTCGTTCGCTCGCAGGCGTAATCCGCGTATACAGTGGAAACGCCATTGCCATCTGCCTGCCATCCAGATAGGTCTTGGTGTCTTCGTTAAAGAACTTCTTGTGAACAGCCTTTCTCAGTTTCGCCAACCTCGAAGAATAGATGCTCACATCGTCCTTCCTGCCAAGTACCCGAGCGGCCTGCACCAATACATCCAGATTGTATGCATAGACACAATTATTAAACAGCTTTGCCGCCGGCGTTCCCCCGTACTCACTCCCATGCGGCGTCGCCCAGTCGCCTAAGAACCGCGACGCCCGTTCGTATGACGTCAAAACGCCTTCATCGGAAACTGATCTATTCAGGAAGTCTATCCATTTCTTCATCGGCACATATGACTTCTCCAACCTTCGCACATCGCCATACGCTTTGTAGAATTCCCATGTCAGAGTAACCGGCGCGCTGCTCCAGAGAGTCCCGCCTGCGCCTTTATATATTTGTGGCGCGATCGTATTGACAAAGCCATCTTCTCGCTGCACATCACACCAGTCGCGGATCACTTTCCAGTAAA
>CAZMBZ010000268.1:0-921 GCA_964564285.1 uncultured Planctomycetaceae bacterium | reverse complement strand
ATGCCGCATCCCCACGCGCACGCAAGCGCGACCTCCCCATAGCCATACCGTTCTCTGTGCGGGCAATCCATGACCACCCCGTTTACCGTGCAGGCAATGTAGGTCTGGAGATCTGTCTTGTATATCTCGTTGAAGAGTTTCTTCGAACACTCGAAGTGCCCCGTTCGCTTGCGGTCATTCGTGACGACATAGCACCTGATATCGTTGGGATCCGGCTTATAGGACAAGCCCTCTATGGTTATCCATCGCCCAGCCATGTAGTTAAATCGGTGACAAAAAGTGCCCGATCCAGTGGCATCGTGAACGTACTGACTCTCCTGCTTGAACTGCACTATCTTACCGGGCTCATTGGCCGTCATGAGCTTTACCGTGTCCCCCGCCTTGCCGTTTCTGAGCTTGATCTCCAGCCAGCCAGTAAAGTTTCTACCCATGTCAGCCGTATAGAGACCATCTTTCTCAACGATCTGTACGGGACTCAGGGTTTGTACTTTACGATCCGGCTCAAGCATCGCAGCGGATAAGATCTGAGACCGCTTGTATGGAGAGGCGTTTGCCCAATCGCCGTCATCGTACGATGCAACGTTCCAATTGGCTATATGCTTTCTGGCATCGATTCTTTCCCCGCCATATTCGCCCTGGCCACCGCCTCTCCACATGCCAAGGTTTTCACTCGAGCTGATCTTGCATTTCCATGTCGCGTCAGAATGCACTGACACACCATTTGACATGTGTACCTGGCATCTCACCAGAGATTTCTGCTCCCACACCGTCTTGCCATACGAACCGGTGTTTCGCGCCCATCCTGGTCCCGCCCAAAGCGCGATTACGTTGTCGCCTTGTTTCAGATTGTCGGTAATGTCGTACGTAACGTATAGAACCCGCTTGTTCAGATTGGTAACTTCAGGCGACAACACGCGACTG
>CAZMBZ010000267.1:0-7321 GCA_964564285.1 uncultured Planctomycetaceae bacterium | reverse complement strand
GTCCCAGCACTGCCCAGTGGCCCTTGTTGCCCAGCGAATACGTCACGTATGCGATCACCCCGTAGCGGATGAAACGCCCGATGAAATTTGCAGCCGCGAACTGCAATCGTCCGTAGCGGTACGTCGTGGCGAGCATTCGAACTACATCCACCGGTATCGGCAGGATGTTGAACAGCGTCACCAGAAAGAACGGGGACCGCGCGAACCACTTGGCTGAGACGCTGTAGAGCTTCGTGTTCCGCACTCCGCCGATGCGTCGGCTACGGAGAATCAGCGTGAACAGGTGATAGTCGTTGAGGTTCGCCATCATCGACGCCATCGCCCCGACGGCCCCGACGGCCAGCGTGGTCGTCCACACATCAGGCCCGACGGCGACCTGCTTCATCGCCACGGCGGCGACGATCCAGTTGGCCGGCAGAGGCAGGAACGTGCAGCACAGCGATATATATATCGCGAAGGCCAGGAGTTTGATCGCCGGCCCGGTCGAGGCCAGCAGTTCCGACGGGTTGGCTCGCCACTGCTGCCACGTCCAGCCTTGGCGCGATATGAGCACCGCCAGCGGCAGCCCCACCGCCAGCAGGTAAAGTCCGTAAATGGCGAACCATCGCCGCACGGAGACCCCGTCGCCGGCCGGCAAGGCCGTCACGTCCGTCTGGGTATCGCCGGGCGATGGGTTATCCGCAGTCAATTATCTGCCCATCCTTCATGCGCACTGTCCTGTCTGCGCGCCCGGCTGCCTCGACGGAGTGGGTAATCATTACGATCGTCTGGTCATCCTGGCGGTTGAGGTCGCGGAAATGATCCAGCAGGACCTCGCTGTTGGCAGAGTCCAGGTTGCCCGTCGGTTCATCCGCCAGAAGCACTGCGGGCCGATGCGCCAGGGCCCGGACGATGGCGACTCGCTGCTGCTCGCCGATGGACATCTGCCCGGGCTTGCGACCTCGCACATGGGCGATGCCCAGCTTCTCGAACAATTCCCCAGCCCTGCCATCGTCGGCCATCTGCCGAACCTGGAGCGAGATGCTGACGTTGTCGGCCGCACTCAACTCGCCCAGGAGGTTGAACCGCTGAAACACGAAGCCGATGCTGCGCCGACGGAACATCGTTCTCTGGGTGGCTGAACCATTGACAAGGTGGCCCTCAAGCGAGATCCGGCCGGAGTCCGGCGAATCCATCAGGCCCATCAGGTGCAGCAGCGTGCTCTTGCCACACCCGCTCGGCCCCATCACCGCCAGAAACTCTCCCTGCCGCACCGACAAACTCAGCCCGTGCAGAACCTCCACTCGAGCCGGCCCCTTGCCGTAGCCCTTGCACAGGTTCTCGACTTTCAGTATTTTGTTTGAATCATTCATTCCAGCGTCAGCGCCTCCACCACGTCTACTCGCATCGCCCGCCATGCCGGGTACAGGCCGCTGATGACGGCCCCGGCGGCCGCGGCTGCAATGGCGATGCCCAGCCACTCCCACGTTATGCTCACCGTCAGTAGCGGCTTGAGCGTTTGGATCAGCCAGGCTGCCAGGAAGCTCAGGGCTATCCCGATGGCTGTGCCGAAACCGGTCAGCATCAGCGACTCGGCCAGCACTTGTCTTAGTATGAACGCGTTGGATGCGCCGAAGGACTTCAGAATCGCGATCTCCCGCGTTCGCTGGAGCACCATCGTGTAAAGCGTGACCATGATGAACAGGAACGCGATAACCAGCGCGATGGTGTTGACGATGTCAACGTAGACGAAGATGATTCCGAACTTCTCAAGCAGCATGCCCCGGTATCGCGTAAGTGGGATAACATCGTGGCCGATGGTCTGGTGTATTTGTCTGGAGGCCGGGCCGATCTGCACGCCGGGCTTGAGCTTCAGCAGGATCATGGTGCATTTGGTCACGTCGCCGCTGCCGTAGAGAAACTGCGCCGTTCGCAGCGGCAGGAATATTCTCGTCATGGCCCCGACGTGGACGATTCCGACGATCTTCCAGTCGTGCCCGGAGGCGTGGACTTTCTGGCCGACGTGGAAGTTGCCCGCCTTTGCCAGGCGGGAGTCGATTACCAATTCCAGACCGTCGTGGTCGGGGTCGGCAAGGTCGGCCTGGGTCAGTTCGAGTACCTGTTCGTCGGCGATGTCAGTGGCGTCGCCGGGCGTCTCGGCCGGGGCGAGCAGTTTGTGTTCGATCCATTTGGCGAAGCGTCCGTCGGGGTCGAAGCACCTGCCCTCGTCGAGCGGTCTTTCGCCGGCCAGCATGGAGAAGTCGCTGGGGTCCACGCCCGCGGCGCGGTGGTCCTGTCCTGCCAGGCGGATCGGCCAGATGAACACGGGCACTGCCCGGGCGACGATATCGCCGTGGCGCTCGAGGATCACCTTGGCGTACTTATCCGGCAGGGCGCTTCCGGATTTGTCGGAGGTGTTGTTGCCCCAGCCGCGAGGCGAGACGATAAGGTCGGCGTCGACGCTTTCGAGTCTCTCGGCGACCTCGAAGAGGCTTCCGCGGCTGAGCCCGCTGAGCGTGACGAGCATGCAGATTCCGATGCCGATTCCCAGGGCGCTGAGCACGCTTCGCAGTTTATGGTGCAGCAGATTGGCCAGCGGAAGGTTCGCCATGTTATATCCCCAGCAGGGCGGGCAGTTGGTCCAGTTCGGTTATCACGTGTCGGGCGAGGTCGGCGAAGTCGCACTTGCCCGAGCGAGCCAGCACGATTCCCACGGCCCCGGCGGCGTTTGCTGCCTGCATGTCGTAGCGGAAGTCGCCCACGCAGGCCGTGGCGGCCGGGGCAATGTCCAGTTGCTTGCACGCCCGGAGTATGCCGTCCGGCTCGGGCTTGATTGGCCCGTTCTCGCGGCTCCAGGCGAGGTCGAACTTCAGGTCGAAGCGTTCGAGCACCACGGCCATGGCTTCGGCGGCGTTGCGGGTAAGCAGTGCGGTCTTCAGTCCGGCGGCGCGGATGGCGTCGATCGTTTCGATGGCGCCGGGATGCAGGGCGGCGGTGCTGGCGGCGAGCATTTCACGGGCGATGAGTTGCTTGTGTCGTGGGGCTGCCTCGGCGGGGTCCATTGCGTCGAGGGCTTCGAGGATGCCCATCCCCGCCGCTATGCCAAGTTCCCCCCGCAGGCGCGCGAAATCCAGCAGCGGCTCGATCAGCGTGCCGTCCATGTCGAATATAACGCCCTGGTAGATCACGTCGGTCAGCGGATATCTCCTGTCTGCACGTCGTTGTTTCATGTCGCTTGTCGCGTCAAAACCGTTGGCAAGACCCGCGCCGTTGCCGAAGCGACATGATATGATACGCAGAGAGGATACCGTAGAACCATGAACTTGCCAAACCGAACGTGTCGAAACCGTCGCATTCGTTTTGCCGCCGCGGCCGCGGTGGCGGTCGGTTTATTCGCTTACGTCGGGGTAGCTCGCGCTCAATCCACCTGGTGGGACCGCAACTGGTCCTACCGCCGGGCCGTGGATATCCCACCGGCCAAGCCCGGCCCGGCGACCAAGGACACCGCGGGCGCGCCTGAGATCGCCTGGGTGACCATTCCAACCGGCGGGCGGTGCAAGCCCAACGGCAGCGACATTCGCGTGACCACCGCCGGGCGCAACGTAGTGGCGTCCCGCGTGCTGATGGTCGGGCCAGGCGACCAGGCCACGGTCGCCTTCGCAAGGCGCGGTGCGATAAGGAATTACTACGTATACTTCGGTAATAAGACGCCGCCTGCCCAGTCGGCGCCTTTGGATATCCGTCGTGGCGTGCTGATGGAGACCAAGCTCTACGCCGGCGGGGCTCCGACCACGCTGGCCCAGGCTCGCAGGGCCTTCGACCGCGCGGCCACGTTGTTGGGCAGAGGCTTCCGTAAGAGCATCTTTGTCGGGCATAATCCCTTTGGCAGGCAGAGAAGCCTTGCGATCCGCTATACGGCCTGGCTTTCCTGCCCGGTTGATGGGGCATACGAGTTCGCCTGTTCCAGCCAGGATGCATCCTTCCTGCTTGTCGATGACAAGGAGATTATCGCCAACGGTGGGCGACACCGCCCGCAGCGCAACGTCAGCAAACGAGCCAAGATCACACTGACTGCCGGCACGCACAAGTTGACGTTCTACCACGTCAATCTGTCCGGCAATCCTATCGCGGTGGCGGCCTGGCAGACGCCGGGTGAACTGCGGATATGGCCGATCCGCCCTCGCTCGTTCCTGCCGGTTACCGAAGCCACGTGCGGACCGATGGACCAGTATGGCAAGGCCGTCAGCGCCAGCTTCATTCCAGTCCACGGCGGCGAGACATACAACGCCGGGACGTATTATCAGCGATGGATATTCGAGGCTGAATTGGTTGGCCGTGCCGGCAGGGCACCCAAGCTTACATGGGACTTCGGCGACGGTCAGACCGCCACGGAGGCGAAGGTCGAGCACGTATACCTCTGGCCGGGTCGGTACCTCGTGACGCTGACGGCCAAGACAGCCAGCGGCAAGCTCGTGCGGCGAAACCGCATCCACGTGACCCGGCCATGGGATAAGATTACCCTGGCCAAGATGGAACCCGTTTCCCTTTACGCCCAGATTGTCCTGGACTACGATTTCGCCGCTCTATCGCCCGAAGCCAACGCCAACGCGGTCTTCATGCTTGGTGGCGCGGGCGATACCGAGGCAATGCTCAAAGCGGGCGCGGCCTTGCTTGTCCGGGATTCCGGTCCGGCAGATGCGCTGCTGAGCGAGGCAGTGCTGCTGATTGCCGCCGACCTTGACCCAGCCGCACGGGCCAGGGCGTACCTCCAGGCCGAGAAGCTGGCCAAGGCTGCCTCCGTTCGCGCCGCCATGGCCGAGCGCGCCGGGCGAGTGCTGCTGACGGAGCTTGGCGACGTCAAGGGCGCCAAGGCTATGTTCGAACGCGTCGTTCGGGCCTATGGCTCTGGCGGCAACTTGGGCGCGGTCCGGGCCGCGCGGGTAGGTATCGGCGACACGTGGCGAATCCAGGGCGACTTCGAGCGGGCTCGCAAGGCCTACCTCGCCGTGGGCTACGGACCCAAGATAAACCCGGCTCGCGTCGAGATCGCCAAGGGCGATTACGCTCGGCGGGTCGAGCAATATCTTCGCGAAGACCAGTTTCAGGACGCCGACGATTACATCGAGGCTTGGGGCGCCTCCATGCCCGCCGACAAGCTCGAAGGCTACTGGTCCGTGCTGCTTGCCCGTAAGTGCATGGCGCAGAAAAACTACGCCGCCGTTGCCCGCGAAGCCGACGTGCTGGTGAAGGTAAACCCGCGATCCAACTACGCGCCGGAGCTTCTGATGCTTGCGGCTGAGGCGTACCGCAATCTCGGCAAGGCTGCCGACGTCGATGCCGCCCTCAATAAGCTCGTGGAAAAGTACCCCGAGAGTCTGCTGGCAGCCCGGGCCGCCGAGGAGCTAAGGAAGCAGTAATCAGAAAGGAGTCGGATTTGCCGACGGAAGTCATCAAAGTAGATCGAACCATTCCAGCCGATGTCGCCCATGCTGCGCATCGAGGCGTGTTGGCGCTGCAAAAGGGCAAACTGGTCGGTTTCGCCACCGAGACGGTCTATGGCATCGCCGCGATGGCGACCTGTGATGAGGCCATGGACCGCTTGCGCGAGTTGAAGGACCGTCCGACCAGGCCCTTCAGCCTGCACCTGGGTGGGTCCGAGGATGTGCGACGCTATGTCGCCAGCCTGTCCGATGATGCCAAGCTGATCATCAGTCGTTGCTGGCCAGGCCCGGTCACGCTTATCGTCCCTGCCGGCGGGCAACTTGCCGACAAGCGCCTGCGGCGGCGCGAGGGGCTTTACGAGCGACTTTGCTTTGAGGATATGATCGGCCTGCGCTGTCCGGATGAGCCCGTCGCCCAAGCCATGCTCTCAGGCGTATCGCTGCCCGTTGTGGCTTGCAGCGCGAACCTTGCGGGTCGGCCCTCGCCCCGCTCGGCCGGAGAAGTCCTGGCCGACCTCGATGGCCTGATCGACCTCCTTATCGACAGCGGACCTGCCCGCTGCGGTGCCGACAGCACGATCGTCCGCTGCGACGATTCCGGCTGGGAAGTCCTCCGCGCCGGGGTCTACGACCAGCGCGGCATTGGGCGGATGCTCTCGCGAACGTATCTCTTCGTCTGCACGGGAAACACCTGCCGCAGCCCCATGGCGGCCGGCCTGGCCTGCAAGGCCCTGGCTGAGAGGTTGGGCTGCACGGTCGGCGAGCTCGCCCGCAAAGGCGTGAAAGTGCTTTCCGCGGGCACTTTTGCGCCCGAAGGCTCTCACGCCGCAGCCATGGCCATTAAAACCGCCCGGTTGATGGGGGCGGACATTTCCCGCCATCGCACTCGAAACTTGACAAGGGAGTTGATAAAAGAAGCGAATGTGGTATTTTGCATGACGGATTCTCACGTATCCGAGGCCAGACGCATCGCCCCCGGCGAGGCCAGTAAGATTTGCAGGCTGGACTCAAAAGGTGATGTGCCTGACCCGGTCGGTGGCGGTTTTGATATCTACGGTGCCGCGGCCGCGCGGATCGAAAAAGCATTACAGGCTGCATTGGACAAAGGACCATTATGAGGATTGCATTAGCTGCCGATCATCGTGGCCATTCCGTAAAGGAAAAGGTTGTCGTTTTGCTCAGCGAGCAGGGCCATGAGGTCTTGGACATGGGCACCAACAGCTCGCGGAGTTGCGATTACCCGAACTTCGCCTTCCCCGCCGCCCGTTGCGTTGTGGACGGCAAGGCGGAGGTCGCTATCCTCGTATGCGGCAGCGGGATCGGCATGACGATCTGCGCCAACAAGGTTGCCGGCATTCGAGCCGCGCTCTGCCATGATGAGTTGACCGCCCAGATGTCCCGCAGGCACAACAACGCCAATATCCTATGCCTGGCCGCCGATGTGCTCGGCGATGAGCTCATTCGTCGCATCGTCAGCAGTTGGCTGAACACCGAGTTCGAGCCAGGCGGGCGACACGAGCGCCGCGTTCGCAAGATCGCATGGATCGAAAAGGGCAAGGACCCCGCCACCTACGAAGACGACAACGGCCTGACCGCCGACGAAGACGCCAGCGGCTCGGCGTGATAGGCCACTGCGTCAAGACCGTCATCATCCCGACCGGCACCGGCACCAAACAGCGCCGGCCAGTCCGTGCGTGACCGCCGCCTGGATCGTACCCATAGGCCCCCGCCCGCTGACACATGGCTAGCAGGGACATTCTGCCCGTGGCCGTACCCGGAATACGGAACAACGTCAAATTGCACAACAAATGCCAACTCGGCAACCCTTATCCTATAGGCTAGCAGTCCGTTTAGAAATGGGTCCGCCAGCGAGAGCGAGCAAGAATGTCGAGCATCAAGGA
>CAZMBZ010000266.1:3574-7386 GCA_964564285.1 uncultured Planctomycetaceae bacterium | reverse complement strand
GGGTATTGTCGAGGGCGATAAGTGCTTGATCTGGTCGGAGGGCGGTAAGTTTGACCTGACTCGCTACCGTCGCAAAAGTGCTACGCTTGGCGCAGCGCCCCCGGTCGGGGCGATCGTGCTGCTTGGCGGCAAGTTCGGCACGGCTCCGAGCCTCGCGGCATGGACCAATGACAAGTGGCAGGCCTTCAACGACGGCAGCATGATGGTTTGCGGGGGCAACAATTATACCGTTCGCAAGTTCAAGAACTTTCGCCTTCACGCGGAGTTCATGGTGGTTCGCGGCAAGGGTGGCGGCAACAGCGGGTTCTATCTGCTGAATCGCTACGAGGTGCAGGTGTTCGATTCCTTCGGGCGGGAGCCCGGAAAAGGGGGCTGCGGGGCCATCTACCAGACCTTCGCGCCGTCGGCCAAAGCCTGCCTGCCGGCAGGGCGGTGGCAGACTTACGACATCACGTTTCGCGCCGCCGTCATGGACGGCAAGACGGTCCTCAAGCACCCACGGATAACCGTGCTTCACAACGGCGTGAAGGTGCATGACGACGTGGAGATCCCGCATGCCACAGGTGTCGCGAGGGTGCGCGGCGACGTCGCAGAGGGGCCTATTATGCTTCAGGATCACGGCAGCCCCGTGCGATATCGCAACATCTGGCTGGTGGAGATCGCGGGCCAGTAATGTGCGTGGCAGAAACTTCGTCGTCTCGCACGGTTTGGAATATATGTGACGACCATCAATGATTTGGTGGGATGAATATTCGCAGGTTGAAGTTACGAGGAGACATGACCATGCAGCGTAATGCGATGAGACTGACGGCGATTGCGATCAGCGTAGCGGTTATCGCCCAGGCGGCTTCGTTGGCAAGTGCGGCAGTGTCTGCCGACGAGATGAAGAAGATCGAGGCCGCGTGCCCCAAGACCGCACCCGCAAAGCCCGCCAGAGTGCGGAAGGTGCTGGTTTATTCCCACTGCAACGGCTTCGTTCACGGTCCGGCCATCGAGCGGGCCAAGATCGTCCTGCCGATGATGGGCGAGAAGACGGGCGCCTTCACGGCCGTCGTCAGCGACGACCTGTCAAACTTCGAGCCGGACAAACTCAAGGAGTTCGACTTGGTGGTGCTCAACAACACGACCGGCGAGCTTTTCCAGGCTAAGGGGCCTCGCAAACCGCGAAAGCCCAACGCCTCCAGGATCAAGAACGCCGTCAAGCTTGCAGCCGGCTTGGCGAAGTATGCGAAAGACATGGCCAGGTACGAGAAGGCCCTGACGGTTTTCGAGGCAAGCGCCAAGCCGGACACTGCCAAGCTGCGTGAGAGTTTTATGTCCTGGGTTAAGGGCGGCGGCGCTGTCTTTGGAATTCACTCAGCGACGGACTGCTCGTATAGCTGGAAGGAGTTCGGCGAGATGATGGGCGGTTGGTTCTCTGGCCATCCTTGGAACGAGTTGGTGACCGTCCGCAACGACGATCCGACGAATCCGATCAACGCTGTTTTCGGAGGCAAGGGCTTCAAGATCGCCGACGAGATTTACACGGTTCGCAGGGGCGACATATACTCGCGCCAGAAGCAGCGCGTTTTGCTGAGCCTCGACCCCGCCGACCCTAAGACCGACAAGGGCAAGCGCGCGGACAAGGACTACGCCGTCAGTTGGGTAAAGACGTGCGGCCAGGGGCGGGTGTTCTATTGCTCGCTGGGCCACCGTGGCGAGATATTCTCGACGCCCGCGGTCATGGCTCATTACCTGGCAGGCATGCAGTGGGCGATGGGCGATCTGCAAGGTGTTGATTGTTCGCCCAAACCGCTCGCAACCAAGTAGTTTTGATACTCAAGCATAAAGCGGGTCCGGTGATCGGTTGGATCGCCGGACCCGCTGTTTGTTGCGCTTGGTTTCATGCCTTGCCCGTTGCCGCTACCAGCCTTCGGGCCGCTCGTTGGGCGGATGCACGATTCTTATCTTCCGCTTTCGGTCTCCACCCGGGAAGAGTATCACTGCACCGATTACTCCGAGCACGGTCAGCAAAAGCAGGCCTCGCCTGGTGGGTGGCTTGGAGACCCTCTTGGCGGCGTCCATTATCCATCCAACGGGCACTGCGGGCCTCGGCGCGGCCTTGGTAACAACGCTGGCCGGCGACTGGCGCCGCGGCCCCTGGCCGTTGAGTACCACGACCTCATCCTCGGGCCAAAGTCCCAATTCGTTCATCGCCAGGCGCTTGGTCAGCACCGCGTTTTCGGGCAGGGCCTGGATCAGGCGGCCGTTGCCCGCGATGAGCGACTTAAGGTCCGCGATGGTCGCCTTCTGCCGGGCCAGCTGGTGCTTGGCATGTTGCAGCCGAGCGTACTCCGGCAGCAGTAATACCGCGCCGAAAACAACCATTGCCATCCCAACCAGCAGGCAGAACGCTATGAACTGCCCAGTGGCTGAGACGAACTGTCCAAACCCGCCGTGCGGGTCTTCGTTATCCCTTGTTCCATGTCGAGGCACCATAGACCGCCTTGTCACCGAGGGCCTCCTCGATTCTCAGAAGTTGGTTGTACTTGCAGACGCGATCCGTGCGGCTGGCTGATCCGGTCTTTATCTGCCCGGTGTTCTTGGCGACCACCAGGTCGGCAATGGTGGTGTCTTCGGTCTCACCGGAGCGATGGCTTACGACTGCGGCCCAACCGTTGTTTCTGGCCAGGTCGATCGTGGCGCAGGTCTCGGTTAGAGTGCCGATCTGGTTGAGTTTGATCAGGACGCTGTTGGCGCAGGCTTCGTCGAGGCCTCGCTGGAGGAACTTGACGTTGGTGACGAACAGATCGTCGCCGATGAGTTCGATCTTCTCGCCGAGTCTGGCGGTGATCTTCTTCCAGCCGGCCCAGTCGTCCTCGCCCAGGCCGTCCTCGATGACGCGGATGGGGTATTTTTCGCACCAGCTTGCCCAGATGTCGATCATCTCGTCGCTGGTGGCTATGCGGTTGGGGTCGGACTTGAAGAAGCAGTAGCCTTCCTTGCCTCGCTTGCGGGCCTCGTTGACCATTTCGCTGGTGGCCGGGTCGAGGGCCAGCCAGATGTCCTCGCCGGGCTTGTACCCTGCGGCCTCAATGGCCTGGAGGATCAACTCGGGGGCCTCCTCGTTGCTCTTGAGGCACGGTGTGTAGCCGCCCTCGTCGCCGACGGAGGTGTTGTAGCCCTTGCCCTTGAGGACCTTCTTGAGGGCGTGGAAGACCTCGGCGCCCATGCGTAGGCCTTCGGAGAAGCTCTTTGCCCCCCACGGCTGGACCATGAACTCCTGGAAATCGATCGTGCCGTCGGCGTGCTTTCCGCCGTTGAGGATGTTCATCATCGGCACCGGCAGGGTGACGGCCTCGTCACCGCCGATGTATTCGTACAGGGGCTTGCCGGCGGCGATTGAGGCGGCGCGGGCGGCAGCCATCGAGACGCCGAGTATGGCGTTGGCGCCGAAGTTCGACTTTGTCGGCGTGCCATCGGCTTCGATCATCTTGTTGTCGATGCCCGCCTGGTCGCAGGCGTCCATGCCCGTTACGGCAGCAGCGATTTCATTGTTGACGTGCCCGACGGCCTGGAGTACGCCCTTGCCGAGGTAGACAGCCTTGTCGCCGTCGCGAAGTTCGCAGGCCTCGTTCTCGCCTGTGCTGGCGCCACTGGGGACTGCGGCTCGCCCGAGGATGCCGCTTTCGAGCAGCACATCCACCTCGACGGTGGGATTGCCACGAGAGTCCAGTATCTGCCGGCCACGGATGGATTTGATCTTTGTGGACATTTTCATTATTCCTTTACTCTATCGGTCCTAACTGAAAGAAGGCTACAGCCTTTTGCAT
>CAZMBZ010000266.1:0-3474 GCA_964564285.1 uncultured Planctomycetaceae bacterium | reverse complement strand
GCTGCCATCGATTGGAGTAATTGGAGTTGGGATAAGTACGTCATCCTGGCCGTGCCGTTCGGTCTGTTCGGCCTGGCTGCGCTGGTGTTCATGCTGCTGCGCCACACGCTGCGGACCCGCTTCCGCGTCGGGCGACAGCTCGAGCGAGACCCGGACATCAACGAGTGGCTGATCTGCTTCGCTTGGAGCCGGAAGATTCTCTACCTGCCTGCCATTGTCATGTCGTTCGTCGGCGCGATCGCGATGCTGTTGATCGAGTGGAATGGCATTGAGACGACAACGACCGGCCAGATGATCGCCCAGATAATCGGTGGCCTGTGGGTGCTGACGTTCCTGCTGTCATTCTTGGTCGATGAATACGAAATGTCCGTCAAGATTCTCTCGATAATCGTGCTGCTGGTTCTGCTGCTGGTGCTCTGGCTGCACCTGCTGGGCTGGCTCGGGGGGTTCTTCAGCCTGCTGGGACGAGTTTCGGTGTCGATGAGTTGGCAGGGCTTCTTGTTCATGGGCATGCTGTTCTCAATCGGCATTGTCACTTCGTGGATCAAGGGCCTGTTCTACTACGTCGCGATAACGCCGAACTATCTGAACCTCCAGGTTGGCCTGACCGAGACCGGTGAGCAGGTCGCGCGTGAGGACTACAGCACGCGGGTGGACACAGGCGACTTCCTGGAACGCATCTTGGGTTTCGGGCGGATCGTTGTCGTCTTCCGCGATAATCGCCGCCTGCCGATGAGCCTGCTGGTAGGGCGGATCGGCAAGAAGGCGGCTGTGCTGGAATCCATCCGAGGCAAGCTGGCGGTCGATGCCCATCAGCCAGCTCGAGAGGGCGAGACAACCACCATTTGACCGGATCCGGCCCGGCGTCAGTTGGACATGTAGTACGGCAGGTCGTCGGACTTGGCGTCCTTCCAGAGCCCCGCTCCGGCTTCGCGGGCCTGGGCCTGCAATTGCTGGAACTCCATCTTGCGCGGGTGGGAAAACCTCGGGTCCGCATAGCCGTAGCCCTGGCGGATGAGTTCGCGGTTGAGCATCGTTCCATCGGGCAGTTGCACATAGGCGAGCAGCCTGCCGTATTTGCCTCGCGTGTTTCCGCTCCGCAATTCCAGGCGGACGGTCTTTCCCTCGCAAACACGGCTCGTGAAAGCCGTCGCCTCCGGGCCAAAGTGCTGTACGCCCTTGCCGGGGGCCTTGGTTTCCGGCGTGTCCACACCCCATAGTCTGATTCGCGTGGCCGGGCCGCCACGGTCCGGCTCATCGATGTCGATTGTGTCGCCATCGACAACGTGCGTAACCCTGAACGACTTGTCGTGGTAGCGGGTGAAATCCTCGCCGACCGGTCTGTCAAGCCGGCCGAAAATACCATGCTGGTCGCCGACGTATATCGCCAGCAGAACCGCAGCCGTCGCAAGAGCCCACCCGATGCGCCGTAAGGCGTATTGTCGGCGGCGCTGAGAACTTGTCAGCTTGGGCGGCGGAGTTTTTCTTCGGCTCATCGGCCTGGCCTTCGTGCCTGATTGAAACGAGGAAGGGTCCTCGTCGTGGCTCGAATTACTTCTTTGATTTTCCGGCCAACTTCCCACCACGCTTATGCGCGAGCTTGGACGGCGCCTTGCCGAGTTCGAAGGCGTCATGCACCAGGCGAAGGGCCCGAGGTCCATCCGCATGATCGATCAGGGCGGAGATTTTGATCTCGCTGGTGGTGATGTTTTGAATGTTGATCTTCCCGCCTGCCAGGGCGGCGAACATTCGTTCAGCCACGGCGGTGTGGACCCGCATTCCCATGCCCACCGCGGAAACCTTCGCCAAGTGATCTTCTATGGTCGCTTCACAGTCAAGGTCTATGCAGAGTTGCTCGACGACCTTTTTGGTTTCGGGCAGTTCGGCGATATCGACGGTGAATGCGACTGTCGCCTGGTTGCTATCGGAAACGGTCTGGATGATGTCGTCGACAACTATTCGGTTGGTCGCGATCGTCTGGAAGATGCTCGCCGCCACGCCGGGGCGATCAGGGGTGTTCCGCAGCGTGATGCGGGCCAGTTCGTCTTTAAGAGCCACTCCGTTAACGACGACTCGCTCCATGGATTCGGTTTCAGCCACGATCATCGTACCTTTCTTTTTATTCTGACTGTTGCGCACGTGGATGGGTACGTTGTATTTTTTTGCGAACTCCACAGCGCGATTGTGCAGGACGTTGGCGCCGAGACTGGCCAGTTCCAGCATCTCGTCGTAACTGATCATTTCTATCTTACGGGCGTTGGGCACAATCCGCGGGTCGGCTGTGTAAATGCCGTCAACGTCCGTGTAGTTCTCGCAGACATCCGCGCCCAGCGCGGCCGCGATGGCAACGAGGGTAACGTTGCTTCCGCCCCGACCCAGGGTTGTTATGGCCCCGGACTCCGTGACGCCCTGGAACCCGGCGACGATTGCAATCATCCCGTCGTCCAGCGCCGTTCGCAGGCGTTTGACGTCGATGGACTTGATCTTGGCTTTGGTGTGAACGTTATCAGTGACAATACCGATCTGCCCGGCGGTGAAACTGATGGCCGGCGACCCCATCGTTTCCATTGCCATCGCAACCAGCGAAATTGTCACCTGCTCGCCAGTGGCGAGCAACTGGTCCATCTCTCTCTTGGACGGATTGTCGGTAATCTGCGCCGCAAGCGACACGAGTTGGTCGGTGGACTTTCCCATCGCCGACACCACCATGACAACCTGGTGACCGGCGTTTTGCGTTTCAATGGCCCGCTGGGCAGCGGCGCGGATGCGATCTGCGTCAGCCACGCTCGTGCCCCCGAATTTCATGACCACTATGCTCATTTTTACCTGCCCGTTCAGGGCTCTTTCAACTCAGGCTCTCGTCAGATAGCCCGGGGTCTCTGCCGCAGTGAAAACCATCGAAATGTAACTCGTCTTGGACGAAAGGCCAAAGGCCAAAGGTCTTGGCGATATCAACGAACGGTGAGGAAATACTCCATCAATTCCCATCCGCGGTCTATTTGCAGGTCGCCGGTCGCAGCGTCTTGTTCGGTGAACTTTCCGTGCATGACCGACTCGATGCGTTTGCCGGCCAGGGCGAACGGCACGGGCTCGGCCGTGTGAGTGCGAATGGCACACGGTGTGGGGTGATCCGGCAGGACGAGGATCCGCCAGTCGTCGCCCTCGGCCTTGAGGCGTTCCAGCAAGGGGCCAACGATATGCTCGTCGATCTGTTCGATTGAGGCGACCTTTCCCTTGGCGTCAGCGTTGTGTCCAGCCTCGTCGGGGGCCTCGACGTGAACGCAGACCAGATCGCAGTCGTCCAGGGCCGCGACCGCGGCGGCGCCCTTGCCCGCATAGTTGGTGTCCAGATAGCCGGTCGCGCCTTCGACCTCGATACACTCCCATCCGATCAGCGCAGCCAGGCCTCGTAGCAGGTCGACGGCGGTTATCATCTTGCCAACCTTGCCGTACCGAGACTCGAAGGACGGCAGC
>CAZMBZ010000265.1:0-7387 GCA_964564285.1 uncultured Planctomycetaceae bacterium | reverse complement strand
ACGTGCTCGTGGCCGTCCCAGAACCACTGGTGTCCCGGCGCGCCGGGATCTGTGATCTGGCCCATGCCAATGTCAATGTCAAAAACCTTTCCCGCCTCGGCCAGCCAGGCGTCGAGAACGCGGTCCAGGATTACGGTCTCGACGTGCGATTGCTCGACGCGGATGCTCTTGTAGTAGGTCTGGTGGTCCAGGCGCCCCGAGGCGTAGTTGTAGCCCGAGGAATTGCAGGCGGCGATGTTGTAGGGCATGTTCAGACAACGGGCGATCTCGTTGAGGATCTCCCGCTTGAACATGTCGTAAGTAGTGGCAGGCTGCTCGGCCTTGACCTGCGACGGCTCCCAGCCCTCGGGCGTGAAGATGGCCATGTTCGGCGAGAATTCCATCTCCGTCATGGGCTCGACTTCAGCCGCTTCGCCGCCGGCTGGCGCGTTGGTCTTCATCAGCACGGCGATATTGGCGGCGCTTTCGGCAGCGCCGATCACCGCCAGCGTGTATCTTCGCAGTTGTGCGAACAGCGGCAGCGCCGGCAGGATGTCGGGCAAGCCACGACGCTGGCCGGGCCGGTCGGCGCGGAACCAGTGGATTACGCTGTCGGCCCGCACGCGCTCGAAGTTCAGTGCGGTAACCGCCCCACTGCCGGGATGCGACTTGAGGATGTGATAGGCGGACGGATTACCGAACGGGTCGAACTCGATGCCGTCCACGGCCAGCGCCGCCCCAGTAACGCCCAGCTTCGGACTCGGCGTGGCGACCTGATCGGCCTCGATGAGCTTGAGGTCCAGCTTCACGGGCGAGGGGAGTTTGTCGTTGGAGAACAGCACGGCGAACGCTTCGCCGTCCTGAGCCCGGGCCTGCCGCATGGTGCGGAGCTTGCCGGGCAGGTCCACGGCCTTCGCCCAGGCGATGAACTCCCGCTCGATGGTCTGGTTGGCGCCGTCGTTGTCGCCGTTTGCCAAAAGCATCTGAAGCCGCGGGCCAGTGCCGATCACGTCGTTGGCCAGCGTCAGGACGATGCCCCGGGCGTAGCTGTTGTTGGCAACCTCGTATCGGGCGCGGTTGCGAAGCGTACGGCGGACAGCCGGACTGGCTGCGGCGTCGGCCGAGAGGCCGTCGGCGTTGGCCCAGTGGCGTCGGTTGTCGGCGTTGGTCTGGGCGGAGTCGAACTTAGCGCGGACCACTAGCGTGCGGGTGCTCCCGCTCGTCCGCTTGCTTCGCTTTGTGAATGGCCACCAACCCATGTGCTTACACCGATCCTGGAGGAACGATCTTGACCCGGACAAACGCCTTGGCCGGGTTGCTCGACATTGCCCGCTTGCCTGCGAGGTACTTGTCGGCGGCGATCTGGTCTGGCAGCGAGTGCTGCTGGACCGTCACGTCGTCGGCCGAGGCCTGCTTGGGCCCCGCTGCGTTTTGCTCGATAGTGCTGTCAAGGTCTTCAGCCATGCTTCACCTCAATCGCGGGAGCCGGATTCGAACCGACGACCTCGTGGGTATGGGCCACGCGAGCTGCCGCTGCTCCATCCCGCTGTGTGACAACCATCGCACGCGAGCAAAAAGAAAAGGCCGCTTGGGTGTTTGGCCCCAAACGGCCTTCGTATCTTTTCGCGTCGCTCCGGGGATCAGCCGGTGCGTCGCGCGTCCTGGTTGTCTGAGTCGAATCTACACGGGGGTAGGGCAGCTACAAAGCGTATTCCGGCAGAGTTCGCGGATCGTTACACGGATAGACATTCGGGGGCCGCGCATGCAAGCGGGCGACCCGGAAAGAGCCGCCCGCGTGGGTCAGGTCTAGTTATTGGCTGAGGCTGGGCTACTTTCGTCTTCGGCGGATCAACGTCAGCCCGCCCAGGGCCAGCAACCACAGCGTGGCGGGTTCCGGGGTCGTCGCGGACGCGCCGCCTACGGTCCCGAAGGCGTTCATCAGAATCTGAAGGTCGGCCCAGTTGACGGCCCCGTCTTGGTTGAGATCGCCTTGGGCTAGCAAGGCGCCCGATCCCATGCCTAAATTATGCTTCAGGGCAATATAGTCGACCGCGTCAACCACGAAATCGTCGTTGGTGTCGCCCAGCCGTCCGAACTGTACATAGATTTTCTTGGCCGGCCCGTCTTGGAATATCCGGGAGGTGGGCCAGGTAGCGGGGCTGGCGATGATGTCACCCGCGACATTGCCCGAGAACGTGGTTGTGTAGGCGAACAAGTCGTACTTCGAGCCGATCGCAGGCGTGCCGCCGGCGTCCACTAGCTTGAGCTTCCAGCTGGCACCGAGCGTCAGACCCCCGGTGATGTCCACCAGGTCGCCCAAAGTGCCGCCGCCGAAGTCCCACTCGTAGATGGCGCCACTGTTCAGCGTGACGTTGCCCGCGACGACATCGAGCGTTCCGACGCTGTTTCCGGGGGCGACGATGGCATTCGCATTGACGGTCAGAGCCTTGACGCTTCCCCCGCCGGCCAAGACGGTCTCAGCGTTGCTGACGGTAACGGCGCTGCTGTCGATCGAGCCAGTCACCCGCAGCGTGCCGGCATTGACGGCAGTGTTTCCGCTGTAGGTGTTGGCCCCGGAAAGGGTCAGCGTGCCCGCTTCGACGACAACTGAGCCGGAACCAGAAACCGCATTGTCGAGCGTCAGCACACCGCCAGCGGCACGCAGCGTGCCGTTGTTAGTTACCAAGCCGCTGATCGTGCCTACGCCGGAAGAGGAGAGGACGGCACCGGGATCGATCGTGACTGAACCGGAACCTGAAGTAAAACTTGCCAAGAGTAGCGCCCCGCCCGAGGCCCGGAGCGCCCCTGAGTTGGTAACAGTGCCGCTGATCGTGCCTCCTTCGGAAGAAGAGAGGACAGCACCAGGATCGATTGTGACTGAACCCGAGCCTGAAATCGCCTTCGATAAGATCAGTGTCCCGCCCGATGCCCGCAAGGTGCCGTTGTTGGTGACTGGAACTTCGATGGCACCAAAGCCAGACATGGTGCCCGTGCCCGTGGTAATCTCCATCGCTCCGGAGCCATCTATTGTTCCACCGGAAAGGGCAAGCAGGCCGGTGTTTACACCGCCAACTTTCAGACTGCCGCCAGTGCTCACGGTTCCTCCCACTTCCACCACCAGCGTGCCACTGCCCTCGTTGCCCACGTGGATGTATCCCGTATTCGTCCACGTTGAGCCAGCACCGGTCACCGTCACTACTGAGCCAGACGAGTCACTCCACAAAGCAATCTCAGTACTCTCGCTTGTCACGTGACCACCGGCCGACACGGTTAGGTATCCCGTGCCTTTGCCGCCGACGCAGAGAAGGGTGTTAGTCCACACTGATCCGGTTCCATTTATAGTGACCCTCCCCACCGAACCGGTCTCATTGCCGACGAGTCCCCATGTATTATCAACACGCCCCTCGGCATCGACCCTAAGGGTCCCACTGCCAATAAAGCCGACTATCAAGTAGCCATTGCTCCTCCACGCTGAGCCGGGCCCTGTCACTGTGGCACTACCACTTGCGCCATCGTAAAACCCGATCCAGCCGTCCCAATTACAGGTGACCTGCCCCCCGGCCTCTACGCTGAGGTCCCCGCTCCCGGAGTCACCGACAAATAGCCACTTATTACTGGTCCACGTTGAGCCTTCTCCCGTTACCGTAACCGCACCGATCGAACCGGAGTTGTAGCCGACTGAGCCGTAGGCATTGCTGACCTGCCCCCCGGCCTCGACGCGTAAGGAACCGTTGCCATCTTCACCGACATGGAGATCGCCGCTGTTGGCCCACCTTGAGCTGTTGCCAGTCACCGTGGCCGCGCCGGTGGAACCGGAGCTATGACCGATGTGGCCGTCGTAATTGTTGACCTGCCCGCCCGCCTCGATGTTCAGCGTGCCGCTGCCAGAATGCCCGACGTAGATGCCGCTGGCAATAGCAAGGCCAGAGGATGCGTTGATGTCGATCTGGCCGTCGTTTCTAACTTCTCCGCTTACAGACAGAATGCCTCCACGAACGTCAAGGATCGCCGGGCTCGCGATCTCGACGCTTGCGGCAGAAACATCCTTGCTTACGCGGATTATGTAGGCTGACTGCACGGGGGCATCCAGGTACACGGCACTCGTTGCTTCCGGGGGCAATCCCTCGTTCCAGGCGCCACCATTGTGCCAGTCGTTCGTGTCCCATTGTCCGAAAGCTGGTCGCCCGTGAGAATGCACTTCTGCCGGAGTTACGAACGTCCAGCCTATATCGCGAAACATTCCTACCTCAAAGTCATATAGGCCTAAGTTGGGAGAGTCAATCGCCTTCAGCATCACCGGAAAAGCCTGGAGCTCGATTCGCGGGTCGATATGTGCTAGGCTGGAACCGTCTTCGAACGGGTTTGGTGAGTAGATTGGCAAGCGGCGACCATAGGCTTGAACAGCGCTCGTGCCATCGAACTTTATGTTTCCTGTAATACTGAAACTATTCGTCGTGGGATACGCCACCGGCTTTGCGCTGTCGCCGTCGCCCTGGTCATCAACCAGATAGGAATCCCATTTCGTCAGGTAGTATGATCCGAACAAGCCATCCTGTATGCCCCATCGGTCATTATTGATGTTATAGCTCTTCCGTACGCCAATGGCATGGCCAATTTCATGCAACATGACCATGGTCATAACATCAGGAGTGTCTTCCCATTCCAGAGCTGAATTGAATTCTATCGTTGCATCCGGATCTCCTCCATGAGATTCGGAATCGCCGTTAAGAAGCCTGTGTTGGGCTGGCGTCCACGCACAATCGTCAGTAAAGCCCCACCAAGAGGGCTCGACAGTTTGAGCGAGTCTAGATCCAGACATTGATTTCAAACCCACATCTAACGCGAATGTGTTTGCCCTCCCGGAACCCGTGTTGGCAATCCAAGACTCCCAGTACTCGGCAGCCCGAACTATTGCGGTTTCCATGGTCTGGGTGAATCCACCACCGAAGTTGACGACGATGTCGATCGCTTGCGAAGCAGGAACCCCGAAGAATAGCAGAACAATGGCAGCTATCGCCAAGGGCAATGCACGAGTTCGGCTCTGCCGCGTGTTACCTCGATGTCTGGCCATGGCTCGAACTCCATATGCTCCACGCATGAGTTGTCTCAAAACACTTACGAATCGCGTACTTTCTCTCAGCACAAGGAGGCTTTACAGGATCTCGCTTTCGCCCCATCGTTAGTAAGCTACGGCAGCAGCTTCGAAACTAACCCATACGAGTTTCAGGAAGGAGCGAGCAAGCTAGCGCCCTGCCCTCTTGATTGAACCCGCTGATTCGGAGGGTCTTGACCCTATCCGCTGTTCGGAGTGCGCAGGTCGAACCAGGTAATATGATACTGTGCATCGGCGATTTGTCCAGTGAGAATAGCGCAAGCATTGGCCCAAAATTGGTTACGGAGAACACCTTACTTCAACCTTGCTGCTTCGAGCTATGCTCCCGCCTTCTCCCACGTCGTCATCCGTCTGCCGCAATGCCGGCATTCCCGCCTGCGCATAATCCGCCCGCCCCAGGTCGGGCGAGTGTAGACCACACGAAAGTCCCTGCAGCCGCAATAGCGGCATTCCAAACCACGCTGGTCATTCGTGGGCGACCAGCTCTTCCGTTCGGGCGATGCACCTTCCATGGTTATGGTCTCCTCAAGTCTGCCTGTGTGTACCGCTTCCGTTGCCGCCCCGGCTTAGCGTCCTGTCCGGGCGAGCGGACGCCGAGCATGCTCGCCGCGGCCGCGCAGCCGACCATACAATCGAGCCAGTGGTTGTCAGGACGCGTCGGTCGCGCCGACCATTCGTGAACCACGCGGCCCAGGGCGCTGGTTTCCACCCACGTCTCGGAGTGGGCGACGTGCTCGGCAAACAGGTCGTGCTCGTGGGCGTCCTTGCCGAAGATCGATATGCAGCCCCTGTCGCCAGCGGCGGTGGCCAGACCGGCGTGGACGAACGTTTTCCAATAGTTCACATCCACCAGGACGTGCGGGAACTCGCCCGTCTTGCGGACGTTCGGGATGTACCAGAAGTGGCCATACACCTCCCCGGGATGGCGGGTGTAGGTGGACAGCGGCTTGCGGCTGGCCCGGATGCCCAGGCCCTTGGCGAGCATCATCGCCGTGCCGCCGGCCTTCCGCTTCGCATCGGCGACGATTCCGGGCTTGTAGCCCATATCCACCAGGAGACGGTCAATCTTCATCAGCCCGCCGCCGCGCTTCCATTCACGAGCGAGATAGGTCGAGACGAGTCTCTCCAGCCCGGCGTGAATGGCGCCGTCGATGCCCGTGCCGGGAAAGGTTCGGCCCAGCGTCTTGCTCGCCGACGCCAGCGTGAAGCTGTATCTCTTCTGATCCGGCAGCGTGCCGTAATCGATGACGAATCCCGTAAAGTCCTCCTGCCAGGCGCAGACGCAGTAGAACAGCAGCTTGTTATGCACGTCGATGAACATCGTCAGCTTGGTGCACGACAAGGGCACACTGCCCCGCTTGTAGCCGTTGAGCTTGGAGCAGACCTGCTCGACGGTGAGCACCTCGTCGTTTATCTGCTCGAGGACCGGCTCGTTCTGGTACTCGCTGGCGAACGCCTCGGGACCGACCTTGAGCTTCAGGTTCATCGCATGCTGGACGGCCGAGATCTCGATCCTATGGTCAAATCGGTCTTGCCACGCGACGATTGAGCCCGCGTCCATCGCATCCCGGTGGAGCCGGTAGAACTCGGTGGACTCGGCAGGTCCGTCGACCACCCGGATGCGTGTGTACTCATCCCAGAGCTTCTCGTTGGTCGGGAAGGCGTAGACGAGCTTGGTGCACTCGCTTTCCCACTCGGGGTTCTTCTCCCGGTCCAGGATCTGGTCGGCCAAGTCGCCGTCGTAAATCTTAGTGCAGGTCAGCACCGCCGAGATGGTCTCGCCGGGACCGGCCATGCCCAGCACGTCGCCGTTGAGCAGTTCCATTCGCCTACGGGTCTGCGTGGGCGACGCGGCCGACTGGCGGGTCTGTGGATCGTCCAGGAGCACCAGCGACGGCCGGATGATGGACCCGTCAGCCAGGGAATGCTGCTGGCCGCGCATGTTGGCATCCAGGCTGGTCGTCGTGATGATCGACCCGCAGGACGGGCTGGTATCGTACCCGTCCTGTCGCAGCGCGAGGGGCAGGTGTTCGCCTTCGAGCGTCGGGAAGACCAGCTTATCCTGTCCCCAACGCACGTGCGTCAACCGCCCCTGGATATGCTGCTGGAGTTGTCGCTTCGATGAGTTCTCCAGCGCCCGTAGCGGGTAGACCGCCTCCGGGAAGTCCGCCAGCAGCAGCGGGTTCTCCAGCATGTGCTTCTTGATCGGGATGAGCAGTTCCTTGGCACGGTCGTCGGCAACTATCGGGGGACACCATACACATTAAGTCTGGGGCGCCGTAATCGAGAGCGAGC
>CAZMBZ010000264.1:0-7499 GCA_964564285.1 uncultured Planctomycetaceae bacterium | reverse complement strand
CGAGCGCGAAAGGTGGTATTTGATAGCGCAACGATGTGTTTTCGCGCGCTGGCCGGGCGCGCAAGGGGGTGTTTGGGTATGGCAGCGGCGTGTTTTCGCGTGTTGGCCGGGCGCGAAAGGGGGTGTTTTGATGGCGCAATGGTGTGTTTTCGCGTGTTGGGCGAGTTCGCAAGGGTGGTATTTGTAAGGGTTTGCGATGGTAACTATGCGTGTTTTGTTGGCGAAGCGATGGGTTTTCGCGCCTTGGCCGGGCGCGCAAGAGGGGATTTTGACAGGGGGCAGGGCACTTTTCAGGGCTGGGGCGCGCCATCAGGCGGCGCGCCGCTTCCAGAAAAGCATCAGGCATGCCGGCAGGAGTAGCAGATCGCCTACCAGTGCGCCTAGCATTGTCACGCCCGTAAGCTCCGCGAACCGTCGGCTTGGCAGGAATTCCGACAGCAAAAGCACGCTGAGCCCGGCGACTATGAGTACGGAAGTCATGACAATAGCCCGTCCGGTGGAGATATACGACCGGTAGATCGCCTTGGCCGGGCCGTCGCCGAGCTTGATTTCCTCCCGGAATCGCGCCAAAAAGTGGATCGTGCCATCGACCGCGATGCCCAAACTGATGGCGAATACTATCACATTGCCCGCGTTCATCTCGTAGCCGCGCACGGCCATGTACCCCAGCGTCACAACCAGCGGTGTAAGGTTGGGCAATATGGCGATGGCGCCCAGCCGCGCGGACCGGAACAATACCGCGATTACCATGAAGATTACGATTGAAGCACCCAGCAGCGACCGCAGCATGTCGCGAACAAAGCTGTCCATAGCCCGGGCATGCAGGTAAACATCGTCGGTCAGCCTGGTTTCGATCCCGCAGCCGGGGGGAAACACCTCGGAAAGCTTGGCCTGGAGGTCCTTAATCAGCGCCAACTCGCGCCGCGTACCGCCATCCCGCAGTCGCAACATGATGCGTGCCCGCCGGCCATCAGGACTGACGAACGTGTCATAGCCCGCCGCCGAGCCGAGGGACTTTATGATCGTACTGCTCACTCGAATGCGGCTGCGTCCGGCGTCGCCCGGCGGTGGCAGGGCGATTTCCCGACCTGTCTGGCCGGTGAGGCGGGCGTGGATCTGGCAGTGCAGGTCCACATAAGACCGTGCCAGGAGGACCAGGTCGTTGGTGGCGGCGAAGTTCTGCACGTCGGCGACCTTCCTGAAAGTGTCCGGTTCCAGGAGCGTCTGGGCCTTGTCGGCCTGGAGACTTATGCCCAGCGGCAGGATGCCGGCGAGGCGGTTTTCCACGAGGCGGAGCGTTCGTATGTTTGGATTGTCCTCGTCGTAGGTTTCTATCACATAGGAGTTAATGGACATGTTTCGCGCGAGCAACAGGCAGGCGGCGATCATCGCAACGCTGCCAAGCAGCACGGGCCAGGGGCGGCGGGCTACGGCCTGGCCGGACGCAGCCACAACGCGGGCGATAATCCCTGGCTTTCCATTTCGGCCTGTGTTTGCGGGCGGGCGGAACCAGCCAAGCATGGCTGAGAACATGATGATCGTGCAGACATAGAGCATCGCGATTCCGATCATCGCCTGCCAGCCCAGTGCCTGTAAGACTTTAGAACGCGCCGCCAGCAGGCTGCCGAAGCCGATGGCCGTCGTGACCGATGTCAGCAGGCACGCCATGGCCATGTGGCTCATTGTGTTTTTTGCCGCGGCTTGGCGAGTAGTGTCCAAGCCGGCGGCGTCCTGGGCGTAGCGGTTGACGATATGGACACAGTTGGCCATGCCGATTACGAACATAAGTATCGGCAGCACATTGCTTACGATGTTCAGCGACTCGCCGGCCAGGACAATGCCAGCCGTCGTCCACGCCAGGGCCGCGCCCACCGCAAGCAGCGGCAGGAGGACTCCCACAAGTCGGCGAAACACCACTGTCAGCACGATGGCGAAACCTAACGCCGCCAGCGGCAGCAACCAGATGAGGTCGGCCTGGAGGCTCTCGACGATATCCACCCGCAGCACGGGAATGCCCGTAAGATGCACCGCGTAACCTGTTGGCGGTGAGTGGTTTGCAAGAGCGACGTTGATTCGCCCGACCGCGCCGCGAAGCGACTTGATGTCCCGCCTGGCAGGGTCCAAATGCACGGCAAGCGTTGACAATCGCCCATCGCGACTTATGAGCATCCCTTCGATCATGGGCAGGTTTGCGACGGTTTTGCGAAGGCTCGCCTCGGCTTTGGCGTCGGCGGGCAGTGTGGTCACTATCGGCCTGAGCTTCACCGCCGGCGGGATGATCGAGAACGTCGGCATCTGGAGCTTGGCCAGCGAGTCCACTCGCTGCACCATATTCAGGTCGGACAGCTTGCGGGCCGTGGCAGCCTGCCATGTAAGTGCCTCAGCCGTCATTACATCGGAGTCGCCCGTTGCCTCGAAGACTACCAGTACGACCGCGTCGCCCGAGCCGAAGGTGGCCTTGAACTGCTCGCAGTACTGCACGATGTTGTCATCGCCCTCAAGCACCGCCTGGGGGGAAAAGTCGAATTGAATCCCCACGGCCAGCCATGCCGCTCCCGCCGTCAGCAGGGCGACAATCGCCAACAACACCCCGCGCCGACGAATGAGAAACCCTACCAAGGCGTCAAACATAACTTCCTCCGCAGGAAAGGAATAACTGGCCTACTGCCGGCTGGGCTGCTCACTTCCACGGGTCGAGGATCACCTTGCCGCATTGGCCGGTCTGCTGGCAGGCGAAGGCCTCGGCGATTTGCGACATGCCGAATCGGTGCGTTATCATGCGGTCGAACTTTGCGGTGTTGGCGCGCAGCACGCCGAGCATGGCCCGGCCATGGATTTGATGATTCCAGTGCCACGCCCCGCAAACACTTAGGCCCTTGGCGACGATCGTGCGGATGCGCAACTCGCCCGCCCAGCTTACGAAAGCGATCTTGCCCTTGCGGCGGACGGCTTCGGCGTCGAACTCAACACTCGCGGGTGCGTTGGCGGTTTCGATGACTTTGTCAGCGCCGATTCCGCCGGTCAGTTCGAGGATCTTATCGAGCGCTCCTTCGGTGGTCGGGTCGATGGTTTCGGCTGCTCCGAGTTCCCTCGCCAGGCCCAGGCGGTAGGGGTTGATGTCCAGGCCGATGACCCGCGCGCCCAAGTGCGTGGCGTTTATCACGCCGCCGAGGCCCACCGGCCCCAGGCCGCTGACGATCACTGTGTCATCACCCGTGACGCCTAACTGGTGGCATGCGTTGAAGGTAGGCCCCAGCCCGCAGCAGGCCAGTGATGCGTGCTCGTCGGAAACGTCGTCGGGGATGGGCCAGCACAGCCAATCCTGCTGGATGCAATACTGGGCGAAGGCTGCCCGTCCTTCCTGACAGCCGCAGATATCCTGCCACTTGCGCGGGTTTTGGCAGTGGATGTAATCGCCTGCCAGGCAGAGGTAGCATTTGCCACAGGGGTCCTGGGGCATGACCACGACGCGGTCGCCCTTGGCCAGCGAGGCCCGCGGGCCGACGTCCACGATCACGCCGGCGGCTTCATGGCCCATCGAGTGGGTGGGTTTGGTCTTGGCGAGTCCGTGGTACTCCGTACACATCGGTGCGGAGGTGATCTTGATAAGACAGTAATTGTCCGCCGGGGTCGGGTCGGGGACTTCCACAAGCGCAGCCTTGCCGGGTGGGGTAACGGAAACTACCTTCATGGTGACATTCCTTTTCAAGTATGCCGCCTCGCCGGATCAACTGGCGCGACGCAGGACTCCCTGAATCATCGCAACTTACCCGCGAAGGTCAACCGTCCAGCCGGGATTTTGGCCTTTGGCAGTGCCCGGCCTTACAGGCTTGGTTGCAGGATCAGGCTGTCTTGACTATTATGGTGATGCTTGCCCGGTCAGTCAGTTCGTTTCGGGCGAGATCGTTTGTGTGATTTCAACTCAGGCCGCCCCTTGGAATTCGAGCGGGTCAGCAATCCAATCGGGAGTGTTCGGGTGTCGGTCGGCGCGACGGATATGTAGTGTCGAGTTGGTCGCGGGCTTGATGACGCGATAAGATTTGAATTATGGTTAGTGATAACGACAGGCCGTTGGACCATTTACCGGAGGACCTTGCCCAGGAACTCAGCCCGGAGGTGCTCCCTGATGACGTCGTTGCCGCTGCGCCCTACGACATCGATGCCGATGGGATGTACACCGAGGGATATCTCGTACTGACCTCAGATCGGTTGGGATGTTTCCGGCGCAACAACGGGCAGTGGGACACCCGCTGGCTGGGCGTCGCAACGATAGGCAAGGCCCGCGTGGTCGACGGGTTGGGGATGAAGATGCTTCGCCTGACTCGGGATGATGAGTTGCTGGCGGAATATCGCTTCACGCTTCGGCACGCCAAGTCGGCGGCGCGGATACATCGGCAATTGGAGCGGATAATCGGTGACGGCGAGCTGGGTGAGGACGAGCCGTCCCGGCCTGACGAGAAGAAGCTCCGCTGCGACAAGTGCGGCAGGGTGATTCCGGCCTGGTCCGAGATGTGCCCGGCATGCATGAACCGGCGGAAGATTCTCTTTCGCATCCTGGATTTCGGCAGGCCCTATATCAGTCGGGCGGTTGGGGCCTTTGTGGTGGCGCTGGTGATGACGGGCATGGGCGTGGCTCAGCCTTGGCTGCTAAGGCCGCTGATCGACCATGGCTTGGGCGCCGCCAAGGGTGCCAACCCCAACTACGGTTTGGTGTTGATGTTTGTGGGGATAATGGCGGGCCTGATGGTTCTTCGCCTGGGCGGGCAGATCCTTCAGCTTCGCCTGTCGCTGGGTTTTGGCACGTTGGTTTCGCGCAGCATCCGCCAGAAGATTTACTCGCACATACACAAGCTGTCGCTGAGTTTCTTCGCTACGCGGCAGACGGGCGCGCTGGTCAGCCGCATCACGCAGGATACCGAACGGCTGTGGCGATTCGTTTCTTCGACCGTCATCGAGATTGTCGTGGCGTTCCTGACTCTGTTGGCTGTGGGCGTCTGCCTGTTCGTGATGGATTGGCGCCTGGCGTGCTTCACTCTACTGCCGATCCCGCTGATGATGTTCCTGATGATCGTTTTCCACAAGCGTCTGCGTCGGGCCTTTCGGCAGATGTGGTTCCGCTGGGAGCAGATGACAGCCGTTGTCGCCGATGCACTGCCTGGGGTTAGGGTCATCAAGGCGTTCAGCCAGGAGAAACGCGAAGTCGACCGTTTCGAGCAGCGCAGCACGGCGCTGTTTAACGAGGAGCAGCGATACATTTCCGGCGCGCGGTCGGTCTTCGCGCCGCTGATGCTGTTTGCCAGCGGTCTCGGCAGCATCATGGTATGGCTTGTCGGCGGGTGGTGGCTCTGCCAGGGGCAGACATCCCTTGGTACGCTGCTGGCCTTCCAGGGCTTTCTGACAATGTTCCTTCGGCCTATCCACGAAATCGCCCACATGGACGAGATGTTCAACCGGGCCGCGACCAGCGCACACAGGATATTCGAAATCCTCGATACCGAGCCCGCCATCTTCTCGCGAACGGGCGCGACAAAGGCCGACGACATCAAAGGTCGGATCGAACTCCAGAATGTCAGCTTCAGCTACGATGGCATCCGCAAGGTGCTCCATCACGTTTCCTTTGCGGTCGAGCCGGGTCAGATGATCGGCTTGGCCGGGCCGTCGGGTGGGGGTAAGACGACGCTGGTCAACCTGATCTGCCGGTTCTACGATGCGATGGAAGGGCGAATTCTTATCGATGGCGTCGACGTCCGCGATTACGACGTGGCGGACGTGCGCCGCAAGATCGGCGTGGTGCTCCAGGAGCCGTTCCTCTTCCACGGCACCGTGGCGGAGAATATCTGCTACGGCAAACCGGAGGCGACGATGGACGAGATAATCGCCGCGGCCCGGGCTGCCAACGCAAACGATTTCATTCTCGATTTCCCGGATGCATACGACACGATTGTCGGCGAGCGTGGCCAGTCGCTTTCCGGCGGGGAGCGCCAGCGTATCAGCATCGCCCGCGCGATTCTTAACGACCCGGCCGTGCTTATTCTGGACGAGGCCACCAGCTCCGTCGACACCGAGACCGAGAAGCTCATCCAGGAGGCCCTCGAACGCCTCACCGCCGACCGAACGACGGTTGCGATTGCTCACAGGCTCTCGACGCTCCGCAGGTCCGACCGGCTGATAGTGCTGGACAAGGGCGTCGTCATGGAGGAGGGCACGCACGAGGAGTTGGAGAACAAGCCCGATGGCCTGTACGCGAGGCTGTTATCGATGCAGAGGGAAGCGCAATCGGCGATCGGCCTGGCCGGAGGCGTAGCACCGGTTGGGGCCAAGACCGAGGTCGGGCCAGTCCGGGGCCCAGGGCGAGGACACTGATGATGGATCGGCAGATTGACGACAATCCGGCAGTGGGCTTTGGCGATGCCCCGCTTGTCATTCGCTTGGAGCGCGGCGCCGCGGGGAAAGTCATGGCGCACCTGTCCGGCGCCGATGAGCCCGCGACGGACGTCAAGCTCGTGCGATACTTCCCATGGTCGATGCCCGAAGGTTATCTTTCCGTCCGCACCGCCGACGGCAAGGAGCTGGCCATGTTGACTGACCTTGGCGTACTCGACGAGGCCAGCCGGGAGATCGTCGAATTCGAGCTTCGCGACAAGGCGTTCAATCCGAAGATCATCCGCATCTTGGAATATAGTAACGAGTTCGGAATTACTTCCATCAAGGCCGAGACCGATCGCGGCGAGGCGATCTTCCAATTCCGAGGCCGACACGCCATTCGCCTGCTGTCGCCGACTCGGGCGCTATTCCGGGACGTGGACAGCAACACCTACGAACTGCCGGACTTCAACGCCCTCGATGTCACCAGCCAGCGCCACCTGCAACGATACTTCTGACCGGGGCAAGGAAGAAGATATCTCGCAGAGGGCGCGGAGAGCACAAACAGCTTTAGATGGGGATTACACAGATTAAGGGATTACAGGGATTTGTAATTCGGAGATGTCTTTTCTGTATCCCCTGCATCCCTGCCAGAGAAATCAGCGGATACCATCGGCACCGGGAGCGATCTGTTTTTCGTAGATGCGGTAGGTCTTGTAGTGGGTGGGTTCCAGGACGTTCTGGATGGTTCGGTTGGACATGTCGTTGTCTTCGAGGACCCAGGATGCCTCGCCGGCATCGATGCCCTTGGCCCGGCCTCGCAGGATGGTTTCCAGCAGTAGCAGGCCCGTTATGCCCAGGTGCCGGTAGCGTTCCAGGGCGGCGATTCCGAAGATGCGGATCTCGTGAATCCGCTTCATTTCCCGGATGAACTTCAAGAACCCAAACGGAAGCAGTCGCCCGCGGACGGCTGCCAGGGCGCGATTGATGTTCAGCAGGGCCATTGACGCCCCGGCCGGGGTATCGCCGACTTCGGCGATGAGGATCAGGTCCGGGTCGACGACCGATTTCATGTCCCGCGCCATTTCCAGGACTTCATTCTCGGCCATTGGTACGTGGCCCCAGTTGTCGGATCG
>CAZMBZ010000263.1:0-7516 GCA_964564285.1 uncultured Planctomycetaceae bacterium | reverse complement strand
CCCTGGAAACCGACGAGGAATCCCACTACGCTCACCTCGCCGCCCACATCGGCAGGCACTTGGCGCCGTTTGGGCGCGGCTAGCCTGGGATTCGACCGAATTCGCGCCCGCGTGCGATAGCGGATATGGTTAAGACAGGTGACGGGCGTTCCGTCACCGTAATCGCTTTTGTTGCGGAGTCGGCCAACATGAAAAACATTATTCCGGCGATTTTCGCCATGGCACTGGCGCTTCCGGTGCAGGCGAAAGAATTCTACGCTTACTTCACCACCTTGGACTATGTCCAGCCAGCACCGACGGGCGTCTTGAACAAAGTCCCCCTCAGTGCCGCCAAGGCCTTTCGCAGAGCTGGCGTGAGCGGGACCAAAGACCAAGCCAATGATGCAGGCTTCAAAGACCCTCGGCCCGGGAATATCCGCTGGGGAAAATACGCTGATCTCGTCGTGAATCTGTCCGGCAAGCGACAGCTTGTTTTCAGCCGCGCCACCGGCTATCTGCCGTATCTGAAGACCCCGAAAGGCCAGTTTCCGCTCAAGCAGCTTATCAAGTGCAGCGACGACCCGATGTGTCTGTGCTCGTACGTTCGTCTCATCGAGGACCATCCCGAAAGAATCATCGTACACTGGCGCCACGTGCCGAACCCTGCCAGAGTCGTCATGACAGAGACTATCCATGAATACTTCACTATCACGCCGGAGGGCAAGGTGAAGCGGGAGGTCCGGGCCGGAACGCCCAAGCTTGATGACTTCAACGATCCGGCAAACGTAACGGTTCAGGAGTTGAACCTGCAGGCCGATGGAATCTCCGAGTTGTCTCTTCGACGGGCAAAGCCCTCGGGAAGACTCATTCCGGCGGTGACGGGCTCACCGATCCGCCAGTGGACTGCCTGCCCGTCGGCGGCATGGTTCAGATTCGACGATGGTCTCAAACCGAATCGGGACCAGGCCACCGAGGCCGTTAAAGGAAAGCCCTGTCCTGTATCGGGGAACAAGACCCTGTGGAAGAAAGGCGTCTCCGGGACGGCCCTTGGCTTTGACGGTTACTTTTCAAAGGTGACGCTCCCCAGGGAAATGACGCCTCGCGTCACGGAGGAACTGACGCTGGAAGCATGGGTGGCGTTGGGTGCCTATCCGTGGAACGATGCGGGCATTGTACACCGGTCATCTGGAGAGCCCATTACGCCGCAGCAGTACAAACACGGTTATCGCGACCCATACGTATATCATCCCTGGAAGATGACCGGCTACTTTCTGGGCGTGGACCCCTATGGTCGGCCCATATTCAAGGTCAACGGGAACCAGGTGGGCGGCGGCGAGGTACAGGACAAGCAGACAGTCCCCCAGGAGAATGTCCTGCCGACGTATCAGTGGGCCCACCTGGCTGGCACCTACGGCAAGGGCAAGATGTCCCTGTATATCAACGGTAAACTGGTCGCCTCGATGCCCGCCTCCGGGGCCATTACCGTGCCGGAGCGGGACCTGCTGATCGGCCTGAATGGCGACCCGCAGAGAATCTCCGATCCGGTATCCCACAGCAAGTTCGCAGCCAACAACAATCTACCGCTCGTCTACGGGATCGAGGGACTCATCGACGAGGTGAAGGTTTTCGACAGGGCATTGTCAGCGAAAGAGATCCGGCAGTCCTACCAAGCCATTCGCCCTCGGCAGGCGGACGTTGGCCGGCCGGACCTGGAGAAAAGAGTGCTGCCAGGCCAGGTCAAAGGCAAGCCGGCAAAAAGATTCGGCGCGTCGCTACAGACACTGAAATACCACGACCTCTGGGACAATCTGTGGAGACCCGGCAAGCACCGCGACATAGTGGTGAGATTCGACGCACTCCCTTGCAGCGTGGTCTTCTGGCAGGGAACCAATTTTGGCTCCGGCTGGGTCACCGATAACAACAAGTGGATGTCGGACCAGAGTTGGGAAATCGGCGGCCCGCACGGCTGCGCCGAACACATGGCCGACAAACGCGGGCGGTTCAATCGCGTGAGTCTCGTCGAGAATACCGACGCTCGCGTGGTCGTTCACTGGCGGTACGCGTCCATTGATGTCGGGTATGTTTTCCCCGGAATAGGCGTCTGGGCCGACGAGTATTACACGATCTACCCTGATGGCGTGGCGGTGCGCTGCGTAGAAGGGATCGGGGGCGGCTGGCAGGACACACAGTTCCTGTCACAGCCGGGAACGACGTGCCTGGACAACGTGGACCTGACGGCCTTGACCGTCGCGAACATGGATGGCAATAGCGCGGACTTGACGTGGGCACTCCCAAACCGCGTGCCGGCCAATCCGCTCAAAGACGCCTGCATCAAGCGGATAAACTTCAAGTCGAAGTGGAAAGTCTTCGACGTTTATCGCAGCGGAGTAAGTATCGGAACATGGGGCGCCCAGGAACAATCAAGACACACCGGCGATCCTTTCGCCGGGCCTTGGAACCATTGGCCCGTGGGACTTAACCCATCTGACGGCAGGTACGCGGTATCAAATGACCGCGTCACACATGCCGCGCTTGGCGGGGCGAGAGGGACCGGCAACATCATCATCTATGGTTTCACGGACCAGCCAACGTCGAGTCTCGCAAGCCTGGCGAAATCGTGGAATCATCCACCCATGATTACCGAGACGCGGGGATGTGAAAGCAAAGGATACGATCAGCCGCAACGAGCCTATCTGCTGACCGGCAAGGCCGGGCCGATGTCATTCGCCCTGAAAGCCTCGAAGGACTCGCCGATCCACAATCCCTGCTTCGTCATCGAAGGCTGGGACAGCGAAAACGCATCACGCGTTACGATCAATGGTCAAAAGGCCAAACCCTCCAAGGCGTTCAGGCAAGGGATCGTCCGCAACGCAGGTGGAAAAACAACCATGATAATCTGGCTGGCGCTTGAATCAGGCTCACCAGTCAAACTGGAAATCAGCGAAGAGGAGGGTCGGCCTGCCGACAGCCGGTAAATGAAGGCGCAAGCGAGACCTCCCACGGTTTTGCGCCCCGCGATCAGTATACAGCCCTTGCGAGAACCCCACGGCGGCGCTATACTCCCGACGTTCGGCAGCAGCACCGCCCCACCGGAAAACCAGCCTCTAAAAAGAAAGAGAGAACCGTCATGAAGCGAAGAATCATGAGCCTCGCCGCCCTGCTGGCACTCGTTGGCATTTTCGCCTGTCCCGTCCTCGCAGCCGACGCGCCGTCAAAGCCAGCCGGCGAACAAATATTTGCCAAGGCCATCGAACTGGTAGGCCCACCCACCGACGCGCCCAAGGAACTGCTGCTCAAGAGCGGCGACCAGATCGTCTGCATGGGTGATTCCATCACGGCCGGGGGCGGCTATCTGCGCCAAATGGATGCCATGTTCGCCCAGCAGTACCCGGACCTCAACCTGCCCAAGATCATCAATGCGGGCATCAGCGGGCACAAGGCGGAGAACTGCATCGCGCGGTTCGACAGGGACGTGCTCAAGAAAAAGCCTGCCCTCATGACGCTGAACATCGGCATCAATGACGTGTGGCACCGTCTGAGAAAACCGCACGACACGAAGATTCTGGCGACATTCAAGGAAAACGTCGGCAAGATGATCGACCAGGCCCAGCAGGCAGGGATCAAGGTTATCCTGCTGGCCCCGACCGTCATCAAGGAAGACCTCAAGGCCGAGGGACAGAAGCGTCTGGCCCTCTACGCCAACGCAATGAGGCAACTGTCCGTCGAGAAGAAGTGCGGCTTCGTCGACCTCCACAAGATGTTCCTCGACGCCCTGGCAAAGAAGCCCGCGGACATGAAGGGCAACTGGCTGACGCGCGACGGCGTGCATATGAAACCGCTCGGTGACGCCATCATGGCCTTGGCGGCCCTGCGAGGCATGGGCGTGCCGGATAAAAAGTCCGCCGCCACGATCATCGCCCCGCCGAAGCCGAGAAAGCCCAGGAAGCCCAGGCCCAAGAAAACAAAATAACCACAGAGACATGACACGGGTTGCACCCGCAACGATCAAATGTTCACCGCCAAATGCTCAGGGAGCCAAGGTGTGAGCAAGAAGTATCCAAGAGAGAAAGGCAGCAACAATGAACGACAGTATTTTCAACGTTCAAGGCAAGTGCCTGGCCGTTACCGGTGGAGCCGGCGTCCTGGGCCAGTCGATGTGCAAGGCCCTCGCCGCCCGCGGCGCGAAGGTCGCCGTGCTGGATCTCGACCTCGCCCGGGCCGAGCAACTGTGCAAGAAAATCGCGGATGACGGTGGATTAGCCGTCGCCGTCGAAACCAACGTACTCCAGAAAGAGTCCGTCGAAGCAGCCTTTGGCCGAGTAATTGAAGCTCTAGGCCGGGTTGACGTTCTGATAAACGGTGCTGGCGGGAACAAGAAAGAGGCCACCTGCGTACCGCCAACGACGTTCTTCGACCTCCCCGCCGATGCGCTGCGATGGGTCTTCGAACTCAACTGCATAGGAGCGATGCTGCCCAGTCAGGTCTTCGGAAAAGCTATGGCCGAGACGGGCGAAGGCATCATCATCAACATCTCGTCGATGTGCGCCTTCCACCCGCTTACCCGCGTGGTTGGCTACTCTGCTGCCAAGGCAGCCATCAGCAACTTCACGGAATGGCTGGCCACGTACATGGCCACGAACCACTCCAAGAGCATCCGCGTCAATGCCATCGCGCCGGGCTTCTTCCTGACCGAGCAGAACCGCTTCCTGCTGACCGACGAAAAAACCGGCGACCTGACCGACCGCGGCAAGCAGATCATTGACGGCACGCCCATGGGCCGCTTCGGCTCGCCGGACGAGCTCATCGGCACGCTGATCTGGCTCATCAGCGACGCGTCGAAGTTCGTCACGGGCGTGGTTGTCCCTGTCGACGGCGGGTTCAACGTCTACACTATCTAGAATCGGTTCAGGCCGTCACGACCGAGGCTCCGTCGACGCGTTCTTCAGTGAATGCGCTGATGTGAAAGTGCGGTGTGTGGTTGGTCATGCCCGCTCGGTTTGACCACAATAATATGGGTGCCCTATAGAGAGGCTGCCGATAATGGCAAGCGATATGAGCATCGCCAAGCTGACGGCGTTCCAAAAAACACGGGATTTCTTCATCGGCATCGATAGCGACGGCTGCGCTTTCGACACGATGGAGATCAAGCACAAGGAATGCTTCATCCCCAACATCATCAACTCTTACGACCTTCAGGGCATCTCGCGATTCGCCCGCCAGACGTCAGAGTGGGTGAACCTCTACAGCCGCTGGCGAGGCACCAACCGGTTCCCGGCGCTCGTCAAAACCTTCGACCTCCTGGCCGAGCGGCCCGAGTGCATCGAACGCGGCTGGGAGATGCCGCCCATCGAAGCCCTTCGCAAATGGATCGCTCAGGAAACGCAGTTGGGCAACCCCGCCCTGGAGGCGAAGGTCAACGAAACCGGCGACCCGGACCTGCTCAAGGCGCTTCAGTGGTCCAAGGCAGTCAACGAAACCGTCGGAAAGTTTGTCCGCGGCGTGCCGCCTTATCCGCACGTACGCGAGAGCATCAATAAAATCCGCCCGCTGGCCGACATCATGGTAGTCAGCGCCACCCCCGACGAGGCACTGACTCACGAGTGGCGGGAACACGAACTCGACGGCCTGGTTGCCATGATATGCGGGCAGGAGATGGGCTCGAAGACAGAACACCTCCAGTACGCCGCCGGCGGAAAGTACCAGCCAGAACAAATACTCATGATCGGCGACGCGCCAGGGGACTTAAAGGCCGCCCGAGCAAATAACGCCTGCTTCTACCCGATCAACCCCGGCGCCGAAGCCGAGTCCTGGCGGCGATTCCACGACGAAGCCGCCGACAAATTCCTCGCCGGCGCCTACCACGGCAAATATGAGGAAAAACTCGTCGAAGAGTTCCTGGGCCTCCTGCCCTCGACACCGACATGGAAAACGATCCACCCTGACAACTCAAACTAGGAGGCACGTAGGAACATGGACACAATGGAAGCGATTCTCTCCCGACGAAGCTGCCGGTCCTACACGGAGGAGACAATATCGGATGAACTGGTCGAGCAATTGCTCAAGGCGGGCATGTCCTCGCCGTCGGCCTGCAACCAGAGGCCATGGCACTTCGTAGTCGTCGATGACCGCGAAACTCTCAACAATATATCCGACATCCAGGCCTACTCGCCCATGCTGCGACAGGCACCGATGGCGATCGTGATTTGCTCCGATGGTGGCGACCCGGCCATGAGTGCGCCATACTGGCCCCAAGATTGTGCAGCCTCGACACAGAACATCCTCCTCGCCGCCCGCGCTGTCGGACTGGGCGCGGTCTGGCTGGGCATCTACCCGGATGAAACCCGCGCCGCGGGTCTGCGAAAGCTGCTGACCATGCCGGAGACCTTCACGCCGTTCTGCGTGATATCCCTGGGCCATCCCGCCAAAGCCCCCCGACCCATCGACCGGTACGAACCCGAGCGGGTCCACAGAAACCACTGGTAGCAAACGCAAACGAAAGGACGCAAAACATGTCAGCCAAGCTTCGCTGGGGCGTACTCTCGACGGGACACATCGCCCATAAATTCGCTCTCGGTGTCGGAGCGACGGAATCGAGCGAAATCCAGGCCGTCGGGTCGCGGAACCAAGACAAGGCAGACGCTTTCGGCGACGAGTTCGACATACCCCGCCGCTACGGCAGCTACGAAGCCTTGGTGGCCGACGCGAACATTGACGCGATCTACGTCGCCACGCCCCATCCTATGCACGCCGAGAACACCATCCTGTGCCTACGCGGCGGTAAGGCGGTGTTGTGCGAAAAGCCATTCGCCGTCAACGCCGCCCTCGCCGGACAGATGATCGACACTGCCCGTCAGAAAAGCTTGTTCCTCATGGAAGCCATGTGGAGCCGCTTCCTGCCCCCAATTCGCAAGGCGAAGGAACTCGTAGATGCCGGCGAGATCGGCGAGTTGCGGATGATCACGGCGGATTTCGGCTTTCGGGGCAAATGGGACCCAGCCAGCCGACTGCTGAACCCGAACCTCGCCGGCGGCGGCTTGCTCGACGTAGGGATATACCCAATCAGCCTTTCGAGCATGTTCTTCGGCAAGGCGCGGTCCGTAGCCTCGCAGGCACACATCGGTGAGACGGGCGTCGACGAACAAGCCGGCATAGTGGTCAAGTATGACGCGGGATGCATCTCGGTGATAACCACCGGAATTCGCACCCAAACGCCCATGGAAGCCTGGCTGCTGGGCACCGAAGGGCGAATTCACCTTCATGGCCCGTGGTGGCGGGGCAATCCGCTGACGCTGATGGTAAACGGAAAAGAAACCGAAACCATCGCCCCGCCGATGGAAGGCAATGGGTATAACTACGAAATCGACGAGGTAGCTCGTTGCATCGCTGCCGGCAGGACCGAATCCGACATCATGCCGCTCGACGAAACACTGTCGATCGTAACGCTACTCGACGAAATCCGAGCCCAGTGGGGATTGAAATACCCGATGGAGTGAATCTGTCAGCGGAGCATTTCAGCGCATAAAGAACCGTTGCTGCA
>CAZMBZ010000262.1:0-7600 GCA_964564285.1 uncultured Planctomycetaceae bacterium | reverse complement strand
CATACGAACCGGATCCTGCGCAGAAACTCCAACGAACTTACCTGAGACCGCTTAGCATTACGCGCTCTGCCGTTGAGCGACCGTTCGCTGGGGGTATTGGGGGGATGTGGCGACCCGGTCCACGCTGTCAGTACGAGGCTTCAGAACGTTCGTGCGCCGCTTCAGGATCTTCAGGATAATCCATGCCACAGCCACGATGCTGCCCATGATGATCCACGAAATATTCAGCCCGACCTGGCCGGTGATAGTGTACTGCCGGACCATGACGATAAACAGGAACGCCAGGACCGTGGAGAAGAGCGAATCGTTTTCGCGCCGCAGGATCATGCGTAAGCTAAAGGGGCGATCAGGCTTTCGCCACAACCACGGCTGAGGGAAGAAACGCGGCGCGTGGCTGACATAGTCTCGGAACGCCAGACCAAACCTTTGCCGCAGGAAATGTTCCTCCGTTAGGATAATAGGCACATATGCCGCCGCGAACAGAAACGTGTTTATCGCCAGGACCTCCCAATTCTGGGAAAGCAGGGACATGCCCAGCAGGATCAGGTAGTTCCCCAAGTACAGGGGGTTTCGCATGATCGAGTAGAGCCCGGTGGTGTTGATCGTGGCAGCCTTATGGCTGGTCGTGTTTCTGCCGCTGGTGCCGTCCGCGATGTACCCGATTGTCATCACTCGCACCGCGATGCCGCTTACCGCTGTCAGCAGGCAGAACAACTCAAACAGTCCGCCGCCAGCCTGGCCAGCCACTGGGTAGTCGTAGTCTTTCAGGAACAGCATCATAATGGCGGCCGGCATGACAAAGGTCCAACTTCGCCAGCGAAACAAGTGTATGCCGAGTGCTTGAATAAGTTCATCAGTTGTCATCATTACTCATAATCCTTACGTCCACAGAGTCTGCCAAGGCTTGAAGGGAGCCCCACAGGAGTGGCACATCAGAGGCCTTTGTGTAAGCAAGCGGGTGCCACGACTTCATGGGCTGGGATTCCGTATATCAGGTATGTTGCCGAAGTGTGCTTTGGTCATCTGGGCTGCCGGAACTGATGGCGTCCCCCCGCGAAACAGCGAGAGTTCCCGGCCTTTCACGGACATGGTCTTGCCGACCCGATCAAGGTGAACATCTTTGAAATCGTCCGCTTCCCGGTCCCAGGCGAGGCTCCATAGGGCCCTGCCATCTTCTAGCCATTGCCGCCAAAGGCGATGGCCCTTGTCCTTGCCGCGTGTCCGCGTAAAACGAGCTTCAATTTGCGATGCCACGGGCAATTCCCGGCCGGAGTACCAGACGATTGCGGGGTTTACACGTGACAAAGCGAGTATCCTGTCGTTTGCCGGGACCTCCTTACGAATACGTTGTCCCATGCTGGCGTATTTGTCTCGCTTGTTATTCCATGGGTTTTCCAGCGTGAAGTAGCCCATCTCTGCCAGAACGACGGATATCAACATCATCGCGACAGCGGCTTGGGGTCTGGTGCGAACAAGAGCTCGCGCAACCCACACTGGCAGCAGCGCCAGGTCGGCCAGGATAAGTATGTGAAAGGCAAAGGGCCTTGTGGCATGGTCGACAATCCCCAATGCAATCACTGCCGCAATCGCGGCTGCCAGTATTATTATGCCGTATCCCTCGATAATGCGTTTAGCCAAACGCAGGCTGAACCATCGGTGTTTGAAGAATACGTCTTCGGCACAATAGCCTATCAGCAGGCATGTTGCGGGCATGGCTGGAATGATGTATTGCACGCGTTTCCCTGCGGATACGCTGAACAGCAGGACAAGCCCAAATACCCACAGAAAGAGAAACACCAGGTTATTCCGGTCGTCCCGGAATCGCTTCATCAGGGGCATCGCGAGGGCGCCGGGGAGAAAGATGACCCAAGGCAGGGTCCACTTGGCCAGAGACCATATGTAGAATCCGCTTAGCGGAAAGTACGAACGATGCGGCCAGCCGTCAACGCCCAGTGCCCGGCTTGAGGTTTGATCAACGAAGACTGCGCTCGCTTGCGGCAAGGTGTTGGCAATGTATGCGATCCACGGAACAAACACGAGCAGCATCAACGCCACACCCGGCAGAATCGTTGGGGCAATCGCTTTTGCCTCTCGCCACGGTCTGGACCAAACTGTGTACAGCAGAACCGGGCCCCCGAGTGCTATTGCCATCGTGATTGCTGTCCCTCGCCCATCCGACAGTCCGAAAGGCCGCCACCAATGTAGAAACGGCATCGCCCGAACAAGGGCACAAAGGACGAACCCCAATCCGGCGACGATGAGATAGCGGATCAACGTGCGCCTGGCTGGGGCATCTTTCGCTGACGCAGTGGATGCGAGCCAACAGAGGTAGAGCCCGGCAGGCAGGAGTATGAACATGGGAGCCATCTGCTTGGCCAGGTTCGCCAGGCCCAAAGCACCCCACGCTGCCAGCAGGAGGAGATTCCTTTTTCGAGACTCTGATTGTCGCAATGCCCAGAAGAGGCAGGCCAGGGCGACTGACATCCATAGCGTCATTTGCATGTCCGCCCGCGAATTGCGCCCCCAATCCACAAACGCCAGCGACGTTCCCAGCATCAGCGCCGCCATCAGCGCCGCACGCGGTGAAAACATGCTCCGGCCCAGCGCCAGAACCAGCACTGCCAGGGCAATGCTCGCCAGCGCCGAAGGCAGTCTGGCGGTGAATTCATCTGGCGGGAGCCCAAGCTTTAATAGGCCCGCTACGCACCAATAAGCCAGAGGAGTCTTCACCAGCCGGGGCTCGCCATTGAACACGGGGACCATCCAGTGGTTCACAGACGTATTAGCTGGTATGGGGCCTTCGGCGATGGCGGGATTCAACCATGCCTCCGAATCAGCCATGTTGCGGGCCGAGACCGCGACAAAGGCCTCGTGGCCGTCCAGGACGGTGCCTCCCAGTTGCCAAAGCATCAACACGGATGTGACGACGATTATCAGCGCATAGTGCCAGCGGGGTGCATGTGGTTTGCTGACTACGCTAGTCGAGATTGCCATTGCGGACGCCTTTCCTTTGCTTCCGAGCCGACGGAACCATGAACGATTCGGCGAATTGAGTAGGTCTTGGCGGAAGTGGCCTCGAAATAGACTCGCATGAGAAGTTCGCCAATCAGTCCGGTGGACAGGAACATCATCCCCGCGATCACGCTCGCGAACCCTACGGCCATTAGCGGACCGTGCTCGGTGAAGAGGTGAAAGCTCGACCATTGCACCAGCTTGCGGACGAAACCATAGCCTAGAATCAAGCTACCTACGGCGATGCAGACCAAGGCTGCCTTGCCGAAAAGATGCAGCGGGCGCGTCAGGTAGGCCGTGATGAACCGCAGCGTCATGATGTCCATTGCAACGCGGAATGTTCTGCCGATTCCGTAGTTGCTCTTGCCGGCCTTGCGACGAACGTTCTTGATCGGCACCTCGCAGATCCTGGCTCCCAGGCGGGCGCAGACAGCCGGTACGAACCGATGCATGTCGCCGTACAGGCGAACGTCCTGGAGGACCTCCCGCCGATACGCTTTGAAGGTTGTGCCGAAGTCTCGCAGCGCCACGCCGGAGACCTTCGCCAACAGCCAGTTGGCGATGCGTGAGGGCAGTCGCCGACTCAGAAACCCATCACCGCGTCGCCGCCGCCAACCCGAAGCGATGTCATAGCCCTCGTCAATCTTGGCCAGGAGCAGCGGAATCTCGTAGGGGTCGTGCTGAAGGTCGCCGTCCATCGCCACGATGACTTCTCCACGAGCCTGGTCGAAGCCAGCCTGGAGCGCCGTCGCCTGTCCGAAATTGCGGCGCAAGTCGATAAACCAGACCCTTTCGTCCGAGGCGGCAATGTCGGCAAGGACCTCGGCCGTGCCGTCGGAACTGCCATCGTTGACGAAAAGCATTTCGTAAGACTGGCCCAATCCCTCCATCACGCGCCGAAGGCGCTCGTAAAGCTCTCGCACCACCATCTGTTCGTTGTAGAAGGGCACAACGAGGCTGTAGCGAGGTTCGCTCGATGCGGTGGTAGGGTTAGCGGTTTGATTAAGACAATTGGCCATAGTTAATGAGTTCAATTTGTTGCCTCTCAAATGCATTTTTCACGGCGGGGCTGCACAGTGCATTCAATTCCGTAAGGCGGCTTTCAAGCAGACGGGTTTCTCGGCGGTCCAGATCATGCGGAAGACCCGGATGGGTCATGACCTCGATGATTCCGTCGGGGGCGGACCTGGCCGCGTGAATGAGCCACGCTTCATTGACGGATCCGGTGTGCGCTATGCCCCAGGTCCATCTAGTCGGGCGAAGGGAGCGGCCCGTCGCTACATTCATCGCACACATGGCCCTTAGCAGCCACGCTGTACGTGCCTGCTGTCGCGGCGGTCCAGGCCAACCCGGGCCGGGAAGCCTTTCCATGGGCCAACGGACGAACGGAATGTCGTAGCGACGTGCCAGCCGGACAATACCCACCCAGAGAGGCCAAAACGCGTGTACGTGCCGATGGCTGTCCATGTGTGTCGGGCGTATGCCATGATTCTTTACCCAGCGTATCTGGGCCTCGCACTCGGCCAGTGCCGCGCCGATGAGCCAAGGCCGACACAGGCAGCGTGCGATCAGCCCCGGACCCGTCAAACGCATCAGGCCATCTCTGTCGGCCAGCTTCGCCCCGGTAGCACTCATAGGTCGGCCCTGGCAGACATTCAGATGGATGCCGACACCCAAGGCAGGCTCCGAGGCCGCCAGGGCGGCGGCCCTTTCGGCATCGGGCATATTGGCAGCCAGGGTCGCCGATGTGACGATCCCGTTGCGATGCGCCATCAGGATGCCGTCCGTGACGCCTGGAGACCATCCCAGATCGTCCGCGTTCACAATGACTTGCCGCAATGTCAATGCTCCGGGTCCTTTTCATCCGCTTCGCGCTGCGCTACGGGTTCGCTTGGCCGGTGGTGGATGAAGTAGAGATTCCGCAAGTAGATAATCATGTTCAGGCTGAAGCCGGCGATGAAGACCGCGTCTCGCCTGTAGATCGAATACGCCAGCAGAAACACGCTGCCCAGCAAGGACAGGTACCAGAAGGAAACCGGCACGACGGATCGCCGCTTCCGCTCAGTGGCGATCCACTGGACGACGAACCTAGTCCCGAAGATTGCCTGCCCGGCGAAACCGATTCCCATCCACAGCGTGGCAATGTCAGGTGTTGTCATCAATTGTTCCCCCCGTCTGCCTGGTGGACCGTTTGGGTATTCTCGATGTCTCCAGAGGCGCCTGGGCGCGAACAAATGGCTATGCGGCGTGTCGCCTGTTTTGATGCAGGATTGGGCAGAAACTTGTTGAGTGGCTTGGCTGTCATCCGACTTAACCTTTCTTGGTGAAAGGATACACAAGTCAGGTGAAGCCAGGCTTAAGTCAGGCGAGATTCGCCAAAGGCAATCGCACCGAAACGGTCGTTCCCTCGGCGGGAGAAGAAGTTATCGAAATATCGCCACCGTGTCGCAAGACTATCTGATTGGCAATAGCCAGCCCCAGACCAGAGCCTCCCGTGGCGCGAGAGCGGGATGCGTCAGCGCGGTAAAAACGGTCAAACAACTGGTCGATCTGTTCAGCAGGTATCAGTCCGCCCTCGTCGTGGACGGTTACGAGGCAGTCGTTGTTATTGGCTATCGCAAGAACGCTTATCGTTCCGCCAGTTGGCCCGTGTTTGATGGCGTTGTCGATCAAGTTGCCGAACAGACTTCCAAGCTCAACCGGGCTTCCCTTCACTGTCAGCGGAGCGTCGGGGCAATCGCAGTTGATCCTGCCTCCTCCAGCCGCGGCCTCGGTTTCGTGCTGGTTGGCTAATGAATGAAGCAATGTTGCAAGGTCCACATCTTCGGCCAGGTTCCGGCCCGTTTCTTCCAGCCTGGCAAGGTCCAGCAACTGTCCTACAAGATGATTCATTCGGTCAATATCGGCCAGAAGTTCATCTTGTATCTGCCGATACTCCTGGATGGTTCGCACCTTCAATCGCGCGGCCTGGATCGTACTCTTGACCAGTGCCAGGGGCGTTCGCAACTCATGTGACGCCTCGGCTATGAAACGTTTTTGCGTTTGGACGCCTTCGTTTACCCGGGCGAGCATCGCGTCAACGGATTCGACGAAAGGCCTGAGTTCGGCAGGCGTAACGATGCCATCCAAGTGCTCGGCCCCGAGATTCCTATGCGTCACACCCGCCAGACGGTCGGCGGTTGTTCGTATTGGCCGCATCGTCAGTAACACAGACATTGCGGCCAATACGCCTGCCGCCAGCAACATACTGACGCCAAGGATCAGGAGCATTCTGAGAAACTCCGACATCTCGTGATGCGCATGTCGAAGCGAGGTTATCGCCAGCACCGAGAGCGTTTCATCGGCCAGGTCGCACCGAAACCAGGCGGCGCGGTATGCGTATTTCCCATGCTGTAAAGTCAGCATCCGCTCCTTTCCAGGTTCGGGACGCTCGGTCAGATCGAGCTCTGCAATCCATGCACGAGCGTTTTTTACCTGCGGCGAACAATGGATTTGGACGTTCCCCTCGCGATGAGACCACACAAGCAACTCGATGGCTTTGGTAGATGGAACTCGCTTGAGAAGGGCTTCCACATCGGCAGATGTCGGTCGGGATGACAATTCCCCAATGTGCGATCGCATCGTCGTGGCCACCGCGCAAAGCATTGGGTCATGGACTTCTACAAGTGCCTCTTCCAACTCGTGATAAGCAACCGCCGAGATGGCTGTGATAACGATGGCGATGATTACCACCGTTGACAGAGTGACTCTGGTTTTCAGGGATAACGGCCTCATTGGGTAATCTCCACCAACATGTATCCCTGGCCACGAGAAGTCTGAATCAGTTCCGAGCCGAATCGTTTTCTCAGCGACGATATGTAGACTTCGATGACGTTGGAGAACCGTTCGGCGTCAAAGTCGTACAAGTGCTCCAGGATTTCCTCTTTCGACACGACCTCTCCCACTCGCATGGCCAGGAATTCGAGGAGACGATATTCCATCGCTGGCAGGATGTGGTTTTTGCCGGCTTGGCGGACGACTCTTCGCCGAGGGTCGATTTCCAATCCACCCGCGTGAATCGTTGGATCAGGCTTGCCGTAGGAACGTCGGATCAAGGCGCGGCATCGTGCGAGAAGTTCCGCCATCTCGAATGGCTTGGTTAGATAGTCATCACAACCCAGGTCCAGACCCTGTACGATGTCATCGGTGTCTCCCCTGGCTGTCAGGATAAGCACTGGAACTTTGCGGCCTTCGGAGCGAAGCGTGCTCAGCAGATCCAGGCCAGCAATCTTCGGCAGCATCAGGTCGAGGATAATCAGGTCATACGGGTTGGTGCGTGCCAGATGCAAGCCATCCTCACCATCGGTGGCGATGTCCACCGCGAAGCTTGCTGCTTCGCGAAGAACCGAGGAGATGTTTCTCGCCAGTCGCTCTTCATCCTCGACAATAAGTACCCGCATCCGAAATCTCCACAACGGTCTTCAAGAATACGCTTTTGGCTCGCCTAAGCCAACTACAGTTGTCGCTGCATAGGTACGCCATTGTCCACTCTTAGCAGCCCGTTTAGAAAGCTGCCCTTGCTACGAGCGGCCCGAATGTCTGCGCGTCT
>CAZMBZ010000261.1:4228-7707 GCA_964564285.1 uncultured Planctomycetaceae bacterium | reverse complement strand
TGGCGAGGTTGACGATTTCGTTGGGGTCGTTGACCAGGTCGTACAACTCTTCGCCGTGGCTAATGTATCGGTTGTACTTGTACTGGGTGGTGCGGATCATCCGAATGGGATTGACCCATCGCTGCTTGCTGTAGTACTGGCTTATCACGAACTCTCGCCTGCTCTGGCCGGTGGCGCCGGTCAGGGTCGGCTTGAGCGACAGGCCATCGCAGGTGATCGGCGACAGGCCGCAGAAGTCCAGGATCGTGGGAACGATGTCCACGTTGACGACGTCCAGATCCTCCGCACGCCGCGGAGCGATGCCGCCGAAGGCCTTGGGCACGCGGATCATCAGCGGCACGCGGACCATCTGGTCGTACATGAACGGGCCCTTGTAGATCAGTCGGTGATGGGCATCCATGTCGCCGTGATCGCTGGTGACGATGACAATGGTGCTCTCCAGCAGCCCGCGCTTTTTCAACTCGCCCAGCACCTTGCCCACTTGACCGTCGTACAGGGCTGTCTTGGCGCGATAGCAGTCGCGGTACTTTCGCCACAGGGCTTCGTCCTTGCCATGGATGACCTTGCCCTGGTCGTCGGTCATGAACTGCTTCTGCACGGCCGGCTTGGTGTCGAAGTCCTCGGCAGCCCACGATTTCGGCAGGGGGATATCCCCGGCGTCCTCGGCGATCTCGTGCCGGGCGAAGTGATAGATGTCGTGCGGGTTGTTGTACGACAGGAATAGCGCGAAGGGCTTTCCGGGTTCACCTGCCTTTGCGAGGAACTCCAGCCCGGCGGCGGTCGTGGCTGGATCGTTGATCTTCGGGACATACCCTCCATCCCAGCCAGCGGTGGCGATTGCTTTATTGCCCAGGTGCCACTTGCCGAAGTAGCCCGTGCGATACCCGCCTTTCTGGAGCATCGCTCCTATGGTCTGCTGATGCAACGGTGTCCCTCCGGCGGCGCCCATGTTGCCCATAACGCCGGTCTTGGCAGGATACAGGCCCGTCAGTAGCGACGAACGGCTTGGCGAACACTGCGGTGTCGTGCAGAATGACCGTCCGAACACAACGCTGTCGGCGGCGAACGCGTCGAGGTTCGGCGTTTTGAAGAAACTCTCCTCCCGCCCCATGGCACGCCAGTGCTGCTGATCGGAGAAGATCACCAGGATGTTGGGTTTGTCGGCGGGCTTATCCTCGCTGGTTGCCTCCTGGCCGGCGGCGAGAGAGACAGCTCCCATACCTATGCCCTGCAATACTTTGCGGCGACTCAATGACGTTGACATTGGCGGCGACTCCGGACGGCACACTTCGGCTTTGGGTTCCGGCGCCGGCAAGTCAGTCGCTGGCCTGTTGCGGAATGGCTTCACCCGGTGCTATCAGGGTGCCGTTTCAGCCAGGATCGTTGCGAACGCTTTAACTGATGCTACCACGGTTCCGCACATTCGCAAGCGCGTTGCGGACTCAGCCAGCGATTCCGCAAGCTGGGGCGTTTCGTAATGATCGCAGATATGAAACAGACTCCGCGTGCTACCTTGACATACCTCGGGTGTTACTTGATACAATGGCCCCTTGGTAACGGTATAACAAAACCATCGCCCGTGTCGCAATGTAGGGCAGTGCTGCTTTCGACGTTATTTCGCGAGGTGTAAAGGTTCTCATGAGCAAGCTTAAGGAATTGCTGCAGGCCGGTTCGGAATTCATCGTCACCTGCGAACTCGTGCCCGGACGAGGACATGAAGGCAAGGCCATCGACCAGATCATCGAGTTCGGCCGACAGGTCGCGTCATCCGACGTGCCCATCCACGCCGTGAGCATCACCGACAACCCGGGCGGCAATCCAGCCCTGAGCCCGGACGTGATAGGCCGGGAATTGATGGAAATGGGCGTCGAGCCGCTGGTGCATTTCTCCTGCCGCGACGCCAACCGAAACATGGCTGAATCGCGAGCCTCCGCCCTGGCGCGGGGTGGGCTCAACAACCTGCTGGTCATCACAGGCGACTACCCCGCCGGCGGGTACGAAGGCATGGCCAAGCCAATCTTCGACCTCGACGCAGTGCAGGCGCTTCGCCTGTTGAAGTCTATGAACGCCGGTCTGGAAGTCCCAGGCCGAAAGCCTGGCACCTTCAACAACCTGCCCGCAACAGACTTTCTTCTGGCCTGCGCCGTCTCTCCGTTCAAGCGCCACGAGGCCGAGCTGCTGCCGCAGATGTACAAGCTCGAGAAGAAGATCGCCGCCGGGGCAGACTTCATTATCCCGCAGCTCGGCTACGACATGCGCAAGTTCGCCGAGATCCTCAAGTACCTAAGGTATCGCGATCTCAGCGTGCCGGTTTTCGGCAACGTCTACGCCGTCAGCAAGGGCGCGGGGACAGCGATGAACAAGGGCCTCGTGCCCGGCTGCGTCGTCACCGACGAGCTCCTGGCCGTGCTGACCGAAGAGGCCAAGGCGCCCGATAAGGGCAAGGGCGCCCGCCTGGAACGCGCCGCCAAAATGATGGCCATCTTCCGCGGCACGGGCTTTAGCGGCGTACACCTCGGAGGCTTCGGACTGAAGGTCCCGGACTTCGAGCACATCATCCGCCGCTCCGAGGAAATCGGCGAAAACTGGCGCGACCACGTCGGCGAGCTTGGCTTCTCCCAGCCTGACGAGTTCTACATGTTCCCCGAAGACCCGGACCTCTCCTTCGCCGAAGACAAATGCGTCCCCGTCACCACCGCACGCAAGAGCGTCCTGTCGCCCAACTACTACGTCAGCCGATGCTTCCACCGCTACGTCTTCACCGAGGGAACCCTGCTTTTCCGACTGGGGCGATGGACGTACAAGTTGCTGGAGAAGTCCAGACTGCTCACCAAAATAGCCTACTTCTTCGAACGTAATATCAAGCGGTTGCTGTTCGACTGCCAGGAATGCGGCGACTGCGCGCTGTTCGACCTGCGATACCTCTGCCCAATGTCAAGATGCGCCAAGGGCCAACGAAACGGCCCATGCGGCGGCAGCCGAAACGGGCGCTGCGAGGTGGATGAAAACAAGCCCTGCGTATGGACGCTGGCATATCAGCGATTCGCGGCGGCAGGGAAACTCGACGACATGCGAACGCAGTACATCCCCCCGGCCGACAATGCCTTGGACCACACGTCCGGCTGGGCTAACTTCTTCCTCGGACGGGACCACGCAGCCAAGATGAGCAAAGCGGAGGCTCCGCAGAAAGACAAACCATAGCAATTCGTTGCGGACCGATCGCGCCGACGAGGCGAAATCGCGTTAGCCTCGCAGGGATCAGGAATCCAGGAATTGCTTCAGGCCGCAGAGAAACATCTCGACAGCCAGCGTCGTCAGGATCATTCCCATCAGGCGTTCCATAGCCAGCAGCCCGCGATTGCCCAGCAGACGGTGCAGGAGGTTGCCCGAGCCAAGCACGACCGCCGTCACCAGCCAGGCCAGTATAAGCGCAACCAGCCATTCGAGCTTGCGGCTGGGGTCCTGACTGACCAGCAGCA
>CAZMBZ010000261.1:0-4128 GCA_964564285.1 uncultured Planctomycetaceae bacterium | reverse complement strand
ATAAGCGCAACCAGCCATTCGAGCTTGCGGCTGGGGTCCTGACTGACCAGCAGCAACACGGCAGCCATTGCCGAAGGCCCCGCCACAAATGGAATCGCCAGCGGAACGATGAAAGGCTCTTCGTCGTGATTGCCAATCCCGGCTTCGTCACCGCGAGGAAAGACCATCCTCACCGCAATCAGGAACAGCACGATCCCGCCGGCGACGCGAAGAGCGGACTCGGATATGTGCAGGGCGTGCAGCAGAAACGGCCCGGCCAGCAGGAACACTACCAGCACGCCAAGCGCTATCAGCAACTCGCGAAGCACGACACGCCAGCGGCGTTTTTCGGGAACGTTCTGCAGGGCCGACAAGAACAACGGGACATTGCCCAGCGGGTCCATCACTAGAACCAGTAAAGTTGTCGCTGAAAGTACAGTCATCGCGGTCACGCGGAATCCTTCGATCAGCCCCGAAGCATCGAGACAAGACGCCAGAGGCTTCTCCCTGCGCCCAACCTGCCGGCCGGCAGGCCTATTACCTATTACCTACTACCCGTTTTCTTATTCTCATGGCAGGCAGCAACTGATTCCCCCCGCGGCCGGCAGATAGCACTGCCTGGTGTAGTCCCTTAACATTCTTCGCGCGCTGAATCGCCACGGCAGGGATCGCATTGCGTTCTTCTGGCGTGCTACCCATCGGTATGGGATTCCCCTGTCGCCACGATCGTAGTACATTGGCACAACTTGGTTCTCCAGCACGTCGAAGAGCTCGTCGCGGTCGAGGCGGTCCTGAATGTCGGCATCGGCGTGTTCCAGGCCGCAGCCTATGGCGAACCCGTTGCTTCCATCATACCCTTCGGCCCACCAGCCATCGGGGATTGACAAGTTCAACCCGCCGTTAAACACCACCTTCTGTCCGCTCGTGCCACAAGCTTCCATCGGCCTGCGGGGCGTATTCAGCCAGACATCCGCGCCCTGAACGAGGTGCCTGCCGACATTCATATCGTGGTCCTCGATGAAGACCACCCTCCCGGCCAGCGCGGGCCGACGACTGGCGCGGACTATTTCCTGGATGAGGCGCTTGCCGTCCTCGCTGTTGGGATGGGCCTTGCCCGCGTAGACGATCTGCACGGGCTTGTCCGGGTTGCCCACCAAACGCTCCAGCCGCTCGATATCGCCCAGCAGCAGGTCCGCCCGTTTGTAGCTGGCGAAGCGTCTGGCAAAACCTATAGTCAGCGCCGTCGGGTCCAGCCGATCCTCGACCGGCTCGCCGCCGCGCCGGGCCTCCTGGCGGGCCACGCATCGCCTCACGTAGTCGATCAGCCTGACCTTGAGCACCTGGTGCTGCTCCCAGAACTCCTCGTCGTCGATCTTGTCTATGCCCGCCCACGTCTGTGCGTCGTGCATTCGCTCCTGCCAACCCATGGAAAGGTAGCGGTCGAACAGCGGCGCAAGCGGCACGGCCAGCCAGGACTTCGAATGCACGCCGTTGGTTATGTGCCCGATGGGGACCATATCCTCGGGCAGTTTCGGCCAGATGCGACGCCACATCGCCCGGCTCAGACGGGCATGGCGGGCCGAGACGGCGTTGCGGCACTGGGCCATCTTCAGCCCGAGCACGGTCATGCAGAACGGCTCGGATTCGTTGTCCGGGTCGACCCGGCCTAGCGACATCAACTCCTGGCGCGACAGGCCAATATCCTCGCGCAGCGGCCCGAGCGTCTGCTCGATCATGTCCGCGTCGAACCGGTCATGCCCCGCCTCGACAGGCGTGTGCGTCGTGAAGACCGTCATGGCAGAGACCTTCTCCCGCACGTCTTCAAAACTGCGTCCTTCGCGCTGCATCATCATCCTCGCGGCAGCCAGGGTCGCGAATACGCTGTGACCTTCGTTAAGGTGGATGACGCCCGGGCATATGCCAAGGGCATGGGCGGCAAGCAGCCCGCCAACGCCGAGGACCACCTCCTGGCGAATACGCACATTCTGGTCCCCGCCGTAGAGGATGGATGTGAGCGCCCGGTCATCCGGCGTGTTTTCATCGACGTTGGTGTCCAGCAGCAGAAGCCGGTTGCGGCCTATCTGGGCCGCCCAGACCTCCGCGCAAATGGTGGACGGGCGAGTGGGGACGCGCACCCGCAGCGGCTTGCCGTCAGCGGCCAGAACGCGGGTAATGGGCAGCTTGTTTACATCGGAGACGAAGTAGTCCTCCTGCTGCCAGCCATCCTTGTCGAGCTTCTGGCGGAAGTAGCCCTTGGCGTAAAACAACCCGACGCCGACCAGAGGCACGCCGAGGTCGCTGGCGGCCTTGAGGTGATCGCCGGCCAGAACGCCGAGTCCACCCGAATAAATCGGCAGCGATTCGTGCAGACCGAACTCGGCCGAGAAGTACAGCACCGGATGGGCATACAGCACGCCGGCGTGCCGGGCACCCCACGTTCCGGACGCATTGAGGTAGTCCTGCATCTGATGGAACGCAAGGTTGACGCGCGCATCCAAGGCCAGCTCGGCGGTCTTCTCTGCCAGGACCTTCGGGTCCAGCCGATCGAAAAACTCGACCGGGTTGTGGTTGACCTCCCGCCAGAGTGAAGGGTCGAGATCGCGGAATATTTCGATGATCTCGGGATGCCACGTCCAGTACAGGTTCTGGGCCAGTTCGCAAAGACGATCGGCAATTTCCATAACGCGATACTCCCCTTTTGTGACACGCCAAAACCCGGACCGCGACACCCGCCGTCCTTCGGATGATTATAGTCACCTCGTCAGCGTCAAGACAGACCGATGGCCGTGGATAGCGAAAAGATGCGAAAGAAACGCTAGAGTGGGATTGCATGGATTTGAAGATGACATGGATACAGACATATGTGAGTTTCTCAATCCGTGTAATCTCTTAATCTGCGTAGTCCCCATCGGATGTTTCTTTCGCTTTTTAATCTCCGCATCTCTGCGGTAATCCTCTTTCGTCTCGTCACAGGCCTAGAACTCGGCACAGTGTGGCGCAGCACAGGCCAAGATACGTGCCTAAAATGTTGCCCAGCACCGCCAGCGGCTGCTCGAATAGTTCGATCTCGATATTCGCCTTGTCGAGCTCGTCGAGCATCCGCCTGTATGTCCCGGCCGAGTATCCCTGGTTGCCGTCGAGGCGGATGACGGCCCCCTCAACCATCCGATCCAGTTCTTCTCGTACAGTCTTGACCAGCGTGATGTCCGCCTTGACGTCGCCGCTGACCTTGACCTTGTAATGCTTGAAGCCAACCTTCGCCGACCGCCGGATCCAGTCAGACAGAACCTTCCGGTCGCGAGTGAACGCCGCGGTGATATCGGTTTCAATGCTTCGCGAGAAGGCCTTCCAGTGGTCCGGCTCGCTTTGGCCTCGGGCAACGAGCGCGGCACGGAACATCGCGACCTCCAGCCCGGAAAGCGTCATGTGGAACTCGCCGAATCGCCGGCGCAACTCGGTCAGGGCCGAGGCGTAATCTTCTATCAACATGCCCACCAGTGCGGTTCGGGCCTCGTTCAGGACCGCCTTGATCGCCTCGGGAGTTTCATGGGGTACCGCGAACCTCGCCGACGCCCTTGGCCCCGCCGGCGACCGAGGCCTCGACCAGCACACTGGTTGCCACCGACTTGCTGCCAAGCGACGTGCGGAAGATCGTCCGTAGCGGCCTGACAATCTTGCGAAACCGGACGCTCGCGATACCGCTCATGGTTTGGCCTCCGCGTCGTCGGTGCCGGGCAGAAGCACCATGACCTCGATCGCGTGTCGCAGGTCGGCTTCGGGCAGCATGATATCAGGCAATTCGCGGCCCGGCTGAAGCGTGGTTATGCAACAGCACCCGATGGGTTTTCGGCCTTCGGAGCCATCGGGATTGCGAACCTTCACGCCCCAGGTGTTGTGCATAATCAGCGCGCGTCCGTCGCGCTGGCCAAGGTAGAGCATGATGTGTCCCGGCGCGCCGAGGAGCGTTAGCATCCCCTTGCCATCGGCGAGTATGCGCCGCTCCCTGGCGGCCGGCGACATACCCGCAAGCGACACGACCTTGCCCGCCTTGGCCTGCTCGGAACTGTTTCTCGGAAGGTACACCCCCAACGGCGCCAGCAGGTCGCGAGTCATCGCGGAGCAGTCGCGTTGTTCGTAGAGCCCGCCCCA
>CAZMBZ010000260.1:0-7714 GCA_964564285.1 uncultured Planctomycetaceae bacterium | reverse complement strand
CCGACACGCAAGAATTCAGGCAGCTCGCAGGAGAGATAGCTTTCTAAACGGGCTGATAGAAGATGTCTGATGAATCGGGTCCTGCGCAAGTTAATTGCCAGGGTCGTGGCAACGATCCTGGCCGGTGGCTCTCTGGCGATGGGAGCATCCTGCATGGCAGGTGGTATGCTCGCGGTTGGTTCGGGCCTCCGTGGTGCCATGTTTCCGCGGCCGTGTGCGGAAGCATGTTCCATCGGCGCTTGTAGGTCCATCGTGGCCTTGTCCTGCCAAGACCGCACTTGGAGCGTGCTTCCAAGAACAGCAGTTGGAAGCATGCTACCACCGCTAAGGACCATGCCACCAGGCCGGCGGAAAAAACGCCACCTCTAAACGCATTCGGCGTTGCAATTCTCAGAACACGTATGAAAATCAATCGTGCGGCTGTTGCGCGACGCCAGACAAACGCGAATCGCTGGATATGAGAAATTTATGAGTAAATCGACATTCTTCCTTTTGGTGCTCTGCTTGCTGTACACACCAGCCCTGGCCGGCACGCTGGAAAACGACTTCGCCTGCCCGCCGGCGACGACCCGGCCTCGCTGCTACTGGTACTGGATGGACGGGCACATCACCAGACAGGGCCTCACTCGTGACCTCGAAGCGATGAGCCGCGTCGGTATCGGCGAAGGGTACATTGGCATCATCAGCGGGACGAGCGGCCTGGCGGCCAAGGGCGGCGCCAAGGCCCTGACGGACGACTGGTGGGGACTCATCGAACACGCCATCCGCGAGGCAGGCCGGGTCGGAGTGGATGTCGGCATCTTCAACTCGCCCGGTTGGAGCCAGTCCGGCGGGCCATGGGTCAAGCCCACTCAGGCCATGCGCTACGTTGTCCTGCCGGAGACCCGCGTTACGGGCCCCCGAGAACTCAACGCAAAGCTGCCCGCCCCATCGGGCAAGTTCCAGGACATCGCCGTGCTGGCGTTTCCGGCCTCGGCGGCAGAGGGGGTCCTGGCGAAGGAGACCGCCCGCACGCTGACCATGGTGAGCTTCGAGATGCCCCAGCCGTTTACTGCGCGGAGCCTGACGGTTCGGCCGATCAAGGCCGTCAACGTCGCCGCCGAGCTGCTCGTCTCCGACGACGGCAAGCAGTATCGCACCGTGAAGAAGTTCAAGATCGACCGCCACAACCTGCGCGTGAACGTGGGCCCCGTGCCGCTGGCGCCGGTAGTGGCGACGTTCCCGGCCGTGAAGGCACGCTTCTTCCGGCTCACATTTTCCCGCGGCTGCCAACTCGGCGCGATTCATCTCTCGCCCGCGGCCCGCGTCGAGAGCTACGCGGAGAAGTCGCTGCTGAAGGTGTTTCAGGACCCGCTTCCGCCGTTCGACTTCTACACCTGGCCGGTGCAGGCGGAGCCCGAATCGGCGAACCTTGCGATCACGCCCGACAGCGTGATCAACCTGACCTCGAAGCTGTCAGCCGACGGGAAGCTGCGATGGTCTGTCCCGGCTGGGGAGTGGATCATCCTGCGGGCAGCCATGACGCCGACGGGCACGAAGAATAGCCCCGCCCCGCCCGAGGCAACCGGCCTGGAGGTGGACAAGATGAACCGCGAGCCCCTGGCGGCGCATTTCGACGCGTACGTCGGCGAGCTGCTGCGGCGCATGCCCGCCGCCGACCGCAAGGCGCTCAAGCACGTGGTGGCCGACAGCTACGAAATGGGTCCGGAGAACTGGACGGACGGTTTTGCCGAGACGTTTCGCGAGGCCTACGGATACGACCCGATACCGCTGCTGCCGGTGATGACCGGGCGGATCGTCGGCAGCGCCAAGCGGTCGAACCGGTTCCTGTGGGACCTGCGTCGTCTGATCGCCGACCGCGTTGCGACCGAGTATGTCGGCGGGTTGCGCGATCTCTGCCGCCGCCATGGGCTGAAGATGTGGCTGGAGAACTATGGGCACTGGGGCTTTCCGAGCGAGTTCCTCAGGTACGGCGGCTCGTGTGATGAGATCGGCGGCGAGTTCTGGGTTAACGGGAACCTCGGCGGCGTCGAGGTCCGCTGCGCCGCCTCGGCGGCGCACATCTACGGCCTGCCCGTCGTCTGGGCTGAGGCGTTTACCGGCGGGCCCGCGTTTGTCAACACGCCGCGCGACCTCAAGGCCCGCGGCGACTGGGCGCTGTGCGAGGGGGCAAGCCAGTTCGTGCTCCACGTGTACATCCACCAGCCGTGGGAAGACCGCAAGCCGGGTATCAACGCGTGGTTTGGTACGGAGATCAACCGCCACAATACGTGGTTCGATTCTTCCAAGGCGTGGATCGACTACCAGAGGCGGTGCAGCGTGATGTTGCAGGCGGGCAAGGCGGTCGCGGACGTGGCGTACTACATCGGCGAGGATGCGCCGAAGATGACCGGCATCCGTCAGCCGCCGCTGCCGGCAGGCTACGACTACGACTACATCAACGCCGACGTGATCGAGAACCGGCTTGCCGTCCGCGACGGCCGACTCGTCCTGCCGGATGGCATGAGCTATCGCCTGCTGGTCCTGCCGAAATCCGAAACGATGCGTCCGGCGGTCCTCAAGAAGATTTCCCAACTCACAGCCGCTGGGGGCGCGGTGCTGGGGCCGGCTCCGCTTCGCTCGCCGAGCTTGGCAGGCTTCCCCGCCCGCGATGTCGAGGTCAAGAAACTCGCCGACAAACTTTGGAAAGCCGGGCGCGTGATGACCGGCAACAACCTGACCGAGGCGTTCAAGAAACTCAGGGTGGCCCCGGACGTTGTCTGCCCAAAGGACATCCTGTGGAAGCACCGCCGGGATGGCGAGACGGACATCTACTTTTTGTCCAATCAGAAACCGCAGGACCGCGACGAGACGATCTCCTTCCGCGCTGCCGGGCGGGCGCCGCAGCTATGGTGGCCGGACACGGGCAGGATCGAGGCGGCTCCGTTTACGGTCGAAGACGGGCGGACCGTCATGCCGCTGCACTTCGACCCGGCCGGCTCGGTGTTCGTCGTGTTCCGCAAGACGGACAAGCCGCTGCCCGTCCGCAAGCTGAAGCTGCAACAGGTCGCCAAGCTCGCCGGCCCCTGGCGCGTTGAGCTGCCGTCGAAGCAAACGACGTTCGACAAGCTCATCTCCTGGACAGAGCACGCCGACCCGGAGATAAAGTACTTCTCCGGCTCGGTCGTTTATCGCCGCGACTTCACGGCCGCGAACCTCAAGTCCGTAACGATTCTCGATCTCGGCACGGTCCACGCTATCGCAAAGGTTCGCGTCAACGGCCGAGACGTGGGAACGGCTTGGAAACCGCCTTACCGGCTGGACATCAGCAACGCGGTGCGGTCGGGCAAGAACCACCTGGCAGTCGAGGTGGTCAACACGTGGCGCAATCGGCTGGTGGGCGACGAGCAACCGGGCGTAAAGAAGCGGGCGACGTTCGTCACCAACAAGCGAGTCAACGCCCGCACGCCACTGCTGCCCTCGGGCTTGCTGGGCCCGGTAACGATCCACACCGGCGAATGGGTGGAGGTGAAATAGACGCGTGCTTATGTGGCACGGGGGGTTTCCATCCCTTCGGGATTCCGCCACGCGCATTCCATAACAAAGCCGTTCCGCAGCGTGTGCGACGTGAATGCGCTTCCGGGAAATACTGCCTTACCTGGATGGGGGAGAATGGTTATAATGAAGCCCATCGCGCCCCGCGGATGTACGCGGATGTGCGTGATGTTGATAAAGTTGCCGACAGATTAACCAGAGGAGAGCCCCATGACCGAATGTTCGAGAAGAAGTTTCCTTGCCGTCGCCGCTGCCGCTCCGCTCGCCGCGGGGACGGGCCTGTCTCTTGCCGCCGCCGGCTCGACGCCCGTCAATAAGCTCGCCAACAAGGCGTTCTACCAAGCTGACGGCGCCTTAGACGCCAAGGCCACCAAGAAGGCCTACTTCGACATGATGGCGTCGTTTAGCTACCCGATCGCGGATGTCCTGAAGACCGATGAGTTCTGGGTATGCGATTTTATGCAGCGCGACATGAGCAACCTCGGCATGGGCGGGATCTTCTGGGTTAACGAAGCCAACGAGTACGGCAAGAGCGGTGCCAAGGCCTACAAGGGCGAGTTCAAGGACCAGAAGTTCGGCTATCTCGGCCACGACATCTACCTCCTGCCGGGGCAGCTTCTGCCCGAGCACCGGCACCTCGGCGGTAAGAAGGGTTACGGGCCGAAGATGGAGGCTTGGCACGTCCGGCACGGGTCGGTGACGTTCTTCGGCGAGTACAAAGGCGCCGGCGATGAGTCTCCGATCGCCGAGATGCCCGCGAAGAGCCGCATCCTGGGTTACGGCGAGGCGTGGTTTAACAGCAAGTACTACGCCGAGCGCAAGGTCGGGCAAACGTACAAGCTGGTGGATCCTGAGTCGTGGCACGGTCAGCGAGCCGGCGCCCAGGGCGCGATCGTCTCGGAGTACGCCACGTACCACAACCATGTGATGTTCAGCAAGCCGGGCATGGAATTCGATTGCTCGAAGGCAAAGTAGGCAGGCATCATTACACGACAGAGGCCCGAATCGGCCGGAAGCATGCGACCGGCCGGCAACTGTCATTGCCTACACTGACCGAATGGACGCCCGGCGGGAAGTCTGGCGGGCCGACCGTTTGAGGAACCCGTCTACCCCCACAGCGAGATGAGGAAATGATGAAGATGGCTGACTTGTCCATGTTCGACCTTACGGGAAAGAAGGCCTTGGTCACCGGCGGTGCAGTCGGGATCGGGCGGGCGTGTGCGGTGGCCCTGGCGATGGCTGGAGCGGACGTAGCGATTGCGGACATCGACGCAAAGGCTGGTCGCAAGACGGCCGCGGAAATCAAAGCTCTCGGCCGGAACTCCACGTTCATCTCCTGTGATGTTACGAAGAAATCGCAGGTGCAGGCGATGGTCAAGGCTGTTACGCGGCGATTCAAGAGGCTGGACATCGCGGTGAACAATGCGGGCATCGCCATCCTGGGTGCCGACGAGAGCCTCGACCAGTCGGCCTGGGACAAGGTCATCGCGGTGAACCTGACCGGCACGTTCCTCTGCGCCCAGGCCGAGGCCCAGCAGATGATCCGCCAGGACCCCACCGAGGGCAAGATCATCAACATCGCCTCGATGTCGGCCCGGGTCGCCAACTGCAACGCATCCTACGATTCCTCGAAGGCGGGCGTGGTACACATGACCAAAACCCTCGCGGCCGAGTGGGGTCGCTTCAACATCAATGTCAACTGCCTGAGCCCCAGCTATGTGCTGACGCCGATGCACGCCTCGACGCCCGTGCCCGTCCGCGAGCGAATTCGCGAACTGACGCCGCTTGGTCACGTCGAGCGGCCGGAAGACCTGCACGGTGCGGTGGTGTTCCTGGCGTCGTCGTCTTCGAACTACGTCACCGGCCTGGACCTCGTCGTCGATGGCGGCCACACGCTCAACGCCTGGCTCGTGCCGCTGTCCATGGCCGTGCCGCCGCGGGTGAGCCCCGAGCAGGAAGTAGTTCAGATGAAGCGTGATCTCGACAGGTTGGGGATCAAGTATGACGCTGACGGAATCAACCCGACGGTGCATCCGGAGATCGCCGACGTGTTCAAGGCCGCGTTCGGACTCGAGGACTGACGCACATGCCGCTTACCGTAGACGAACTGGCCCGCATGGTGGACCTCAGCGCCGTTCGCACGGATGTTCCGGCCGCCGAAGTTCGCCAACTGGCAGCCCTGGCCAGGCAGTACAAATGCGTCTGCGCCTTTGCCATGCCCTGCTACACGCGGGAACTGGCGGCCTTGCTGGCTGATGCGCCGCAGGTCCATATTGGCGGGACGGTCGGGTTCCCATCCGGCGCGAGCACGCCGGCGATCAAGGTCGCCGAGGCCCGGCAGCAACTCGCCGACGGCGCCGACGAGCTGGACATGGTCATGAACGTCGGACTGCTGCTCAGCCAGCGCTACGACGGCGTGGTGGCGGACATCCGGGCGGTGGTGGACGCCGCCGGGGCCGTCCCGGTCAAGGTTATCATCGAGACGCACTACCTCAGCGACGATCAGATTCTCCGCTCGGCCGAGCTGTGCCTGAAGGCAGGCGCGGCCTTCGTCAAGACCTCCACCGGGTGGGTGCCGACGGGTGCCACACCGCACAACATCTCGCTGATTAAGTCCGTGGTGGGCGAGGAGGCTCTGGTCAAGGCGGCGGGCGGCATCCGCGACCTGGCCGGCCTGGTCGAGCTCTACCGCAGCGGCGCCAGACGATTCGGCATAAGCCTCGCCTCCGGGACGAAGATCCTCAGCGAAGCCGCCGCCATACCCGGCGGAGTCGAAATGTAGGAACCGCCAATGGCCAAAACCATCATCGCATACGACCTCGGCACTGGAGGCAACAAGGCGTCGCTCTACGACACCGACGGAAACTGCCTCGCCGAGGCGTTTGTCGCCTACCCGACGCTCTACCCGCAGCCCGGTTGGCACGAGCAACGCCCGATGGACTGGTGGAACGCCGTCGTCGAAAGCACTGCCAGGCTGCTGGCGCATAGCGGAGTAAATGCAGCCGACGTCGACTGCCTGGCCATCAGCGGCCACAGTCTGGGCTGTGTGCCTCTGGACGCCGCCGGGTGTCTGCTGCGGAAGGCGACGCCGATCTGGTCGGACAAACGCCCGCAGGATCAGGCTCGGGCGTTCTTCGAGCGCATCGACGAGCGCCGCTGGTACCGCCTTACTGGCAACGGCTTTCCCGCGGCGCACTACACGGTCTTCAAGGCAATGTGGTATCGCGACCACGAGCCGGAGATGTTCAGGCGAGTCGACAAGATCATCGGCACGAAGGATTTCATCAACTTCAAACTCACCGGGCGAGTAGCGACGGACTACTCTTACGCATCAGGCAGTGGCGTCTACGACCTGCTGGGCTGGGGCTACAGCGACGAACTTGTAGCCGCAAGCGGACTGCCCCGCGAGATATTCCCCACGATCACCGCCTCGACGGAGATCCTGGGTGAGTTGTCGGCCGGCGCGGCCAGAGAACTGAACCTGCCGCCCCGCGTGAAGGTCGCCTGCGGCGGAGTTGACAACTCGTGCATGGCACTTGGTGCCCGCAACCTGGCCGAGGGCAGCGTCTACACGTCCCTGGGCTCGTCGGCGTGGATTGCGGTCTCGTCGGCAAAGCCCTTGCTGGACGACTCGGCCAGGCCGTACGTGTTCACTCACGTCGTGCCGAAGATGTTCACGTCGGCGACGGCGATCTTCTCGGCCGGGTCGAGCTTTCAATGGCTGCGCGACAACTTCTGCGGCGACATCGCAGCCGAGGCCAGGGCGTCGGGCAAGGACCCCTACGAAGCCATGACGGCCCTGGCGGCCTCGGTGCCGGCGGGGTCGCGCCGGCTGCTGATGAACCCCAGCCTGGCCGGCGGGTCGAGTCTGGATGCAAGCCCGGAAATCCGCGGCGCACTGGTGGGCATGGACCTCGGCCACACACAGGCCGACGTGATCCGGGCGACTATGGAGGGCGTCGCCCTGAACCTCCGCCTGGTGCTGGATGAACTCCGCAAACTTTGCGGCGTGCGCGATGAAATGATTGTCGTCGGAGGCATCAGCCGAAGCCCGTTATGGCGGCAGATCCTCGCCGATGCACTGGATATCCGCATCGTCAAGACGAGCATCGACCAGCAGGCCGGCTCGCTCGGCGCAGCGGCCGTGGCGGCGGTCGGTTCGGGACTCTGGCCTGACTTT
>CAZMBZ010000259.1:0-7762 GCA_964564285.1 uncultured Planctomycetaceae bacterium | reverse complement strand
CGCCGCTCGCCGCAGCCGTGCCGGCGCCGGAGGAGACTCCCGTCAAGTTGATCGTCAGCGGGCGGACCAGCACTCTGTTGAGCATCTCAATCGTCAAGACAGGCCAGGACATTCCACCGAACTTTTCCGAGGGCAAGGTGCGGAACACTCCCGGTTTTGAGTGGTACGTCAGCCGGCACTTCGCGTGCAAGACCGACATGGGCGAAAGCTGGGCCCGCAAATGCCTCACCTGGGCAGAGCTCGCCTACCCGCACGCGGTGTGGGTGATGGGCGGCGAGCCGGAGGGAATCGATCGGCGACGGATGGTGTTCGTTTACGGCAAGTCGCTGAAGACGATGCGCGATGCGACATTCAGCGACGGCGGATTCCGCTGGAGCCATTCCGGCGGCGGGGTAACTTTCGATTTTCTCAAGGCTGCGTACAACTACCCAAGCGGCTCGCTGACTTACCACAAGCGGGAGTTGGTCATCCACGAGAACATCCACCTGCTGCAAGCCTGCCTTACCGGATCGTGCCGAAACACTCCCAACCGCTTCCTGGAAGGCGTAACCTACGCCCTGGCCAATCACGTGTACGACAAGCGGAAGCGTCAGTTGACCGTTGGAGTGCTCGACAAGCCCACCATAAACAACCTCCTGGACGCCGGCCTGCAGGAGTTGGCCCAAAGGCCAGGGAGCATCCGCGACCTGCTCGAATCCGAAGGCTCCGGGTGCATCTGCGGCCTGTACACGCAGTTCATGTGGACCGACCCGGACCGATTGATGAAGTGGCGGTTATGGCGTGACGGCCTGTTCGCCGCGAAGACCACGTCCGCCCGACAAATCCGCCAGGTCGATCGACGTCTCATGGAGGAAATCTACGGCGACCTGGACAAGCTCGATCGCCAGTGGAAGGCCTGGCTGGCCGAGAGGCGAAGCACGTTCCACTATGTGGGCTGGGGATGGGAGCAGACCGGCGACACGCTTTGGTCCTACGGCTGGCCGAAGAATACGCCGTTTTCGCAGACCAACATAAACCTTCCACTCGGCGAGAAATCCGCGCCGGACGCTCTGAAAATGGACTGGCCTGCCGAACCGATGCCCGCACACCTCGTCGGGCCCGTACATCGTGGCCCGCCCGAGCCGACGGTCGCCGCACTACTGGACTTCTCACGCAACCCCGCCAAGGGCCTGTGCGGATTGGCATTCGGCGTGATCCTCAAAACCCGCCGCCCGGGAAGGCTTCCGCAGGACGCCAGGGGCCAACTCAACGTCTACGTCCGCGACGGCCTGGTGCTCGTGCTCGACGGCGATTCGCTGGGCGCAAAGACCGTCGAGGCCCGCATTCCCCAGAGCGTTCGCGACGCGATGAAACGCGACGCCCATCGCGTCGGCTTGACCGTCCGTGTCGCCGCAACCGAGATTGTCGCAACTCTACGGGCAGGTAAACCAGGCAACGTGACGACCTTCTCAGCTAACCTGCCACTGACCAACTGGCAGCGAAAGCGAATACTCCGCGAGCCGTCGGCCGTCATCGCCAGGGACGGCTACCACGGGGTCACGCCATACTTCGACACACTTCGCCCCTCCCCGCCGAACCTGAACATCCCTGCCCCGGCCAACCGATGGCGTTTCGCTGCGGAAGACAAGACCTACCGCCTCTACCGAGCCGCCCACCTGCTCGGCAAGGCCGCTCCCAAAAACCTGCTCGAACTCCGCCAAGCCCTCGTCGAAGCGATGGACAAGCCCCCCGCCGCCCAGGCAAAAGCGATCGAAAAATACCGGATCGGCATCGGCAAAGTAATCGCCGACATCCGCGCCCTTACCGACAAACCAAATGCCCGCGCCGCCCTGGCCGAACTCCAAGGCCGACATTGACGACGCGATAGGCTCAATAAGAAGCACTGCCGGCATTTAGCCATGGCAGTCTGACGCTTCTCACAGATATGATGCAACTGTAATATCCGATTACTCTCTGGCTGGTATGACACAATCTTGATTCCAAGGGACCAATGTCATGGCAAAACATACTCGACGTAAGTTTCTGCGAAATATAGCCCTGGCCACCGGCGTGGTCGCGGGCGGGAACTTGGCGGCACCGGCGATGGCGGCGGAAGCCAGCGCGCAGCGCGAGCCCGTTCGGAAGACTGACGACAGGCCGAACATCATCTTCATCCTCTCGGACGACCTGAGCTATCGCGATCTGGCATGTTACGGCCAGCTTCATATCGACACGCCTAACCTGGACCGACTTTTCGGCGAGTCGATGCGATTCACGCAGGCCTACGCCGGAGCGGCAGAGTGCGCCCCCTCGCGATGCAGCCTGGTCACCGGCAAGCACATGGGACACGCCCGCGTCCGCCTGAACCGCAGCGTCCGTGGCCAGGAACACCTCCAGGCCGAGGACGTAACGGTGGCCGAGGTGCTCAAGCGGGCCGGCTATGCGACGGGCTTCGCCGGCAAGTGGGGCATCGGCATGCCGGGCACATCGGGCGTTCCGTACAAGCAAGGCTTTGATTTGGCCTTCGGGTACTACGACCAGCGGCGGGCGCATACGTACTATCCGGAGTATCTCTACCGCAACGCCGAGAAGGTCCCCCTGCCGCAGAATGTAGGCTTCGACATGCGGCGAGCCTACCGTCACAACACGCGGGATGACACAGCCCATGAGTACGACGCCAAGGGCAACTTCATTCCACGCGGCGTGAAGGACCCCGGGAAGGCATCGTATTCCGAGGACCTGATCGCCGCCGAAGCGCTGCGGTTCATCCGGGCGAGCAAGGACAGGCCCTTCTTCCTCTACTACGCCACGCAACTGCCCCACGGCCCCGTGGTCACACCGAACTTGGGCGCTTACCGCACGCGAAAGGGCTTCCCCTCGTTGCGCCACCGCGAGTGGGCGGCAATGGTGACACACATGGACCGGTCGGTCGGCAAGATAGCCGATCTGGTAGAGAAACTAGGCCTGACCGAGAACACCGTTATTTTCTTCGCCGGCGACAACGGGTACAGCCACTGGGGCTACATGGCCCGCAAGCGATGGCTTGACGACCCATTCTTCCACAACAAGGGCCCATGGCGAGGCGGGAAGTTCATATCGACCGAAGGCGGACTTCGCGTGCCGATGTTCGTCCGCTGGCCTGGAAGAATCAAGCCCGGCGAGAACGACCACGTATGCGCGTTCTGGGACTTCCTGCCCACCGCGGCCAACCTGGCCGGGATCGAGCCCCCCGAGGACACCGATGGGCTCTCGATCGTGCCCACGCTGCTGGGCCGACCTGGACGACAGAAGAAGCATGAATACCTTTACTGGGAAACCCGTCACGGCCAGGCTGCCCGCAAGGGCAAGTACCGCGCCTATCGCCCGCACCCATCCGAGCCGATGAAAATCTACGATATCGTCGCGGACATCGCCTCGACCAAAGACCTCGCCGGCCAGCAGCCTGACTTGGTCAAAGAGTTCGAGCGCATCTTCAACACCGCACGATTCGACAGCCACTGGTATGTAAACCCCGGCGAGACCAAGGCCCAGACCGACGCCAAATACCACCGCGCAAAGAAAGACGGCCAGATCATCCCCATAGTCAGACCCAACGACCGATCGCCGTAGATGCGCGTTCATTCTGCGGCCGATGACGTACCAGCCTCTCATCGCGTCAGGGGGAACGTGGATATCATTCTTCAAAACTCAAAAACCATGACATCGCGACATAACCAGTAGCGAGAAATCAAACATGCCTGATTCCATCACTGAAGCCCGACAGCCTTACAACATGAGAATGCTCTGGCTGACATGTGTTATCGCGGCGATGGGTGGATTACTGTTTGGTTATGACTGGGTGGTAATTGGCGGCGCCAAACCGTTTTACGAACCGTTCTTTGGTATATCAGGCAGCACCGGTCTTCAAGGCTTGGCGATGAGTAGCGCGTTGTTCGGCTGCCTGGCAGGTGCGATGGTGGCCGGGGTGTTGAGCGATCGAACGGGGCGTAAGCCATTGCTGATCGTCGCCGGTTTTCTGTTTACGGTGTCGGCGGTGTGGACGGCCTTGGCGGGCGGATTCACAACGTTCATCATGGCTCGCATTCTCGGCGGTGTGGGAATCGGGTTGGCGTCCAACCTCTCACCGATGTACATAGCCGAACTTGCACCGGCGCCGATCCGCGGGCGATTCGTTTCAATCAATCAACTTACGATCGTTATCGGAGTTCTCGCGGCGCAAATCACCAATATGGCGATTGCCCAACCGGTACCGACAGCGAACCAGGTTCGCATGCTACTCAATGAATCCTCGGCCGCCCTGGCGATGGCCAACGATCCGAAGTTTAACCTGGCCAAGGCGAAATCCGATGCCGCCAACTTGGCAGATCCACTTGCACTTGAAAGGGTATCGCGTTGCTTCCCTGAGATTCAGTATATCGCACCCATCACCGGCGATAGCAAGCAGGCCATCGAGCAACGTGACGCCAAGACCGCACAAGACAAGGCGATCATGGTCTCTTACATAGAACCCACCCGGAACGGGCAGATTGGTTGGCGTTGGATGTTTGCCGCGGAAACGATTCCCGCGATGGCGTTTTTTCTGTTGATGTTCATTATCCCAGAAAGCCCGCGATGGTTGATGAAATATGGCCGGGTCGAAGAAGCAACTCGCGTACTGGCCAGGGTCGGCGGCGATGATTACGCCCGGGCGGAAGTGACCAACATAAAATCGACGTTATCCAACACGGAAGTCGCGCAGGTGCATTTTTCTGATCTGCTGTCACCGAAGCTATTAAACGTGATTGGGTTGGGTGTATTTCTAGCGGTGTTTCAGCAGTGGTGTGGCATCAATGTTATTTTCAATTACGCCCAGGAAGTGTTTTCTGCGGCAGGCTATGGCGTGAGCGCCATTCTATTCAATATCGTCATCACCGGCATCGTGAGTCTGCTGTTTACGTTTGTGGCAATTTACACGGTTGATCGCATTGGCCGTCGCCCGTTGATGCTTATAGGCGCGGGGGGCCTGGCGATCACCTACGCCGTGCTCGGGATGTGTTATTACTTCAAGAGTACCGGCATTCACATGCTGATTCTGGTGATCTCTGCTATCGCGTTTTATACGATGACACTGGCGCCAGTGGTATGGGTAATCATTTCAGAAATCTTCCCCAACCGCATTCGCGGTGCAGCCATGTCAGTGGTGGTGTTCTCTCTGTGGGTCGGCTGCCTTTTGCTGACCTACACCTTCCCGTGGTTGAACAAAACACTTGGCGCTCACGGAGTGTTCTGGTTGTACGGTGCCATTTGTGCGATCGGTTTTGTTGTAATCAACCTGAGATTGCCTGAAACAAAAGGCAAATCATTGGAAACGATCGAACGTGATTTGATGTTTGATTAGCTGGATATAAGAGAATGAGCAATGGCACATTGAATCGAATAAGACCACGACAGATCACCAACGTCTGGCGTGGAAAGAAATCAAGGTAAAGCGAATGTCCGCAAATCGCCGTGAAATCATGAAAATGGTTCTGGATGGCCAGGCCCCACCCTACACGCCATGGTCATTTCGATTCACCCGTGAGGCTGCCCAGAGGTTGACCGACCATTACGGGACGGACGATCTGCTCACAGCCACCGGCGGACATATCGTCGAGGTGGGCAGCGACATCGGTTTCTTCGAGCGTCTGGGCGACAATCGTTTTCGTGATACCTTCGGCGTGATATGGGATCGTAACGTCGAGAAGGATATCGGCTTCGTCGAGGGGCAACTGCTGCCTGAGCCCACGCTCGCTGACTTCACCTTTCCTAATCCCCGCGATGACCGCTACTACGCTGACATCCCCGGGACACTGGCTCGCTATGACGATAGATTCCGCCTGTTCTGCATCGGCTTCTCACTCTTCGAACGCGCCTGGACACTTCGCGGCATGGAAAACCTGATGATGGATTTCATCGAGCACCCCCGGTTCGCCGGCGATCTGCTCGATGCCATCGCCGATTACAACATCGTCATGGTACACAAGGCCTGCGAATACGACATCGACGCGATTTACTTCGGCGACGATTGGGGCCAGCAACGCGGGCTCCTCATGGGCTACCCGCTGTGGAAAAAGTTCATCTATCCGCGGCTTGAACGGATGTACGCCGCGGTCAGAGAAGCGGGCAAGTATTTGTTCATCCATTCCTGTGGCGATGTGGATGAGTTGTTCGACGACCTGATCGACCTCGGCTTGGACTGTTTCAATCCATTCCAGCCGGAGGTGATGGATATCCACAAGATCCACAATCAATACTGCGGGCGATTGGCGTTCTGGGGCGGGCTGAGCATCCAGCGCACCCTGCCCTACGGCAGCGTCGAAGACGTGCGTAGCGAAACCGCCAACCTGATCGCAATGGGCCAATCGGGCGGATACATCCTTTCGCCATCCCACGCCGTGGAAGGTGACACATCTCTGGAAAACATGCTCGCGTTCATCGACGCGGCCCAATCACAGACAACCGGAATATGATCAACAATCAAGCGAAAGAACGAATTCGCATCGGTTAGTCCTTGCGTAATATTCGCCGCCCACTTATATGTAGCAATTCAGGTTTGCGGTCTCTGGGAATGGCCAAGGATGGCCGAAAGGTGCCCCATGTTCTCCTACCTCATGCAACTAATCTCTCGTTTTCACTCCAAGCCCGTACAGACCGTAGTGCTCGCCGGACTTGTCACGATTATCGCCGCGGTGCTGCTGGCCAGCCTCGTGAACTGGCTGAGGCGACGCAATCAAGACCGCCCCGAAACCTGGGCCGGACTACTGGTGGCGTCGATCGGCAATGTTCTGAAGGTGCTCGTCGGCCTGGGCTTACTGGTCGTCATGTGTATGTACCTGGACTTCCAGTCTGACGAGTTCGCCCGCCAGCGAGGTGGAACCAGCCAGCGGAACTACGAGTCCGTCATGACCATCTGGGGCAGGCCCCACGTACAGCGGGAGCTCTCCTGCAAGCTTATGTACGAAACGGTCGAGTACTACGACAAGGATGGCATGGAGATAGACGCCGACAAGCTCAAGGCCACCTCCCAGCCCGTGGGCTTCCGCAAGCAGACCATTAAGCACATCGTGCCCGGCAACCCGATCATCTCAGCCGAGCACACGTTTGACATCGCCGCCAATTACCGCGAGAAGGGCGGGGCGTTTTACCCGGGCTTCGACGTCAACGGCAGCTTCACGTACAAGTTCGTCAGCTTCGCCGACCGCGACCTCGATGCCGACTTCACCTTCCCCCTGCCAAGACGCCAGGGACTCGTCGACCAGATCCAGGTCACGCTTAACGGCAAGCCGCTGAAGCAAAAACTGCTGATCTCCGAGACATCCCTCCGATGGCGGATGCCCGTCAAGTCCGGTGTAGCCCACGACCTGGCGATCAGCTATCACAGCCGGGGACTCAACGACCTTCGCTTCGAGCCCGGCGCAGGCAGGGAACTGGGCAAGTACCGCCTGACCATGATTTGCCGCGATATCGAGAAGGACCGCATAAACTACCCCGTCGGCTGCATGACGCCGACCGAGCCGATGACGCAAACCACCATCAAGAACGCCGACGGCAAGGACATGCCCGTAACCACGCTGACCTGGAATCTTGAAAAGGCCGTCACGCGACTTGGCATGGGCTTCATCCTGCCCAAGAAAACCCAACCAGGCTACTACGTCGCACGCGTTCTGGCGGGGGCGCCGTGGGGACTGACACTCCTGCTGGCCATAGTGATCGCGATGTTCCTCGCCACCGGCGACAGGCTGCGCGGACTGCCGATCGCCATCCT
>CAZMBZ010000258.1:0-7825 GCA_964564285.1 uncultured Planctomycetaceae bacterium | reverse complement strand
GCCTCGTCCATATCGTCGCCGGCGACTCGGATGGACTCGCAGACGGAAATATCCGCCAGTGACATGATGGCGACCTCGGTGGTTCCGCCACCGATATCGACGATCATTGACGCCGTCGGCTCGGTGATGGGCAGTCCAGCGCCGATACCGGCAGCCATGGGTTCATCAACGAGGTAGACTCGCCTGGCCCCGGCTCGTTCGGCGGAGTTCAGGACGGCACGCTTCTCAACGGCGGTGATACCGGACGGGATAGCGATTACAACGCGTGGTTTGACAAGACACCGGCGTCGGTGGACTTTGCGAATGAAGTAGCCGAGCATGGCCTCGGTGATATCGAAGTCGGCGATAACGCCGTCTTTCATGGGCCTGATCGCGCTGATGGAGCCAGGCGTCTTGCCGAGCATTTCCTTGGCGACAATCCCGACGGCGTTGCCGTTCTGGAGAACGCGGTTGGTACCCCGTTTGACAGCCACGACGGAGGGTTCGTTCAGGACAATCCCCTGACCTCTAACGCAGACAAGGGTATTGCAGGTGCCCAGATCGATTCCCATGTCTACGGAAAACAGTCCCAAGATAGGGTCGAAGATCATGGAGCGATCCCTTTGCTGCGTTGACGCATACGCCGTCTTCCTTGACGATCCGCACGCCGACGGAAGACCCCGCGAGCCAACGACAAAGCCGCGTGCTGACGTGCAAACCACACGCACACATTTCCCGGGCCGGACCCGGAGGTACGTCTGCTTCCCAGCATCTCATTGATGCTCGCCGGGCGCGGGGCTCATCCATTCACGACCCGGAAACCACTCAACGTCCCTAAGCCGCTATCTGGGCAACGATGGCAGCGCATCGAAGAATTCTCCGATGGCCATTCCGTACCCGCCGGCCTGGACAGGCGAGGTCAGTTTCCATCCGCAGAAGACGACCGCCGCCGCCAAGCCGATAATAGCCACAATGAGCAAGATGGTGTATATATCCGGCTGGGCCTTAACCTGGATAACCGGACCTTGTGAAGGCGTAAGTGCCATCGACAGGGCTCCCTTATTTCAACAGATCGTTGGTGACTTTGTCGCCAACGGTCGGGTCCAATTGCTTGTCTATGATCGTGCCGGCAGCGCCACCTTCGTCGACATTATCGAGTCGAAGGTATCCGACGAAACTGGCGTTGCGGTAGATATAAAGTTTCTGTCCGCGGGTAACGCCCTGAGCGGCGCCCACGTTGATGCTGGCCAATTCGCCGCGTACTGCGGTTATGGTGCCGGTAACCTTGCCTTGGGGAATGGCAACAGCGGCTGCGGCACCCGTAGCGGTACCGGGAGCCCGCTTCTCCAAATCGGCAACCTGCTCCTGGCTATCCTGAAGCTTGCGTTCCAGGGCGCGGACAATTCGCTCGCTGCGCTCCAACTCGCCTCGCAACTGTGTCAGATCGGCCGTGAGGCTGCCATTGGACTTCTGCATCGTTGCGATTTTGCCCCTCACGCCTTCCAACTGCTTGCTGAGCATCTCGTTGCGCTTGCCCCCCGCCTGGACGTTGAGCTGTAGCTGAGCCAGACGGGTGTTGGAGGCGTTGAACTTGGCAGTTATCTCGGCCACCAACAACGCCGTCGTGTCCGGAACCTGTCCTTGTTTGAGTTCAGCGAGTTGGGTGGCAAAGCCGTCCCGACTTTGTTTGAGAAGCTCAATCTCAGAGGCCTGGACATTGGTCACGAGTTTCTGAGTGCGGACGGCTTGCTCATTGAGCTTAGCCCTCAGTTTCTCCTGTTCGTACGCCGCCCGGTAATTATTCGGTACGGTGGCCATGTTGATAAAAACGACGCTGGCGACAAGCACCAGAATCAACAAGACGACGACGCATATCTTTGTCAGGATGTTCAAGCGAAGTCTCCTTCGGATAGAATCACGTCCATACTAATATTACTTCGAGGGCTACCAACAAGTTGCAACCCACTCTAATCGGGACAGTCTACGATGCCGCTGTCTCTCACGTTGCGATTGTATTTTTCGCCGTACTCAAGTCAAGCAAATATTATCGGGTTGTTGCCCAACATCAGTCTTTTCCGCCCGCAGTGCGGATTTTCGGCTTCTCAACGGACGGCCTTGACGTCGCTGACCCCGCTGGCGCGATGATCGGATCGGCCGGGCTCAACGGAGCCTCCGGCGTCATCGCGGGCCTCGCGGACGGTCCATGACGGTCGATAATCCGCAGTGTGCTCGTGGCGACCGCAACGCGAACGGGTCCCTGCCCGGCTCGCAGCAGCGGTTGCAGCGCCGAAAGGGCCTCTTCGTTGCCGTACCATCCTACCGCCAAGGCTGCCAACTGCCTTAGCGAACCGGCATCGCTGTCGGCGGCGCGGCGGGAAGACTTTGCCGATTTTTTGAGAGTCGACTCGGGATATTGAAGAGCCTCGACGCAAAACTCGAACATATCGGGGTCGGCGTAGCCCATCTTTGCCATTTGGCCGGCCGCCATTACGCGAACGCGGGCCGGCTCGCGAGCGACGGTGAGTTCCTTGAGCACGCGTTGGGCCCGGGGTGAACGGGTATTCGCCATCGCCGGAATCGCCGCCAGCCTAAGGTCCAGAAAGTACCCCTTGGTGTAGGCTTCGATCACCTCGGCGCTGCGGCTGTCGCCCAGCACAGCCAGCGACTCGGTGACTTGAATCTTGGCGGCCTCATTCTGCTCGTTGACCAGCATGCTCTTGAGGGGACTGATGGCTGAGGGGTCGCCCATCTTACCCATAGCCATCGCCGCCTGACTGCGAACCTCCGGCTCGGAGTCGTACAGCAGCGGCGCGAGTTGCCCCGTAATGCTGTCATCGCCAAGTTCGTGAAGGGCGTAAAGCAGCGCGCAGAAGACTCGCTTGTCCGGCTCGGCCTTTACTGGCTCATCCTCGCGATCCTTGACCATTCTTTGAATTGTGGGCTTTGCCGGCTCGTACTTCAGATCTCCGATCGCCATCGCCGAGGCGAACCTAACCAGCGGCGACTGGTCGCTGAGGCCCTGCTGGTAGACCTCGCCGACATCGGTGCCGAGAGTGGTAGACAGGGCCTCAATGGCATTGGCCCGAGTGGCGGGGTCCTTGTCTTGGGCCAACTGGAACAGCGCCGTACGAGCATCGACGTAGGCTTTATTGCGATCGACGACAGGGGCTGCGGGCTTGGAAAAACCCATCCACTGCCCCATCTCGCAACCGGTCAGAAACAGCGCCCCGACCAGTCCCATCGTTACGGCCAGTCCGTGCTTTTGTCGCTCCGATTTCAATTGCACATCCCTTTTTTATCTCGGCCGCGCCGGGCAAACATGACTACCACCCACGCCATTGCCGCCACCAACACGGCCTCGGCAAAGGCGTCACCGACGCGACTGTACCAACTAGTTCGCTCATCGACAAGCACTTTGGGTCCATGCCCGGGCAGATATTCTAACTTACCCTCCCGTGCCCCGTCCAGCAGCAGTGTGCCGGAAATCATCGTGTTGTGCCCGCCGCGTCTGACTTCGGCGACAATCCGCCCGTTGGAATCGATCGACGCGCTGACTCCAGTATTGACCGCCCGCACGACCGGCACGCGGTTTTCCACGGCGCGGAAGCAGTAATGGCTGAGGTGCTGGGACTGTTCGGTGCTGGCGAGGGGAGTTCCCGACCGGACCGGCCGAACGAACCATCCGTCGTTGGACAGATTGGCCAGGATGTCGGCTTTTTTTCTCCCATCCTGGTATACCATCTCGCGGCACACCGTGGGCATGGTGCCTTCGTAGCAGATCGGCGACACCACTCGCCACCTGCCACCGGGCCTGGCCAGCACAAACCGCGTGCGGGTCGGGCCAGGATCCAACTGCTCCATAACATCCGGCACGCACTGACGCAACAGCTTGTGCAGGCCCAGCCAGGAGTGCTTGAACGGCACGTATTCGCTGAACGGCACGAGGTGTCGCTTGGCATAGCTCGGTGCATTTGGCTCGTTTGGATCGAACCACACCGCCCCGTTTCGCACCAGCCATTCATCCTTGCGGAAAAGCGGCTCGGCGTTGCGGTGGATCGTTATTCCGCCAGCCAGGATAGGACAGCCCAGTCGCCCCGACATATCCAAAACCTTGCCCGCCAGCAGGCGTCTGCTCGGCTCGTCGCCCCGATCGGCCTGCAAAACCCGCCGCAGAAAAACGCGAAGCGAGTCTTCGTCGAACTGAGTATCCCAGGCGCTGCGATCGAACTTGGCCGCCAGGGACCGCAGGTAATCGCCCTCGAGCGAATCGATGTCCAGATCGAGCATTTCGCGGTTCAGCGCGGTCGGGAGCATGGTTTCCGGCCAGATCACCAGATCCGGCTTGACCTTGGCGCCCAGGAAAGTCTCCGTGTCGGCCAGATGGCGGTCGAGTATCTCCTGGGGTCCGGCGCCGCGCCCGCCGAGGCTGATCGGGTATGCCCGCTGGACAATTCCTATGGTAGGCCCCACCTGGCGGGTTTCCCTGGAAAGCTGCCACGCTCCATAGCCCAGCACGCCCGCAAGCGAGGCCGCAAACGCGATCGCGCCGACAACAAGCCTCCGGTGCCGACCATCGCCGGCGGGCATCGAGTCCGTCGCGGCGTCCCGGCCCCGCCGGTGCCTCGCGATGGCCCAGAGCGACGCATCAACGACCAACCCGTTGGCCATCGCCACCAGGAACGACACGCCGTAGATTCCCGTAACATCCGCGATTTGTATCAGCGTTGTGCGTGTGTACTGGCTGTAAGCCAGCGCGAACCACGGGAACGACGGCCCGACGTAGAAGCTCTCCGCTGCCCCGCGAATGAACTCCAGCGAAACCCACACCAGCGGCAGGACAATCCACATTGGCTGATTTCGTCGAACCGCCGCACGCAAAACCGCCCCCGCCAGCAGCCAGTACAGAGACAGGTACAATATCCCCGCCACGTAGCCCACCATGGTGATCCACGTCAGCCAGTACAAAATGCATCCCCAGAACACCAGCCCGCCAAGCCAGCCGGCGAAAAGCCCCCACCGCCGAGTAGGTGCCAGCACCACGCCAAGAACCCACGGCACCAAGGCCGCATAGCCCAGCCACCACGCGTCGGCCGGGGCGAAACAGGCAATCAGAAGCGGCGTCGTGTGAAGGCACAGAAATATCGACACGAAGCGACGGCGCAGAAACGGAGTCTTAGCCCGCGGCTCGGGCGATTCGCCCGCGGCCTCGATGGTTACCCCCGGCTTTGCGGAGGTTGCCCGCTTCTGCTTTCTGCGCTTGCTCATGTAAGCGATCTCTCCGGCCTGCAACGGCGGCCTGGACGACGCCCCCCGAAGACAAGTACTTCCAATGCGGTCTATTTACCGAGAAGACCAGGCCAAGGTCAAGGTTCCGCCCGCGCCAATGCCGACTGCCGGAAGATTCTCGCCTGCCATGCTGGGCCTTTGCATACGGCTTGGCGCGGGCGTAACATAGCTCACCATGAGTGCAAAACAAAACACAACGGAGTCGGAGCGCCGGTCGATGCTGGCGGTTATCATGCTGGTGATACTCGTGGCGGCGGTCGGCGCGGGGTGGTGGCTGGCGGCGTCGCGGCGACAGTATCCAAAGGTCGCCCTGGATGTGCTCGCCGATATTCGCAAGCGAGGCCTGCGAGCGATATGGGGCGATGAGCCTGTCACGAACTGGTATATCGAGCGCCGCGCCAACGGCGAGCCAATCGGCTGGCGCCTCGAGGCGCGGGTCCGTCTGGAAGATGGACGATACGCCAGCACCAACGTCAAGCGATTAGGCGCGAAGGAATACGTGGAAAGCTGGATACTCGACGACACGGCCTGCACGGGCCAGTACGAAGCCATGGAATACACGCTGGCCCTACGGCAAGGCCAGACCTCGCCGATGAGAAGACCCGACGCCAAAACCACGATCACCCTCAACAACGCTCAGGTGCGCATCCGGCGCGGCATCGGGCGGCAAACGCTGACGGGCGCCGGGCCGGCGCCGGGCAACTACATCCCGGAAGGCCTGACAGACCTGGTGATGTTTGAAACCGCCACTCGCGGGCAGAAGACCAGCTTCCAAATCCTGCTGAACAGCCAGGCCATCCAGGGAAGGAAACCCCGGTTCGCGACCATCACGGCCGACCCAGAGGGCAAGCAGGTAATCCGCACCAGCATCGGCAAGGCCGGGGAAATAATAACGTTCGACAAGGCCGGCCAGGTTCTGCGAACCACCGCGCCCGACTCCGGACGGTGGTCCGAGAAAAGCACAGCCGAGCTCGTGGCGAAGATCGACCCGGATGCCAAACGGTTCGCCCAACTCGCACCAACAACAGCGCCGACAACCGAGCCGGCCACCGCGCCAGCCCTGGACGACAAGTCGGCCAATACCACCCCGCCAACGGAAACGCAGCCAGAGAAATCCCAGTACGACGGACAACAGCTACCGTAGCGGCAAAGCCGATGCGATATTCGTGATGGACTATGTAAGGAGATGATACGTGAGCACCACTCGCAGAACGTTCCTCAAGGGTGCCGCCTCGGCCATCGCCGGCGCGCCGCTGATTCTGCCTTCGCACATGCACGCGGCCGACACCAAGGCCAACAGCCGCCTCGGGCTGGGGTACATCGGCGCGGGCAGGCTGTCCAGGCATCTGCTGCCGGTCTTCCTGTATGAGGACGTCCAGTTCCAGGGCGTCTGCGACGTGGACACCACCCGCCGACTGCACGCCCAAAAGAGGGTGAACGACTTCTACAAGGCCAACCCCGCCAAGGGCACGCCCGGCTGCAAGGCCTACAAAGACTTCCGCGAGCTGCTGGCCAACAAGGATGTGGACGTCGTCGTCATCGCCGTGCCCGACCACTGGCACGCGCATATCACGATGACCGCGATCAAGGCGGGCAAGGACATCTACTGCGAGAAGCCGCTGACCCACGATATTCACGAGGCGATCATCGTCATGAAGGCCGTCGCCGAGAACAAGCGAATCCTCCAGACCGGCTCGATGCAGCGGTCGAGGAAGGAGTTCCGCATCGCCTGCGAGCTCATCCGCAACGGAGCGATCGGCAAGCTTCAGCGCATCGAGTGCAGCTTCGGCGGCCCGCCGGTCGCCTGCGACCTGCCCGCCGAAAAGCTCGAGCCCGGCCTGGACTGGGACATGTGGCTCGGCCCGGCCCCCAAGCGCCCGTACAACTCGATCCTCAGCCCGCGGGGCCTTTGCGACCACTTCCCGAAATGGCGAAACTACCGCGAGTACGGCGGCGGCCAGGTCACCGACTGGGGCGCCCACCAGCTCGACATCGCCCAGTGGGGCCTGGACATGGACCACAGCGGACCCGTCGAGGCCAGACCGCCCGAAGACCGAGACGCCAAGCGCGGCGCGATGCTCATCTACGCAAACGGCATCACCATCACACACACCGACGGCTTCGGCGTGGACTTCTTCGGCACGGAAGGACGCATCCAGGTCAACCGAGGCGCGTTCACGTTCTCCCGCAGCGGAAAGATGATCGCAAAGCACGCATCCCGCAAGGACAAGCTCTCCTGCGGCGCGGCCGTGCAACTCGCCGAACGCGAGTACCTCAAGGACGCCAAGGTCAAGCTCTACAAGAGCACCTCCCACTACGAGAACTTCATAACATCCGTCAAGAGCCGCTCCAAGCCGATCTGCTGCGAGCAGGTGGGCGGCCGATCCGCCATCTGCTGCCACCTGATGAACCTGACCTACCAGCACGGCCAGACGATCAAGTGGGACCCAGCCAAGCTCGCCTTCGCCGAGGGTACAGGCGACCCGAAGTGGCTAAAAGCCAGCCACCGACAGCCCTGGTCGGTTTGAGCACAGCACGCTCCAGCCCTCGGGCATCGGCC
>CAZMBZ010000257.1:0-7856 GCA_964564285.1 uncultured Planctomycetaceae bacterium | reverse complement strand
ATCTTCACCTTGAGTGAGTGTACGGCCGAGGCGGCGGAGTAACTGTCGTCGTCGATCAGAATGACGGGGATGCTGGTTCGGTTTATCATGGCGAGCGTGTTCTTTTGCGGCATGACGCCTCCGGTGAGCAGCAGGCCGGCAATGTTGTTGCTGTCCGAAACGCACGTGCTAAGCGCCGCCAGGATCAGGTCGTCACGATCACCGGGGGTTATCAGCAGGCATCCCGGACAGATATACCCCAGCGCGCGGTGGGCAGCCATGGCGCCAACGATAACCGTGTCGATAACGTTGCCCATCGACTCTTCGCCATTGATCATCTCGCCGTCGATTTCATCGAGCACCTGCCGAACGGACGGCTTGGCCAGGGCGGGTTCGTATGGGATGCAGCCGAGCAAGTCGATTCCCTTGCGTTTCAGCCCGGCAGTCACGACATCGCGAATTGCATCGAGCTTGGCTGGGAGAACCTTGTTGAGAATCACGCCGATGAGCCTGACGCCGCGATCAGCGAAAAGTGACTGGTTGAGCATTACCTCGTCGATGGGCCTGCCGATCCCGCCGCCGGCGACGAGTATCACGTCGGCGCCCAGCAGGTGGGCGACGTCGGCGTTGGACGTGTCGAATACCGACCCCACACCCGCATGGCCGGTGCCTTCGATGACCACCGAGGTCTTGCCCGACGCCATGCGCTCGAAACTATCGAGGATTCGCTTGTTCAGCATGTCCGGATGAGGCTCGCGGATGTAGTCCCGCGTGAACGTCCGCCCGACGGTCACCGGGCTCATGTCGCCCAGGCCGCAATCGGACGGGAAGATCGACTGCATCAGCGCAACGTCCTCGTCGACTCGAACGCCATCGCACTCCACGTACCGCTGCCCCACGGGCTTGATGAAGCCCACGGGCGGGCAGACCTCGTTAAAAGCCGCCATCAGACCCAGAGAGACGGTCGTCTTGCCCTGGTCCTGTCCTGTCGCCGCTACGAATACCTTTTTGACCGATGAGGTCGGGGTCATTTGAATCCTTGCGCTTAGGGTTTTGCAATTATAGTCCGGCCTGGGAACAATTCCTGCGCCGCCCCCGACATTTCCGGCGCAGCAATGTACCACGAGTGCCCGCGCCAGACAATCCATTGCGCGCCTGCGCCCATGCCTGGTTCTGGGTCAGTCCTTCGCGCCGGCGAGGCGCGGGTCGAGCTTCTCGTTGGCTTTCATCATGTCATCCCACGTTACCTTCTTGCCGGTGTAGGCCGCAGTTCGCCCCATAATTGTCGTCAGGTTGCTGCGAACCGACGGCGCGACGGTAGGATTATTCACCTTGCCGGCCTGGATGGAATCGTGGAAGGTCGCAATGTTGGTTATGGGGCCATCCTTGTAAATGCGGCCTGTTTTCCCGCCCGGGTACGGCGCCTTGCCGTGAATCTTCACCGCGCCGCCGTAATGGGTCTCGATGGCGCCTCGCGTGCCGAACATGACGTTGTCGATGCCGCCCGGCCCGGCGCCGAACTGCCGGGATGCGAACGACACAGCCAGACCACCCGGGTACTCGAAGACCAGGTTGAAATGGTCGAACACCACGTTGTCGCCCTTGCGAAGCTTGCGCCCGCCCGTGCCGACGGCGCTTAACGGCTGGGCGTCGGCGATCCACGAACATACATCCAGCGAGTGGATGTTCTGCTCGGTGATGATGTCGCCGGAAAGGACCTTGTCCATGCCCCACTTCCGCAGCCTGCCCTCGACGTTGTCGGGCAGCACCGTGCCGAAGATCAGCCCGCAGAAATAACCGGCCGTGCCGTTCACAAGCCTGCCTATGTCGCCGTTATGGACGCGTTTTACGGCTTCCTGGTAGAAGGCATTGGCGCGGGTCTGGAAATCGACCAGGAAGACGAGTTTCTTGTCGGACGCTTGCTTGCCGGACTCGGCGATGGTAGTGCATCCTGGCACATCTACGGCGATGGGCTTGGCGAGGTACACATGCTTGCCCGCGGCGACGGATGCGGCGGCCTGGGCGGGGTGGAAGTATGGCGGGCTTATGATGGCGACGGCGTCGAGTTTGTCGGTAAGGAGCTTGCGGTAGTTCGACAGGCCGGTGTGCCGACGTGCGGGGGCAATGTTGTGCTTGTCGCCGACGCCCTTGACGCGGTCGGCGAAATAGTCGCCGCAGCTTACGATCTGGTATCCACCGTGCTTGGCGAACAGATCGGCGATCCACTTGCCGCGTCCGCCGCAGCCGACGATGCCCAGTTCGACTTTTGAGTTGGCCTGCGTGCCGCGGACCCGGGCCGGGTCGAGAATCGTGAACGTAGCGGCGGCTGCGGCGCCGGCAAGGAAATCGCGTCGGCCCAGTCTGGTGGTTTTCGATGTTTCAGCCATGTCTATCGCCTTCCGAATGTCAGGGGTTTGGAGATACTTGTGCTTTCGTTTCGATGATAACTCGCAGGCCCACCCGTTCCAACGGGTAGGCGGGATTGAAGCTTGCCCTGGCGGCGCTGCGGCAGGCGCGGGCGAAATGGCCCCACGATCCGCCTCGCACGACTCGGGCCTTGCCCTCGGCCGGGCCGGGGGGATCGATTGCCAGGCCGGTGCCGAGGTCGCGCTGGTAGAAATCCCTGCACCACTCAGCCGCGTTACCGTGCATATCGTAGAGGCCCCACTTGTTGGGTTTCTTGCCGGCGACCTCATGCGGAGCCTCGCCGCTGTTGTCCATGTGCCAGGCGACTTCGTCGAGTTGCCCGCCGGAGCAAGCCCCGCCCGAGCCGGCGCGGCAGGCATATTCCCATTGTGCTTCGGTGGGCAGGCGATAGGGTCGCTTTTCGGTCTGGCTGAGCTTGCGGCAGAACTCGACAGCCTGTGGCCAGGACAGTCGGCTGGCGGGCAGGTTCTCGCCCTTCGGATCGCTACGGTTGAAGCCCATCACTTTTTCCCACTGCGGCTGGGTGACCTCGGTGGCGGCGATCCAAAACCCCCGGGTGATCTTCACCTCGTGGGCGGTTTCATCGTCATGCCTGCCCGGCTCGGCAAGGTCGCTTCCCATTCGGAATTCGCCCGGGGGAACGTAGACCATCGTCATACCGACGGAGTTGGTCATGGTAGCGCCGGGGCTGGGATTCGCCGGCATTGGCGAGGCCGCGATTGTCTCCGTGGCAACGCTGGATGCCGGCGCGGCCGCGGGCTTTGTTGTCGGCGGGGTCCTTGGCGTTTCGGACCTGCACCCGCCGACAAGGACAATCGCCCCGGCCAGGATGCATACGACACCCGCGCGAGATGGGACATGCGATTTGTTCATGGGAGAATAGCGTACCCGGTTGACCGTGGTATTCAACCATTGGCCTGAGGCGCGGCGCGCGAATCGGGGCCGCACCTGCCTGCAAAGACCGGCGCGGCCCCGAGGGGCGTGCTTTACGATCGATACGCCTGGCTTACCAGGTGAAGTTCAGCTCGTACCGGAAGAACCCAGCCACCTCGTTGCGTGCGTCGCTGTAGAAGTTGCCTGGGAAGAACACCTCGGCCAACAGGTGTCCGCTGACGTGCTGGTTAAACTTGTAGGTCATCTTGCCGGCGATGAGTTGCCCGCGGAAGTTGCTGTCTCCACTGAATATTCCCCTGCCGCCGTAGGAGTTATGCTGCGAGAACAACAAGTGATAGTCGGCCCCCAAAGTAACCTTCTCGCACGGTACGCAGGACATGCCGACGTTGAACCTGTGGAGGTTCGTGGCCTCGCCGGGGCGGTTCTCCAGGGCGACGGTATAGGCCAGCAGTTCGCTCCACCTTGCCCAGCGGCCCCAGAGCGGGTCGAACTGTTCGGTTCGCCCATCGTTGCCGGACTGGTCGCCGGAGGCAAACTCGTAGCCGATGTGGACCTCGTGCTTTTTGGCGTCTTTGAAGTTGTAGCTCGCCAGCGTGTTGGCGCCCCAGGCACATAGCTCCTGGTCGTTCTTCTCGCCGAACTGCACGGCAAACTCGCCCAACAGGTTGATGTTCTTGGTCAGGCCGTGGGCGGCCCTGGCGCCGAACGTGTAGATATCCGCGTTGGAGCCCGCCTGCCACGGGGCCATGCCGCCCAAGGCGATGTCGCCGGCCCGGCCGCCCAGATCACGCTCGTCATGCTTGTAGATGAAGTATCCGTTGAGCTCGGTCCTGGCCAGCGACTTGTTGGTGACGTAGAGGATGACGCCCCGCTCGTCCTGCTCCATGTTGTGATAATCTTTGTCGCAGAACGGATCGATCCAGCGATCGCTGTCGGCGTGCTGATCGATGTAGATCGTGTCGATGGTGGTCTGGCAGGCCGCCAGGTCCCACGTCAGCCGAACCGCGTCGAAGAAGATCGTTCGCGAGTTGTCCAGCGGCGTGCCATCCAGTACCAGCCAGCCGTTGCCCAGGATAATATCCTGTCGACCCACGGTCGCCTTGACAGGCAGGCCGAACGGTTTTCGCCAGGTGACGTTCATTCGGTCGAAGATCGCCTCGTCCTGGATCCACTCATCCAGATAGAACTCGTTGCGAGCTGGAAGCCTGCGGGAAGGCTGGCAAAAATGCTGCGGCTCGTAGACCAAGCGGAAATTGAAATCGATATCCTCGCACGGCGTGACGGTCCCGCCGAGCCTGGCGCGATACCGCTGGTAGTGCCTGTCTTCCTTGTCCAGCAAAAGGTTGGGCACGAAGACCTCACGCAGCCTCAAGTCGGCGGAAAGCTTCAGCCACGGGGTGGCCTCGTGCATTTTCTCCTTGGCCTGGCAGAAGATGCAGTTGCACCCGGCCCGCTCTTGCTCGGCGGGTGTGGGGGCTTTCTCGGCAGCTTTTTCGGCAGCCTTCTCAGCCGCCGGCGTCGCGGCCGGGAAGGCAGCCAAGAGACTCAACGCCAAAATCAGCGCCATCACTCCAGTGACGGTCTTCATCATCGGTGCGCTCCTTCGCTAGGGATTATGAAACCGGCAATTCAACACTTACTGTCGGCAGAGACGTGCTTAACGATCCAGCGACGGTATATGTATCGGCACCGATAGCCATTACGCAAGAGCCTTTATTGGGCTTGCGCAATATTCGCGCCTTTACGGGCGCGGCCCCATTGAAGGTTTTACGTCTGGAGTCCTTCCTGCCTTCGCTTAGAGAGCCCTCATAAACTCGACCAGGGCAGCCTTCTCCTTGTCCGTTAACTTCAGTTGCTGGATCAGATTGAAGAACTCGACCGTATCTTCGAGAGTCAACAATCGCCCATCATGCATGTACGGAGGGGAATCCTTGATGCCCCGAAGCGGGAAGGTCTTGATCGGCCCATCCGACGAAGCCAGTCTCCCGTGGATCATCGTAGGCTTGAAGAATCGCTCAGCCTTGAGGTTGTGCATGAGGTTGTCGGTGTAGTAAGGGGCCTGGTGGCAGACGCCGCACTGGGCCTTGCCAAAGAACACCTCCTGCCCGAGCAACTCCTGCTTGCTGGCCTTCTTCGGGTCGAGCTTGCCGTAGATGTTGAGCTTCGGCGCGGGCGGGAAGTCCAGAATCGCCTGGAACTCAGCCATGAAGTGCACCTGGCTACCACGATCCAGCACATTGACGCCCTTCTTGGCAGCGATGACGTGGTCACCGTCGAAGTAGGCCGCCCGTTGCTCGAACTCATTGAAATCCTCGACGCTCTTGAGCGCACGTTGCGAACCGAACAATCGCTGAATGTTCACCCCGCGAAGCGTCGGCGTGTCCAACCGGTGGCGGAGTTCCTGCGGGCGAATATCGCCCACCAGGTGAGTCGTACCGTTGGTGTGGCCATTAACATGACAGTCAAAGCACGTCACGCCCAGGCTGGGCCGGGCCGAACGGCGATCCTCCGTCGCGTTGAACTGCTGCTGCGGGAACGGCGTCACCAGCAGGCGCAGGCCCTCGAGCTGCTTGGGATTCAGGATGCCGTTGAACAGCTCATGGTAGTTGTCACTCGTGATCATCCTGCCCTTGGACACGTCGCCGAGATCGGTGCGCGTCGTCAGGTAGATCGCCGGCGGGAAGTCCGCTAGAAGATGGTCCGGCAGGTCGAAGTCCAGGTCGAAGCGGGTAAGGTCGCGCCCGGTCTGCTTCTTTATCTCGTCTATGTGATTCTGCGGAAACACCATGCCGCCCTCGGGATGGTTCGGGTGCGGCAGCGGATAGAAACCCGCCGGCCAGGCGTCTTTCGCACGTATCTGCTCGGGCGACATCCCTGCGAGCTTCTGCCAGGTTATCGACTTGGGAAGCTTCACCCGAACGCCTTCCTGCACCGCCCTGCCACGCGACATTTTCACGCCCTTGGCTGGGTGATCGCCCAAGTCGTAACGCTGCTCGAGCAGGGCCATGTGCCGCTTCATAACGTCGGCCTTTTCGGCAGACATGCGGGCCATCGTCTTGGCGAACGACTCCTGGGCCACAACAGGCGAATAGCTGGATGGAGGCTTCGTCATTGTCGCTTCCTGGGCCCAGGCCGCCGATAAGGCAAGGCCGGCCGCACCAATAAGCGCAATCAAAAACCAACGAAACGCCATTACTCTTCGAGCCATGGTGATTCTCCCTTTTGGATTCTGTACGGAGTTCGATCAATGCTTCCCGAATAGACTTGCGCCCGCGACCATCGCGGACCTTCTAATCAATCATATACCTGTGTCGGAAGATCACCAAACTGCGCTGCGATTCCGGCAAGGAATCGCCGTGCCCGGCATGGCGATTCAACCGCCTTGGCGACCGCCGCCGGGGAACAATCCCAAAACATCCGACATCGTGGCGGGCGTGAGCGGTGGGCGGTATAATGTCGCCCATGTCGCCCGGCGGCAAGGCGATGTCAGCGCTCAAAAAGGCGGCAGCGGATACAGGCAAGCCCAAGTAGTCAAGGAGCAGGCATATGAAGCGGCAAGACAAGGTTTCGCGGCGGGCGTTCCTTCGCAGGCTTTCCACCGGCGCAGCCGCGGCCGCCGTCGCGGCGACACTTCCTGGCCTCGCGGGCTGCGCAGCCGATGCGGCCCCCCAGGCCGAAGACGCGACGACTCCGAGCGAGACACCCAGCGCCACACGCCCGAATATCCTGCTGATACTCGCCGACGACCTCGGATACGGCGATCTGTCCAGCTACGGAGCGAAGGACCTTCGCACGCCGCACATCGACGCGCTGGTGGCCGGGGGAATGAGCTTCAGCCGCTTCTACGCGAACTGCCCCGTATGCGCGCCGACGCGGGCGGCGATTCTTACCGGGCGATACCCAGCCCTGGTCGGCGTGCCCGGAGTTATCCGCACGGGTGACAACAAGAGCTGGGGCTATCTCGCGCCATCTGCCCGCACACTGCCTGACATGCTCAAGCAGGCTGGATACGACACAGCCATCGTGGGAAAGTGGCACCTCGGGCTTGCGTCGCCGAACCTGCCGAACGATCGCGGCTTCGATCTGTTCGAGGGGTTCCTCGGCGACATGATGCAGGACTACTACTCGCACCGCCGCGACGGGAAGAACTACATGCGGCGCAACAGGGAAACCATAGATCCCAAAGGCCACGCCACCGACCTGTTCACGCAGTGGTCGTGCGATTACATCCGCAGCCGAAAGCAGGCCGCACCCGGCGACGCCGATGCCGATGCCGATGCCAATATTAAAAGACCGTTCTTCCTGTACCTGCCCTACAACGCCCCCCACTTTCCGATTCAACCGCCCAGGGATTACCTGGAGAAAGTCCTCAAACGCCAGCCCGGCATCGAGATGAAACGCGCGAAGCTGGTGGCGCTGATCGAGCACATGGATGATGGCATTGGCAAGGTGGTTGCGGCCATCAAGGATTCCGGGCTGGCTGACAACACACTGGTTATCTTCACCAGCGACAACGGCGGCGACCTCAACTGCAAGGCCGACAACGGCCCGCTGCG